>JBKQTR010000422.1:0-8006 GCA_052143095.1 Allostellaceae bacterium
GAGCGGCCGGCGAAAGCGATCTCGGGCAAGGCGCCGGGCGGAATCCCTTCGGCGTCGGCGGCGCCGGCGATGAACCGGCAAGATGCCGCGAACAGCAGCCGGCCGTGCTCGACCGCAGCGGCATCGACCGCTGCCTCGGCCGGATGGACAGCGTCCGGCATCGCGTCTAGGTCTTGACCGGCTTGGCGCGGGTGACGCCGGCCTGGCGCATGATCAGCCATTGCTGCGTGATCGACAGCAAATTGTTCCACGCCCAATAGATCACCAAGCCCGAGGCGAACTGCGCCAGCATGTAAGTGAAGACGAAGGGCAGCGCCATGAACATCTTGGCCTGCATCGGGTCGGGCGGCGCCGGGTTGAGCTTCTGCTGCAGGAACATCGTGACGCCCATGATGAGCGGCCACGCGCCGATCATGAGAATGCTCGGCGGGGTGAAGTGCAGCAGCCCGAACAGGTTGGCGAAGCTCGTCGGATCGGGCGCCGAGAGATCGCGGATCCAGCCATAGAACGGCGCGTGCCGCATCTCTATCGTGACGTAGAGCACCTTATAGAGCGAGAAGAACACCGGGATCTGGATGAAGATCGGCAGGCAGCCGGCCATGGGATTGGCGCCGACGCGCTTGTAGAGCGCCATCATCTCCTGGTTGAGCCGCGCCTTGTCCTCGCCGAAGCGCTCGCGCAGCTTCTGCATCTCCGGCTGCAGCGCCTTCATCTTGCCCATCGCGCGGTAGGATTTGTTGGCGAGCGGGAAGAACAGCCCCTTGATGCACAGTGTGAGCAGCAGGATGGAGAGGCCGAAGCTGCCGGACGCGTCGTAGAAGATGCGCGTGGAGAAGAAGTCGAGCGCCAGGAAGATCGGCTTGGTGATCCAATAGAACAAGCCGAAATCGATCGCCCGGTCGAAGCGCGGGATGGCGAGCGCGCTCTCGTAGTAGTCGAGAAGATGCACTTCCTTGGCGCCGGCGAAGAACCGGTCCTCGGTGCTGAGCGCGCCATGCGCCGGCACCAGCTGCTCGCTGCCGTAGAAATCGGCCTGGAAGACGTCGCGATGGCCCTCGCCATTATATCGCACCTTCGTGGTGACGGGCGCCTGCTGCGCCGGGATGAGGGCGGTGAGCCAGTATTTGTCGGTGAAGCCGAGCCAGCCGCCGGTGGTGGTATCGATCACCGGGCCTTTCTTCACATCGGAATAGTTATATTTGTCCGGCGACGCCCACCATCCGCCGTCATGCAGCGTGCCGTTGAGCACGGCGAGCGGGCCTTCATGCAGCAGATACGTCGCGGAGGCCGGCGGCTCGCCGACGCGCACGATGCGGCCAAAGGCGGAGAGCGACACCGGCTGGCCGGAGCTGTTCTCGACCGTCTGGGTGACGGTGAACATGTAATTGTCGTCGATGGCGTAACGGCGCTTGAAGCGCAGGCCCACGCCATTGTCCCAGGTGAGATCGACCGGCTGCTGCGGCGTGAGCAATTTGCCCGAGGCAGTCCAGCGCGTCTCAGGCCCCGGCAGCTTCACGGCGGAGCCCTCCGGGGGCGTCCAGCCGAAATCGGCGTAATAGGGATGCTCGGACCCGTCGGGCGAGAGCAGCTCGATCTTGGGGCTCTTGGGATCGGCGGTCTCGTTGTAGTCGAGCAGGGTCAGGTCGTCGAGCCGGGCGCCGATGAGGTCGATCGAGCCGGAGACTTTCGGCGTCCTGATCTCGACGCGCGGTGTCTCGGCCAGCACCTCGTCGCGCGGCTTCGCCGTCTCGGCGGCGGCGACCGTGCCCGGCGCCGTGCCGGGCGCGGGCGTCCCGGGCTGGCTCTGCTGTTCCGATTGCTGCGGCAGCGGTTGCGGCGGCTTCGGCTTCGACGGCAGCAGCAGCTGCCAGCCGAACAGAATCGCGAAGGAGATCACCAGCGCGAGAATGACGTTGCGGTTCTGATCCATGACGGGCGTGCCCTAGCGGCAATGCGAGCAGGAATGCGGGAAGCCGGGGCGCGCGGACGGCACGGGATCGTAGCCGCTGCCGCCCCAGGGATGGCAGCGCAGCAGCCGGCCGAGCGCCAGCCACGAGCCGCGCAGCGAGCCATGCGTGGCGATCGCCTCGGCGGCATATTCCGAGCAGCTCGGCAAATAGCGGCAGCTTGGCGGCAGCAGCGGCGACAACAGCAGCTGATAGGCGCGGATGAGACCGCGCAGCAGGGCGTTCAGCACGGATTCCTCGCCATTCCTCGCCTCGCTCATCTGTCGCCGCCGGCACGCCAGGCGCCGAGCTGTTTCAGCGCCGCCTCGAGGTCGCCCAGCAACGCCGCGAAGGGCCGCCGGATGGTCCCGGCGCGGGCCACCAATACATAGTCATGCCCCCCCGCCGCGTGGAGTGGCATGACCCGATCCACCGCCGCCCTGAGCCGGCGCCGCGCTCGGTTGCGCTCGACGGCGATGCCGACTTTCCGGCTGGCGGTGAAGCCGACGCGCGACCGCTCCGCGTCAGCGGCCGGCGCCGGCCCAGCCGGACGGCGCAACGCTTGCAGTATGAGGCCGGGGGTAACCGATTTGCGCCCTTTGCCAGCGACCTGAAGGAACTCGGCCCGCCGTTTCAGCCGTGCGATCCCGGCCATGGCGCGGGCGAGCGCCCGGCGACGCGCGTCAGGCGGAGAGCCGCTTGCGCCCCTTGGCGCGGCGCCGCGCCAACACGCCACGGCCGCCGACCGTGGCCATGCGGGCTCGGAAGCCGTGGCGGCGCTTGCGGACGATTTTGCTCGGCTGATAGGTGCGCTTCACGGCACGGACTCCGGCGACACTTCTCAAGGGATCGAGGGCGCTGTATAGGGGACCAGCCCGGGTAAGTCAACGCCGCGCCGTCTCACGGCAAGGTGACAGCGGCGGCAACGGCCGGCGGCTAGGCTACCGGCAGAATTCACAGGGCGCGCAGGGCCGGCCATGGACGAGGCGCAGCAAGGGCGAAGGCGGGGGGTGAAGCTGCGCCGGCTGCTGCCGCTGCTGGTGCTGGTGGCGGCGATCGCCGGGTTTTTTGCGTCCGGCCTCGGGCGTTACCTGAGCTTTGCGGCGCTGGCCGAGCATCGCGAGTGGCTGCTCGGCGCCGTAGCCCGGGCCGGGCTGCTGGCGCCGTTGGCCTTCATCGCGGTCTATGCGACGGTCGCCGCCTTGTCGGTTCCAGGCGGCCTCTTCCTGACCGTGGCCGGCGGCTTCCTCTTCGGCACCTGGCTCGGCGGCGCCTCTTCCCTCATCGGCGCGACGCTTGGCGCCAGCATCATCTTCCTCATCGCCCGCTCGAGCCTCGGCGACGCGCTGCGCCAGCGCGCCGGTCCCTTTCTGCGCCGGGTCGAGGAGGGATTCCGCGAGAACGGCGCGAGCTATCTGCTCGTGCTGCGCCTGGTGCCGCTGTTTCCGTTCTGGCTGGTCAATCTGGTGCCGGCGTTCTTCGGCGTGAGCCTGCGCACGTTCGTGCTCTGCAGCTTCTTCGGCATGGCGCCGGCGAGCTTCGTCTATTCCAGCGTCGGCGCCGGCGCCAGCGCGCTTATCGAGCAGGGCCAGACACCCGATTTGCATGCCATCTTCCAGCCGCGCCTGCTGCTGCCGCTGATCGCGCTGGCGGTCCTCTCGCTGGTGCCGGTGCTCTACAAATGGCATCAGGTGCGCCGGCGTCCCCGGACCCTCCCGTGAGCGAGCGCATCGAGGTCGATATCTGCGTCATCGGCGCGGGCTCGGGCGGGCTCTCGGTCGCCGCCGGCGCCTCGCAGCTCGGCATGAAGACGGTGCTGATCGAGCGCGGCAGAATGGGCGGCGATTGCCTCAATTACGGCTGCGTACCGTCGAAATCGCTGCTCGCCGCGGCAAAGCGCGTGAAGGCGGCGCGCGGCAATGGCGCTTTCGGCCTCGGCGATGCGCCGCCGGCGGTCGATTTCGCCGCGGTCATGCGCCACGTGCAAGAGGTGATCGCCGCCATCGCGCCGCAGGATTCGGTAGAGCGCTTCACCGGCCTCGGCGTGCGCGTCATCGCCGGCTCGGCGCGTTTTGCGGGCCCGCGCGAGGTGATCGTCGGCGATCAAATGATCCGCGCCCGCCGCATCGTCATCGCCACCGGCTCGGCGCCGGCGGTGCCGCCGATCCCGGGCCTCGCCGAAGTGCCGTTCCTGACCAATGAGAGCGTGTTCGACGGGACCCGGCTGCCCGAGCATCTCATCGTCATCGGCGGCGGCCCGATCGGCATGGAGATGGCGCAGGCGCATCGCCTTCTCGGCGCGCGCGTCAGCGTGCTCGAGGCGGCGACGGTGCTGGCGAAGGACGATCCCGAGCTTGCGGCGCAGCTGGTCGAGCGCCTGCGCGCCGACGGCATCGTCATCGAGGCGGGCGTCAGGATCCGCCGCGTCGAGCGCAGCGGCGGCGGCGTCGCGGTGGTGCTCGAGGAGGGCACGGGCGAGCGCCGCATCGAAGGCTCGCATCTCCTGGTGGCGGCGGGACGGCGCGCCAATCTTGCCGGCCTCGATCTCGACAAGGCCGGCATCGCCACCGACGAGCGCGGCGGCCTCGTCGTCGATCGGCGGCTGCGTACCAGCAACCGCCGCGTCTATGCCGTCGGCGACGCGGCCGGCGGGCCGCAATTCACCCATGTCGCCGGCTACCACGCCGGGATCGTCATCCGCAACGCGCTGTTCCGGCTGCCGGCCAGGGTGAATTACCGCGCGCTGCCCTGGGTCACCTATACCGATCCCGAGCTTGCCCAGGCGGGGATGACCGAAGCGGAGGCGATGCGGGCGCATCCCGGCGACGTGCAGGTGCTGCGCTGGCCCTTCCACGAGAACGACCGCGCCCAGGCCGAGCGCGAGACGCACGGCCTCGTCAAAGTGCTGGCGCGCCGCAACGGGCAGGTGCTCGGCGCCTCGATCCTCGGCGCGCATGCCGGCGAGCTGATCCAAAGCTGGTGCCTGGCGCTCAGCGGCAATCTCAAGCTCGCGACGCTTGCGGGCTTCATCGCGCCCTACCCGACGCTGGGCGAGGCCAGCAAGCGCGCCGCCGGCAGCTTCTTCACGCCGAAGCTGTTCAACGACCGCACGCGCCGCCTGCTGCGCCTCCTGGCGAAGCTCGGGTGAGGCAAGGTGACGGGCTCGCCATCATGAGCGCCCGGCCGGCTGCCGCCATGCGGGCCGCGCCGCCATGACCGGCGACAGCGTCTCGCTCCCGCCCTTCCTGCGCGGCCTCTCCGCGCGGCTCCTCGTGCTCACGGTGATCTTCGTCATGGTGAGCGAGGTGCTGATCTTCGTGCCCTCAGTGGCGCGCTTCCGGCTCAACTACCTCCAGGGAAAGATCGCGGATGCGCATCTTGCCATCCTCGCGCTCGAGGCGACGCCGGACAACATGGTGAGCGAGCCGCTGGCGCGTGAGCTGCTGGGTCATGTCGGCGCCTACGGCATCGTGCTGCACATGCCCACGGCGACGCTGATGCTCGATGCCGGCGGCGCGCCGCGCATCGATGCGACCTTCGATCTCGGCGATGCCGGCGTCATGCGGCTGATCGCCGACGCGCTGATGGCGCTGGGGCAGAAGGACAACCGCATCCTGCGCGTGCTCGACCTCTCGCCCAAGGATCCGCATATCGTCGTCGAGGTGATCATCGACGAGGCGCCGATGCGCGCGGCGATGGTGACCTATGGCAGCCATATCCTGGAGATGTCGATCGTCATCTCGCTGATCACCGCGGCGCTGCTCTATCTCGCGCTGCAATGGCTGCTGCTGGCGCCGCTGCGCCGGCTCACCCAGAGCATGGTGTCGTTCCGCGCCGATCCCGAGGACGAAGCGCGCGCCATCCCGCCGTCGCGGCGCGGCGACGAAATCGGCCTGGCGCAGCGCGAGCTCGCCGCCATGCAGGAGACCGTGCGCCAGGCGCTGCGCCACAATGCGCGGCTGGCGGCGCTCGGCACCGCCGTCGCCAAGATCAGCCACGATCTCCGCAACATCCTGTCGACCGCGCGGCTGATGTCGGACAGCCTCGCCGACAGCGAGGTGCCGGAGGTGAAGCGCGTGACGCCGCGGCTGCTTGCCGCCATCGACCGCGCCGTGGCGCTGTGCGCGCGCACGCTCAGCTACACGCGCGACGGCGCGCCGCCGGTCAGCCGCTCGCGCTTCGCGCTTGCCGGGCTCGTGGAGGAGATCGCCGAGCTGGTCGAGCCCAAGAGCGAGGACGGCGCGCGGGTTGTCGATGCGGTGCCGCCGACGCTGATGGTCGAGGCCGACCGCGAGCAGCTCTTCCGCGTCATGCTCAACCTCGCGCGCAACGCCATCGAGGCCGGCGCCCGCCGGGTCACGATCGGCGCCCGGAGCGAGCCCGAGGCGATCGTCATCGAGGTCGCCGATGACGGGCCGGGCCTGCCGCCCAAGGCGCGCGATAATCTGTTCCGGCCGTTCGCCGGCTCGGCACGGCCGGGCGGCACCGGCCTCGGCCTCGCCATCGCGCGCGAGATCCTGCGCGCCCATGGCGGCGACATTGCGCTCGGCGACACCACCGCTGCCGGCACAGCGTTCTGCCTGCGCCTGCCCGCCGCCGAAGGCAGCGGCGCCAGCGAGCGCCCGGTGCCCGCCGCCGCGCACGCGCGGACCGAGCGCTCGCCGGCCGGCTCATGAGGCGGGTGCTCGCCCGCCGGGCGGTGCTCGGCGGGCTCGCACTGGCGGCGCTTCAGCCGGCGTGGGCGGATCGGCCTCCTTGGCGTAGGGGGCTATGCCGCGGCGCGAGTTTGCTCTCTTCCGAGCCAATGGCGAAGCGCCTCGCGAGCGCGGGAGAGGCGCGAGCGCACGGTACCCACCGGCACATTGAGGATCTTTGCAACGTCATCGTAGGCAAATCCCTCGAGCCCGACCAAGAGGAGCACGTGGCGCTGCTCCACCGGCAGCCGAGCCATCGCGCGGTCGAGGTCCCGGAGATCCAGCGATGCGCTCTGCGTTGCCGCGGTGCTCAGGATCGGCGCCACATCCTCGACCGGGATGTTGATGCCTTCGCGGACGGCGCCGCGCACGTTATTGACATATTGGTTGTGCATGAGCGTGAAAAGCCAGGCTCGCAAGTCGGTATCCGGCTCGAACAGATGCCGCTTTCTGATCGCCCGGCAGAGGCAGTCCTGAACAAGATCGTCGGCACGTGTCGTGTCGCGCGTAAGCGATCGCGCGTAACGGCGTAGCCTGGGGATCAGCTCCTCCAAGAGCTTTCCGAACTCTCCTGCCTCCATGGCCCTTGGTCCTCCTGATGGTTTCGGTAGCGACATAGGGCGGCGATGTATCACGCGGATGAACGGGCCGTAAGGAATGGTGAGGAAGTGTGAGATTGTGTGTCCCGGGCACGCGCGCCGCCGATGATTGCGCCCCCCGACACCATGGTTCTCGATGATGCACGAAGAGGTCGCTCGCGTCCCAATCATCGGTGACGGCGTGTCCGACAGCACCGGGGATCGTCGATGACCAGGATCGTTGGTCCTGACTTCCCGGCTTGCCGCAGAGGGCACTCCTCCTTGTTGATTCGGCGCACCGCATGCCCTGTTCGCGCCTGGGTACAAAGCTTACACGCGGGACTTAGCCTACCGCTGCGAGATTGTCTCGCCGCGCTTCCAGATCATTGCACTTGCGCTTACCCAGGCTAGGAGGGCACGGTCCTCCGCTCGAGCGCGCTCTGATTTTCGCGCTCGCATTCAAGCTCATCGAGCTTGCGTTCGCCTTCTTGGATCATGTTCTCAAGCACGCGAGATAGCTGCTTGTCCGTCACCCCTTTTAGGATTTGCCGATATCGCTCGATCCTGTCGCGAAGGGCGGTTTCATCTTCCATCTCTTGGAAACGACGCTATGGGTGCAGGCTCCTCATATTATAGCGGCACCCGCGCTCCTGCTTACATTGCCCAACCTTGCGTTTCTCAGCGCGATGGATGTGCCACGCAGAATAAAAGTTCGGACAGTTTTCATAGCTGGTGAATAAAAATTTGAGAGCTTAGTACACGCTTGAACGTTTTGGGTGTGTCGGTTG
>JBKQTR010000423.1:0-8987 GCA_052143095.1 Allostellaceae bacterium
ATCAAGGCGTCGGAGGAGACGCCCGGCACCTGCGTCGAGATGGTGCGCGCCTTCCACGATGCCGGCTTGCCCAAGGGCGTGCTCAACCTCGTCTTCGGTGTGCCGTCGCGCATCTCCGAGCACCTCATCGCCTCGCCGACCATCCGCAAGGTGTCGTTCACGGGATCGGTGCCGGTGGGCAAGCACCTCACCAAGCTCGCCGCCGAAGGCATGAAGCGCACCACCATGGAGCTCGGCGGCCATTCGCCGGTGATCGTCTTCGGCGACGCCGATCCCGAGAAATCGGCCGAGATCGCCGCCGCCGGCAAGTTCCGCAACGCCGGGCAGGTCTGCATCTCGCCGACGCGCTTTTACGTGCAGGAGAATAACTACGACCGCTTCGTCAAGCGCTTCGTCGACTACGCCAAGAACCTTAAGCTCGGCGACGGGCTTGCCGATGGCACCACCATGGGGCCGCTCGCCAATCCGCGCCGGCTCGATGCCATGGAGGGCTTCGTCGCCGATGCCAAGAAGCGCGGCGCCGAGATCAGGACCGGCGGCGCGCGCCCCGGCAATCAGGGCTTCTTCTTCGCGCCCACCGTGGTCACGGATCTGCCGGATGATTGCCGGCTGATGACCGAGGAGCCGTTCGGCCCGCTGGCGCCGATCACGCCGTTCAAAAGCTTCGACGAGGTGGTGGCGCGCGCCAACGCGCTGCCCTTCGGCCTTGCCGCCTACACCTTCACCAGCTCGACCCGGACGGCCAATCTGATCTCCGACGCGCTCGAGGCCGGCATGGTCGGCGTCAACAGCCTCGCCATCTCGACGCCGGAGACGCCGTTCGGCGGCATGAAGGAGAGCGGCTACGGCCATGAGGGCGGCGTCGAAGGCCTCGAGGCCTACACACAAAAGAAGCTGGTGATCCAGGCCTGAGTCTCACAACCCTTCCCTTGAGGGCAGGGCTGTCGCTTACGGGAGTCACAACGGAGGCACGGAGGGCACGGAGAAGCGAAGAATGGCGCGCTTCGCGCGCCCAGCATCCCTTCTCTGTGTCCTCCGTGCCTCCGTGGTCAATCTTTCCCACTGGCGGCTCGGCGGTGCATGCGATTGTCCTGGAGAAGGGTGGGGTGCGGGAGATGCGAGGCAATGCAGCTTGATCGGCGCAGGATGCTCACGGGAAGCGTGGCCGTCGGCGCCGTCGTCCTGCTCGGCAGCGGCACGGGAGGCGCGCATGTGACCGGCGCTTACGGTGCGGCCGAGACCGACCGGCAGTTGCCCACCGGCGACGAGATCTTTCTCGATCACGTCGGGCATTTCGTGCGCGATCCCGAGGCGGCGAGCGCGGCGCTGAGGCGCGCCGGCTTCGCGCCGACGCCGCCATCGATCCAGGTCAACCCCGATCCCGAAGGCGGTGCGGGGAAGCTCACCGGCACCGGCAACGTCACCGCCATGCTGCGGCGCGGCTATATGGAGATCCTGTTCAAGACCGCCGACACGCCGCTCGGGCGCGAGCTCGACGGCGCGCTCGAGCGCTATGCCGGCGTGCATCTCGCCGCGTTTTCCGTCGCCGATGCGGCGAAGGCGCAGGCGCGCCTTGCCGCCGCCGGCTTCGCCACGCGGCCGCTGGTCGAGATGGAGCGGCCGGTCGATACCGCGACGGGCCCCGGCAAGGCCGCCTTCACCGTGGCGCGCGTCGAGCCCGACGCCATGGCAGAGGGCCGCATCCAGATCCTGACGCATCGCACCGAGGATACGGTGTGGCAGACGCGCTGGCTCGCCCATCCCAACACCGCGCTCGGTCTCGTCGACATCGTCTTCGCTGTCGCCGATGTCGAGGAGGCGGCGCAGCGTTTCCAGCGCTTCACCGGCCGGAAGTCGGTGGCGAGCCGGGACGGCGCCGCCGTGCCGCTCGATCGCGGCCGCGTCGAGCTGGTGACGGCGGACGCGCTGGCGCGACTGCTGCCGGGACTGGCGGCGCCGAGCCTGCCTTTCGCGCCCTGCTACGGCATCGCCGTGAGCGCGCTCGACACCTGCGCGGCGCGGCTCAGCGAGGGCGGCGTCGCGGCGCAGCGCCAGGGCAACAGCCTGGTCGCGGCGTTTCCGGCGGCGCTCGGCAGCGGCGCCTGGGTGTTCGTCGAGCGCGCCGGCGATCTGCCATGGCGGGGATGAGCGCTCGAGGACGCCGATCTCCGCGTCCTCGCTCGCATACTGACCAGCTGCCTCGATCTGCGCTATCCTGATGACGAACGCGTCAACGCGCAGCGGGGGAGGCGAGACGGTGAGCGAGTGGCAGATCGCGCAGATGAATGTCGGAACCGCGCTCTATGCGCTGGACGACCCGGGGATGGCGGAGTTCATGGGGTTGCTCGACGAGGTGAATGCGCTGGCGGAGCGCAGCGCCGGCTTCGTCTGGCGGCTCCAATCCGATCAGGGCAATGCCACCGACATCAAGGTCAGCGACGATCCCAGGTTCATCGTCAACATGTCGGTGTGGCGGAGCGTCGAGGCGCTGTTCGATTTCGCCTACAGATCGTCGCACCGGCTGGTCATGGCGAAGCGCCGCCAATGGTTCGCGCCGCCGGTCTCGGCCTACCTAGTGCTGTGGTGGGTCGAGGCGGGCGTCCTTCCCACGGCAGAGGAAGGGCTGGCGCGCCTCCATCACCTCGACCGGCACGGACCGACCGCCCACGCCTTCGACTTCAAGCACAAGTTTCCACCGCCGGGCTCGACGGGCACGCCCGAGGACATGCGCCCCGATCCCTATTGCGTCGGCTGGGAATAGCGTGATGCGCAGCTTCGTCTATGAGCAGCTTCCCTCGCGCGTGGTCTTCGGCGCCGGCAGCTTCGATCGCCTGGCCGAGGAGGTCGGGCGCCTCGGGCTGAAGCGCGCCATGGTGCTGTCGACGCCGGGCCAGCGCCGACTGGCCGACGAGGCGGCCAAGCGCCTCGGCGTCGCCACCGCCGGCATCCATGCCGAGGCGGTGATGCATGTGCCGGTGGAGACCGCGCGCGCCGCGCGCGAGACGGCGCGGCGGCTCGCCGCCGATTGCGCCGTGGCGATCGGCGGCGGCTCGACCATCGGCCTCGGCAAGGCGATCGCGCTCGACACGGGCCTGCCGATCATCGCGGTGCCGACGACATATTCCGGCTCGGAGATGACGCCGATCTACGGCGTCACCGAGGGCGGGGTGAAGCGCACCGGGCGCGACCGCAAGGTGCTGCCGCGGGTGGTGATCTACGATCCCGCGCTGACCATCGGGCTGCCGGCGAGGATCTCGGGGCCCTCGGGAATGAACGCGCTCGCCCATTGCGTCGAGGCGCTCTACGCCCAGGACGCCAATCCCATCACCTCGCTGATGGCGGCCGAAGGCATCCGCGCGCTCGCCCATGCCTTGCCGGTGGTGGTGACGGAGCCGCTCGATCTCGATGGCCGCAGCGAGGCGCTCTACGGCGCATGGCTCGCCGGCAGCGTGCTCGGCATGGTGGCGATGGGCCTCCACCATAAGCTCTGCCACACGCTGGGCGGCAGCTTCAACCTGCCGCATGCCGAAGTGCACACCGTGATCCTGCCGCACGCCACCGCCTATAACCGCGCCGCCGTGCCCGCGGTGATGGGCGTCATCGCCGGCGCGCTCGGCACGGGCGACGCGGCGCAGGGCCTCTATGATCTCGCGAAAAAGCTCGGCGCGCCGCTATCGCTCAAGGAGATCGGCATGCCGGAGGACGGCATCGAGCGCGCCGCCAAGCTCGCCACCGAGAATCCCTACTACAATCCGCGTGCCGTGGAATATGCTGGCATCCGCCAATTGCTCGAGGATGCCTGGCACGGAAGGCGCCCTGCCTGAGAGAGGAAGACATGCGCAATCTTACCGAAGACAATCTCACCGAAGCGGTGGTGGCGCGGCTGGCGCGCACCGAGAACCCGCGCTTCAAGAAAGTGATGACCAGCCTCATCCGCCATCTCCACGACTTCATCCGCGATGTCGAGCTGAGCGAGGCGGAATGGGCGGCGGCGATCAACTTCCTCACCGCCACCGGGCAGAAATGCGACGCCGACCGGCAGGAGTTCATCCTGCTCTCCGACGTGCTCGGCGTCTCCATGCTGGTCGATGCCATCAACCACCGCGGCGGCGACGGCACCACGGAATCGACCGTGCTCGGCCCGTTCTATATCGAGGGCGCGCCGGATCTGCCGGCGGGCACCGACATCTCGCATGGCGGGCCGGGCGAGCCGACCGAGGTCTCCGGCCGGGTGCTGACGCCCGACGGCAAGCCGATCAAGGGCGCGGTGCTCGATGTCTGGCAGACCGCGCCCAACGGCTTCTACAGCACGCAGGATCCGAACCAGGACCGCTTCAATTTGCGCGGCCGCTTCCGCAGCGACGACAAGGGCGGCTATTTCTTCCGCACCATCAAGCCGACCAGCTATCCGGTGCCGACCGACGGGCCGGTGGGTCTCATCCTCAACGCCATGGGCCGCCATCCCATGCGCCCGGCGCATCTCCACTTCATCGTCACCGCGCCCGGCTATGAGCGCGTCACCACGCATCTCTTCGTCGAAGGCGACCCCTATCTCGACAGCGACGTCGTCTTCGGCGTCAAGAACTCGCTGGTGGTCAATTTCAAGCCGAAGCCCGGCGCCGACACGCTCGAGGCCAAGTACGATTTCGGGTTGAAGCCGGCGGCGTGAGGCCCGGCGCCGCCGGCGATCCCCGCGGTTTGCAGTGGCGCGCCGGCGGCGGAATGCGGGTGCGGGTAGTGTGCTAATTCGACGACGGCCGGGCGCGTCTGATGTGGTCACGAATTGACTGCGCCTCGTCCGCTTAGTGCCTCGTTCCGGACGGCCGAGCGGTCGCCGATCAGCGGAGAGGCGACGATTCAAGGCGGACGTCGGCGGACGGTCAATCCAACCCTCAGGCTGGCCTGCTGCTGACGGTGATCGGAGTCATCGGCCATTTCGAGCGCGAGATGATGCTGGAGCGGCAGCGCGAGGGAATCGCCAAAGCGAAGACGGAGAGCAAGTACAAGAAATCGGTGTCCAAAGGCGACCTCCAAATCGGGGGTCGCCTTTGAATGCGAATGGACTTTAGCGGCGCCATGTGACGTAGCTCACCTCCTGCGCCACGTTTGAATGGAAATTTATAGACTGGCTGCTGACTTCATGGGATGGTCAAAATAAAGGTGACGCTCGGATTTGAGGGATGAACCCGAGCACTGGGCGCCAGTGGTGAGTGAGCGGAGTCTGCACCACGATCGACCGTCGCGGCCATCCTTTTGGTGGCTCGTCAAAGGCATCGGGCAACTTTAGGTTTTTTACGGCCAGAGAAGAAGATGTCGCGGCAAAAGTCGTCGTCTTCTCGCGTCATGTGATTTCGACGCGAAACTTCTCGGGACAACAGCAAAGCGACGATCATCAAGGCTAGCGTGGCAAGCACCACCCCGTGCGCCCTTGCACTTTAAGCCGATCGACGGCCTGGCTCGCATTGCCTAGTCAAGTGCCGGCAGGGAGAAGGGTGACGCCCAATGTCGAACGAGGTCCTCGACGTCGGCGCCTGGCTTGAAACGCTCGGTCTTGGCGAATATCGGTCGCTATTCGCCCTGCAAGAAATCGATGGCGAGGTGTTGCCGGAGATGACCGAGCAGGAGCTCGAGAGCTTTGGCCTGCCCTTGGGGCATCGCAAGAAGCTCCGCAAGGCGATTGCGGCTCTGGCGGCGCAACGATCAACGGCGGCCGGCGCCTTTCATGCTTTGCTGCCGCACGCGCTCGAACGCAGGGCGGGCCAGACTGCAGGCGTGTCGGCCACGGCCGAGCGTCGCCAATTGACGGTCATGTTCTGTGACCTCGTCGATTCGACCGCGCTTTCGGGACGCTTTGATCCCGAGGATCTGCGCGAAATCATGCACATCTACCTCGATGCTTGCTCAGAGTTGATTGTCAGCTGCGGCGGTCGTGTCGCCAAAAATCTCGGTGACGGATTACTGGCCTATTTCGGCTATCCGCACGCACACGAAGACGCGGTTGAGCGCGCAGCCCGCGCCGGTCTCCGGCTCGTCGAGGTCGTACGCAACCTGAAGCCGCGTTCAGACGTCGCGCTGCGCATCCGGGTTGGCATCGCGAGGGGCCTTGTCGTGGTGGGTCATCTCCCCAGCGACCACGCTACGCAGGAAGCATCGGTAAGCGGTGACACCCCGAATCTTGCTTACCGATTGCAAGAGGTGGCGAAACCGGACACCGTGATCATTTCCGACGGCGCGGTGCGGCTTCTTGGACAATTGTTCGAGCTCGAAGATTGCGGTTTCCACCAGCTCAAGGGGATTGCGGGTCCGGTGCGCGCCTGGCGGGTGATCTCCGAGCGAAATATAGAGAGCCGATTTGAGGCCGTTCGCACCGCAAGGCCGAGGGCCCTGCTCGGCCGAGACGCGGAGGTGGCACTTCTCCTGGAGCGATGGGAGTTGGCTCGAGCGGGCGAAGGGCAGGTCGTGGTGCTCGCGGGACCAGCAGGCATCGGCAAATCGCGAATCGCTGCGGCTCTCGATAGCCAGATCAACGATGAGCCGCATGCAGTGCTCCGCTTCCAGTGCTCGCCATTCCACACCAATACGGCGTTGCACCCGTTAATCGTTTGTCTCGAACATGCCGCGGGCCTGGCGCCGGACCAACCGCCCGAGATCAGGCTCGAGCGGCTCGAGCGCCTCGTCGCCCGGACCTGCGGTGACGTAACGCCCTTCCTACCACTGTTTGCGGCGCTGCTGTGGATTCCTGTGGGCAGTCGCTATCCCCCGCTCAACCTCGCGCCGCAAGAACTCAAGCAACAGACCCTCGAAGCGTTGCTCTTCTGGCTCTTCGCCATTGCCAAGCGCGAGCCGGTGCTCATCATACTGGAAGATGCGCAGTGGATCGATCCAACGACCCAGGAATTCGTCGCCCTGAGCCTCGACCAGGTCGAAACCTGCGCGGCGCTGTTGCTCATCACCCATCGACCGGAATTCAAGCACAGCTGGACGGATCACGCGCACGTCACCAGTCTCGCCCTCAACCGACTAGGGCGCCAGAAGACCGTGGCGTTGATCAATCACACCGCCGGCGGGAAGCCGCTGCCGCCCGAGGTGGTTGACCAGATCACTGCAAAGGCAGATGGCGTGCCGCTCTTCATCGAGGAGCTGACAACCGCGGTTCTCCACAGCACACTGATGCGCGAGGAGGCGGATCAATACTCTCTGGCCGGGCCTCTGCCTGAGCTCGCTGTTCCGACGACGTTGCAAGACGCGTTGCTGGCCCGCCTCGACCGCCTCGCCCCGATGAAAGAGGTGGCGCAAATCGCCGCCGCGATCGGGCGAGACTTCTCGTATGCTTTGCTCGCCGCGGTTGCTCCATTTGGGAGTGCCGCATTGGGCGCTGCGCTTGCGCAGCTCGTGCAAGGGGAGGTGATACTTGAGCGTCACCGGTCGCCGCGAGCCATTTACGTCTTCAAGCATGCACTGGTACAAGACGCCGCCTACGGTACGCTTCTCCGCAGCCAGCGACCGGAGCTCCATGCCCGGATCGCGCGCGCATTGACCGGGCAATTTCCTGAGATAGCCAAGAGCCAACCGGAAGTGGTGGCACGCCATTTCACCGAGGCGGGACTCGCCGGACCGGCCATCGAGTGGTGGGAGAGGGCCGGCGAGCGCGCCCTGCTCCGATCGGCCAATGTGGAGGCCGCCAATCACCTCGCAACAGCGCTCGACGCGCTTGCGACGCAACCGGAAACCGCCGAACGAGATCGGCGCGAGTTCGATCTGCGGCTGCGGCTGCGTTCGGCGCTCTATGCAACGAAGGGCTACGGTTCGCACCAGATGGAAGCGAACACTGCGCGGGCGCTAACGCTCGGTGAGCGGCTCGGAGAAACCGGCAAACATCTGTCGCTGCTAAGCTGGCAGTGCAGATTGAGCGTGGCAAGAGCGAGTACAAGTATCGAGCTGGAGGGAGTGCAGCGGTTTATCGGACTTGCCAGGAAAGCGGGCGATACCGATGCCATGGTCTCGGGGCTTCGCACGTGCGGCTACGCGCTCCTGATCCGAGGAGAGCTTCGCGCGGCTCTCGGACATTTCGAGCAGGCGATCAGCTTGCACGATCCCAGTCATGAAGACGCGCATGTCGCCGCATACAATTTTTTGCCGGTGCCCTACAACGAGGCGATGATGTCCATAGCTGTGCAGCAGCTCGGGCATGCCGACGAGGCCCTGAACATCTGCCAGCGCGCCTTGGCTGCGGCACGGCGGGCAGGGCATCCCCCCACGATCGCTTATGCGAGTTTTCATCTCGCGCTGTTGTGGATGATCGGCGGAGAGGCAGATCAAGTGGAGCGAGAGGGTACAGAATTTTTGGAGTTTGTGCGCCGGAAGGATATCCCATATTGGCGCTGGCAATGCGAGACTTCGTTGGGTTGGGCCCAGGCGAAGGCCGGGTCGATCGACGCAGGCTTGTCGCGCATGCAGGTAGCCGCGGCGGAAGGACGGAAGCACCGGTCGAACCTTTGGGCGCCGTTCTATCTGACGCGGCGGGCCGAACTATTGACCGAGGGCCGCCGATATGATGATGCGTTGCGTTGTCTGGACGAGGCCGAAGCGCTGATGAAGGAGCTGGAACAGCGCTATGCCGAGCCGGAGCTGCATCGCCTGCGCGCCGTCACGCTCTCGGCGAAGGGTGCCGAGGCGCGCGAGATCGAGGGCTCGTTCGACCGAGCGCTCGAGACGGCGCGCCGCCAAGAGGCCAAGCTATGGGAATTGCGCGCCGTGACCAGCCGGGCGCAATGCTGGCGAGATGCCGGACGCCGCCGCCAAGCGCGCGACCTGCTCGCACCGGTCTATGGCGGGTTCACGGAAGGCTTCGATACCCTCGACCTGAAGCAAGCGAAAGCGCTGCTCGACACGTTGAGCTAGTACCCGGAATCGCAAATGCGTGATACGCCCTTCTCGTTCGTCATGGCCGGGCCGGCCGAAGGCCGAGTCCCGGCCATCCACGTCTT
>JBKQTR010000424.1:0-17848 GCA_052143095.1 Allostellaceae bacterium
ACCCCCCCCCGCGCCCCCCACCACACCCCCCCCCAACCCGCCCCCCACGCAGACCCATCCCAGTTCCGAAACAGGCTCTTAAGGACGGCGCACAACGCCGCCTTCAGCGTGGCGCCGACGCTCGCACGGGCGACCTGCTCGGCGGGGCCCGCGACCTTCGACAACTGGACCAACCGCGCGATCGGCGAAGGTCCTGACGGGCCCGCGCCTTGCCGGACCGGCCAGGCGCAAGATGCGGCACGGCGGCATCCAGGCGCTCAAGCGAAGGTGACGTCGCCGAGGATGTGATCGCGCAGCTTCAGGCTGGCGTGCAGCAGAGCGTCGGCCGCCGCTTCCAGGTGATGGGCGATGCCGCCGAGAAGATAAAGCTGCCGGCTATCCAGCGGCGTCTTCATCAGCGCCGTCGTGACGGCGCGCTCGCGCTCGTCCGTCTGATGCTCGAGCGTGACCACGCGCTCCGCAGCCTCAAGAAAGCGCTGCACCGCATCGCGCTCGCCGCCGCGGTGGACATACTGCGCGGTTTCCATCGCCTGCCGAAAGGCTTGCGTGCCGTCCGCCAAGAGATCGGCGAGGACCAGCAAGGGCTCCGGCAGCGCCGCCGGCGGCACGCTGTCGAACAGCAAGCGCGTGAGAAATGTCGCGTCCTCCAAATTGTCCGCGGCATCATCGGCCGTCTCGACGATCCGGCAGAAAATCTCGGTTCCGGAAATGCGCCGAACGGTCGATCTCATCTCCTTCACCACGTCGTCGGCACGGCTCTCCCAGAGCTTTGCCCGGCCGGCGCGCTGGGCGAGCGCGTCGCCGCGCTCGGCCGCGCCTTGCCGGAGAGCGGCGCGCAACCCGTTGGCGAGCTGCGAGACGATCTCGGCATGGCCGGAGCATGCGGCCAGCAACCGCTGCTCGGCCGAGCGGAAATGCGTGAACAACTCGGCCCGTATCCGGTCGCGAATGAGTGCCTCCGACTGGTCCCGCAGGAGCCCCGTCGCGGCGATCTGCAGGACGAAGCGCAGATACTCCTGCGCCACATCGGCGCCGATCATCTCGTGGAGCGGCTCGCCATAGCGCAGCGGCGTCTTCACCGCCTGCTCCAGCGCGTCGTAGATGAGCCGCTCGCCGCCCAGCTTCAGGAAGCCGCGGTGGCCGACTTCGTGATCGGCCGCCCAGGTGAGGATGTCGACCGCCGCCTCGTTCGGAACCAGCAATCCGAGCCGCTTGCGCGCCTTGTTCCAGTCGATGAGAAAGACAATGCGCGAGCCTACCCGCTCGAGCAGGGCCAAGAGGGCAGCGGCGTCTGGCGCCGTGAACCTGCCCAAGGCCAGATAGAAGAGCTCCGCCTCGCCGATGCCCGAGACCGCGCGCGAGCGAACGTCCTCCCAGGCGATGCCGGCCTCAACGCACAGCGCCTGCAGAAAGCGAACGCGCGGCAGGTGAACGTCGCTATAGGTCACGGTGACAGTGAGGCCGGTTACCTTGATGACGAGAACATGCGCCTCGGTCGTGCCGATATCGTTCTGGATCAGCAGCGCCTCGTTGGCGCGGGCGGCGATCGTATCGAGGCCGGGATGGTCGAATTTGAGCGGCGCCGTGCGGTTGACCCCGGTCATGAACGCGGTCACCGCGGCGCGATCGGTCTCGGTGAGGCCGTAGGCCTTGGCGCCTGCGACGTCCAGGGTCGAGATGGCGCTTTGCAGCCGGTTGATCTCCTTGTGCAGATCCATGACGAGAAGGTGGACGCCGTCTCCGGCCTTCGGACGAGCCGAGGTCAGCGCCGATATCAGCTCGGCGCTCAGCATATCCTCGATGATCGGCGGTCGCGCATGGACCAGGCTCTCCAGGCGATCGCTGAAGCGCGCATGGAGCGCGGCGGCATCGGCGGCGTCTTTGCCCGCCGCACCCAGCGGCGCGACCATGGCGTGCAGGGCGTCGTCGAGCATCGCGATGAGGCGTCGCGCGCCGGGAATGTGATAATTGCCGTGTCCATCGTACTCGGCCCGCGCCACAGAACGGTCGAATGCCGGCTCGGCGATGCCGCAGGCTTCGCGCTCCACGCGCAGGGATGGCGCCAACGCTTGTGGATGCTCCGCCTGGCTCGCCGCGACCTGCAACAAGGTCAGAATGTACTTGGCTCGCTCATTCGCCGCGACAGCGCCCGTCAGCAGCGCCGGCAGGACCAACGCCCGCTCGCCGAGGAAATCGACAATCTGCGTTTTCGCCGTCATCACTTCCCTCGCTCGCCTTCGGCTGTCACGATACCGTCACGATGAGTCTCTCACGGCACGACCGACGCATCTGATCCGCGCTGGTCCGAGGCCGCCTTGATCTGGCTCAACGCTCATGGCATTTGGCGATGACTGAGCGCGGCGCTGCCGGCGCGCCTATGTCTTCGGCGGCGGCGGCCGGCGGAGGTACATATCTCGAAAGACGCTGCAGTTCCTGCTCCTTATTCCGCCGTCCCCGCGAAAGCGGGGACCCAGGGCAAGCGCTCCGCTCACTGCGTTCGAGACCCCTGGATGCCCGCTTTCGCGGGCAAGGCGATCGTTGAGGGGTGCGCTGCCGTGAGATTTGTACGGCTCGAAAGCAGGGATCCAGGCGGAGCGACGTGCGGTTGCTCTTGGGCCCCCGCTTTTTGCGGGAGCGACGGTGACGGTTCAACCTCCCCGGAACCTGCGCTAGCGGTCCGGCCGGACGAAAAATCGCTGGTGCCAGTCGAAGAGCAGGCCGCCAAACAACTGGCGCGCGGCGGTGGCGGTATCGATATAGGCCCTGAACACGGCGCTCCAGGCTTTCGTGGTGCCGATCACCGTTTCATTCGCCGCCCGGAAGCCGAAATCGAGTTGCGCCACGAAGGTTTCCAGCGGATCTTTGACGCTAGCAGCCGGCGACGGCGAAGTTTTCGTTCGCGTCTCGCCCTGCGTCGGCATCGTCCTAGCGGGGACGGCCGTGCTGGACCTGTCGACCATGCTCGCCCTCGGGAACCGGGACCCAGGCGCCATTCGGCCAAGCGAGGATGAGCGGCTCGCATGCCGGATTGCCAGCGACCACGGCATCATCGATCGTGATCATGTAGCTCATGGACTCGCCGTCGTCCCACCGTGCCAGAAGCATGCGCCGATCGAAATGTTGCGCCATCGTTCCGAGAATTTCGCGAAGACCGTCGATCCCCAGAGCGTCGCCGTGATAAATCAACATGACGGGCGCAGACTACAGCGCCAATGTTACGCCCGCATGAAGACTACGGCATACACACTATTCGCAGCTGCTGCGCAGCCCCTCCCCCCTTGAGGGGGAGGTGCCCGAGGCCACCGGCCTCGGGCAGGTGGGGGGTGCACGCGACGTGCATCAACAATAGGATCCTATGCCGCGGAGCTTGCGGCCACCCCCCTCCCAGCAGCGCGCGCGACGAGCGCTCCGCGCTCGCGCGGGCGCTGCCGACCTCCCCCACAAGGGGGGAGGGGTAGAGATGTGTGCATGCCGTAGCGCTTGCGCCGGGACGGCGGTGGGTGGCGGGGTGGGGTGGGGTGCTAGGAGCATGCGTCAAGCAGGACTCATCCGTTGGCACCACAACGCTCGTGTCACCCCTTCAACGGCGGGTAGTCGCGGGAATAGACCGGCTGCGCCAGGTATTGCGTCTCGTCATAGGTCCAGAACTGGCTCACATCGGGATAGGTCTTGACGATGGTGTTGACGAGCTTGCCGTCCTTGCGCTCGAGCTTGCGGATGAAGACGTTGCCGACGACGTTGCCGAAGGTATCGAAATGGAAGGCGCCGCGCGGCGTATCGGCGAGCGAGACGGCGCGCAGCGCCGCGATCAGCGCGGCACGATCCTCGGTCTTGCCGCCGGTCTTCTGCAAAGCCGCCTCGATGCACATTCCGTTGATGAAGGTGCCCGCGGCATAGCCGCCGGGGATGTTGCCGGACGCGCTCACCATGTCGGCGACGAATTGCCGGTTGCTGGGCGTGTCGAGATCGCTCGAGTACCAGGAGGCGGAGATAGCACCGAGCGCATCGTCGCCGAAGCTCTTAAGGAGGGCGTCGTCATAGGCGGTCCAGCCGCCGAGGACAGGATACTTCGCCTTGGCGCCGAGCTCGGCATATTGCTGGTTGAACTTGATCGGGTTGGAGCCAGCAAAGCCGTTCCAGACGCCGTCGATATCGGCGAGCTCGGAGATGAACGGCGTATAGTCCGCGGTGTTGAGCGGCGGCCACAGCTTCTTGACGATGCGGCCGCCGGCATCCTCGAAGACGCGCTGGAAGCCGCCGGCCTGCTCGTAGCCGAAGGCGAAATCCTCGGAGATCGTCGCCATGCGCTTGAGCTTCATCTCCTTGACGGCGTAGTCGCCCAGCGGATGATTGCATTGCGACGAGGTCGCCGAAGCCCGGACGAAATAGGCGTTGGGCTTGCGCTGCGTCATGTCATCGGCCGCGGCAAGGCTCAGCATCGGCACCTTGGCCTGCTCGACATAGGCGGTGATCGCCAGCAGCTCGAAGGCGGCGAGCGGGCCGATGATGAAATCGACCTTGTCGCGCTCGACCAGCTCCTGCGCCTTGGTCTTGGCGCCGGCGGGGTTGCCGCCGGTATCGGCGGTGACGAGCTCGACCTTGCGCCCGGCCAAGCTCGACCCACGCTGCCTGAGGAAGACGGTGATCCCCTGCTCCATCTGGATGCCGCCTTGCGCCAGCGGCCCAGTCTTCACCGTCAGCAGCCCGATGCGCACGCTCGGTGCCTCGGCGATGGCCGGCGCCCAGGGCAGCGCCGCCGCCGCCGCTCCCGCCAGAAATCGGCGCCGACCGAGATTCCACGCCATGAAGCCCTCCCTCGCACGACCGCTCTCCGGCGGCTCGTTATCGCCTGTCGCGCCCGGCGCTCGCGGGCTTGATCAAATGATAATGATGATCGGCGAGCGCCGCCATCCCCGTCCAGCAAAAAAGCGCCGGTCGACGGCGGGAGCGGGCGAAAACCGCTGATTCCGCCGGGCCCTGCCGCCGGCGCTTGCGTTGCCCCCTGATTTTATCAGATGATAAAGGAAGGAGGATACCAGGCCCATGCAGCTCGGCTATTTCACCATGCCGCTCCACCCGCCGGAGCGCGACTACACGCAGACCCTGCGGGAGGACCGCGAGGCGATCATCCTGGCCGACCGGCTCGGCTATGCCGAGGCCTTCGTCGGCGAGCATGTGACCGACCGCGCCGAGACCATCACCTCGTGCCTCATCTTCATCGCCGGGCTGATCGGCGAGACCCGGCGCATCAAGCTCGGCAGCGGCACGGTCAACCTGCCCAACAGCCATCCCGCGACGGTGGCGGCGCAGGTGGCGATGCTCGACCATCTGCTCGAAGGCCGCTTTCTCTTCGGCATCAGCCCCGGGGGCTTGCGCTCGGACGCCGAGGTGTTCGGCAATCTCGGTAACGACCGCACCGCCATGTTCGTCGAGGCGATCGACATGGTGCTGAAGATCTGGTCGTCCGATCCACCCTACAATCTCGAAGGCAAGTTCTGGAAGGTCACCACCGAGCGCACGCTCGACCGGCAGATCGGCCAGGGCGTGATGGTGAAGCCCTATCAGCAGCCGCATCCGCCGATCGTCGTCACCGTGGTGGCGCCCTTCTCCAAGGGCGTCGTCGCCGCGGCCGAGCGCGGCTGGACGCCGATCTCGGCCAACTTCCTGCAGCCGCCCTGGGTCGCGTCGCACTGGCCGATGTACGAGCAGGGCTGCAAGAACGCCGGCCACCCGGCCCGGCGCAGCGACTGGCGCGTCGCCAAGAGCGTGTTCGTCGCCGACGACGACGCGCTGGCGCGCCGCTATGCCAGGGACGAAGGCAGCCCCTACCGCTTCTATTACCGCAACCTCATGAAGAAGCTCATCGGCAACGGCCGGCCGGAGCTCTTCAAGCGCGACCGGGCCATGCCGGACAGCGCGATCACGCTTGATTACGTCGTCGATAGCCTGGTCATCTGCGGCAGCGTGAACCGCGTCGTCGACCAGCTCCTGGCGTTCCGCGAGACGGTTGGCGATTTCGGCACCTTGCTCTATGCCGGACATGACTGGGTCGACCCCGCGCTCGGCAAGCGCTCGATGGAGCTGATGGCGAGCGAGGTCATGCCCCGCGTCAACGACGCTTTGAAATCGGCGGCGGCCGAGTAGGCTAGGCCCGAGGAGCGGCGATGATACAGACGGGTGACAGGAGTTTCGACGCCACGGCGGAGCCTCCCGGCGACCGGTCGCGCCCGGTCGCCCCGCGGGCGGAGGGCTCGCCATAACCGCCGCCCTGCATCAGCCGGCACGCAAGTCCCGCCCGCCGCGTCTCGCCGCCGCCCGATCGAAAGCCGCCAGGGCGTCGAAGCGGCTGCCGGCCGCCGATCGCGAGCAGCAGATCCTCGCCGAGGCCATCCGCTTCTTCGCCGAGGTCGGCTTCGCCGGCCAGACGCGCGAGCTGGCGCAGCGGCTCGGCATCACCCAGCCGCTGCTCTACCGCTATTTCCCGACCAAGCAGGATCTCATCGAGCGCGTCTTCAAGGAGGTGTTCCTGAAGCGGATGGATCCGAGCTGGGCGGCGCTCATCGCCGACCGCTCGCGACCGCTCGAGGAGCGGCTGCTCGAGTTCTATCGGCACTATGCGCGCGCGACCTATACCTATGAATGGATCCGCATCTACATGTTCTCGGCGCTGATGGGCAACGACATCAACCGGCGCTACATCGGCATCGTCGAGAAGAAGCTTCTGAAGCCGATCTGCGCCGAGATCCGCCACCATTGCGGCCTGAAGCTCGCGCCGGGGACGCCGATCAGCGAGGCGGAGCTCGAGCATGTCTGGGTGATGCATGGCGGCATCTTCTATTATGCCGTGCGCAAATACGTCTATCACAGCCGGGTGGCGCCGAATTTCGACGCCATCGTGCGTCGCGCCGTGGCGGCGATGCTCGCCGGCATCACGGCGCTCGGCGCGCCTTAGCCTATTACCGGAGGAGAGATGAAAACCGGCATCATCGGCGTCGGCATCATGGGCTCGGCGATTGCCCGCAACGTCATCGCCGCGGGGCTGCCGGTGATCGGCTTCGACATCGCGCCGCAGCGCCAGAGCGAGCTTGCCGCCATGGGCGGCGAGGCGGCACCTTCCGCCGCCGCGGTGGCGGCAGGCGCCGACATCATCCTCACGAGCCTGCCGAGCATCGTCGCGCTCGACGAGACGGCGGCGGCGATCCGCGCCAACGCCGCGAAGGGCACCGTGGTCGCCGAGCTCAGCACGCTGCCGATCGCCGTCAAAGAGCGCCATCGCGCCGCACTCGCCGAGGCCGGGATCACGCTGCTCGACTGCCCCTTGAGCGGCACCGGCGCGCAGGCGGTGAGCCGCGACCTCGTCGTCTACGCCTCGGGCGAGCCCGCGGCGTTCGAGCGCTGCGCCAGGGTCTTCGCCGGCTTCGCGCGGCTCAGCCACTATCTCGGCGCCTTCGGCAATGGCAGCCGGATGAAGTTCGTCGCCAATTTGCTCGTCGCCATCCACAACGTCGCCACCGCCGAGGCGATGGTGCTCGGCGTCAAGGCGGGGCTCGCGCCCGAGGACATCGTCAAGGTCATCGCCAGCGGCGCCGGCACTTCGCGCGTCTTCGAGCTGCGCGCGCCGCTGATGGCCAAGGGCGAGTACCAGCCGGCGACGATGAAGATCGACGTCTGGCAGAAGGACATGGCGGTCATCGGCGAGTTCGCCAAGAGCCTCGGCGTCGCGTGTCCGCTGTTCAGCGCCACCGTGCCGATCTACAACGGCGCCGTGGGCCTGGGGCTCGGCAGTGACGACACCGCCGCCGTCTGCGCCGTGCTCGAGGCGATGGCGGGGGTGGAACGGAAGGGCTGAGGTGCCGCTGCATTTAGATTCACCACGGAGGCACGGAGGGCACGGAGAAGAAGGTCGCTTGGGGTCGCGACGGCATTCTAGAGAAAGTTCTCCGTTGGATTGAGTCAGTGCGTCCTTCGACTGCTCGCTACGCTCGCGCTCAGGATGAGGTGATTTTCTTTGTGCCATCAACAGCCTGTCCTCATCCTGAGCTGGCGCGCGCAGCGCGCCTGTCGAAGGACGCACGGGCGCCCGTGCAGCGGAGACACGCTCTGGACCGGCACCATGCGTCAGAATGTGTAAGCAGGCAAAGCGCGCCCTTCTTCCTTTCTCCGTGGCCTCCGTGCCTCCGTGGTCAATTTTTCCGCTGGCCGTGAGCGGCGTCCGGCAGAGGGATAGGCTCAAGCCGTCTCGCCTCGCCCGCGGGTTCCCCCTATGATGACCGCAGAGGGAGGAACCGATGACAGCTTTCGATCTCTCCGGCAAGGTCGCGATCGTCACCGGCGGCAATGGCGGCATCGGGCTCGGCATGGCGCAGGCGCTGGTCGAGGCCGGCTGCGCCGTGCAGATCTGGGGCCGCAACGCCGAGAAGAACGCGCGGGCGCTCGCGACGCTGCGCACCAAGGGCCGCGCCGAGGCGGCGATCTGCGACGTCAGCGACGCCGCATCGATCGCGACCGCGATGGGCAAGACGCTCGATGCCTTCGGCCGCGTCGATGGCTGCTTCGCCAATGCCGGTGTCGGCGGCGGCGGCCGACGCTCCTTCCTCGAGCGACCGCTCGAGGAGTGGCGCCAGCTCCTCGCCACCAATCTCGACGGCGCCTTCCTGACGCTCCAGGCGGCGGCGCGGCACATGGTCGAGCGCGCCGGGCGCGGCGACGCCTTCGGCCGCCTCGCCGTCACCTCCAGCATCGCCTCGGTCTTCGGCACCGCGCGCAACGAGCATTACGCCGCGAGCAAGGCGGCGCTCAACGCGCTGACCCGCGCGCTCGCCGTCGAGCTGGCGCGCTACGGCATCACCGCCAACGCCATCCTGCCCGGCTGGATCAAGAGCGAGATGACCGAGGGCGTCATGAGCAACGACAAATTCGTCGGCGCGGTGATGCCGCGCATCCCGATGCGCCGCTTCGGCACGCCCGCGGATTTCGGCGGCATCGCCGTCTATCTCATGAGCGGCGCCTCGTCCTACCACACCGGCGACCTCTTCATGATCGACGGCGGCTACGCGATCTTCTAGGCGGAGACGCAGGCGATGGCAGCAAGCGCCTGGCCGGACGATCCCGCGGCGATGCGCGACGCGGCGCTCGCCTTCGATGTGAAGCGGCTGGAGCCGCGCTTCCTTAGCGATCCCTATCCGCTCTACCGCGCGCTGCGCGAGCACGACCCGATCCACCCGATGCCGGACGGCTCCTATTTCCTGACGCGCTACGACGACTGCGTCGCGGTCTATCGCGACGCCGAAAGCTGGAGCTCGGACAAGACGGTCGATTTCCGCCCGAATTTCGGCACCAGCCTGCTGTACGAGCACCACACGACGAGCCTGGTCTTCAACGATCCGCCCTACCACACGCGGGTGCGCCGGCTGCTGGCGCCGGCCTTCACGCCGCGCGCGCTCAAGGCGCTGCAATCGCGGGTCGAGGCGCTGGTCGACCGGCTGCTCGACGCCATCGCGGCGCGCGGACATTGCGATCTCATCGATGATTTCGCCTCGGCCATCCCGGTGCAGCTCATCGGCGACATGCTCGGCGTGCCGCAGCAGGAGCGCGGACCGCTGCGCGGCTGGTCGCTGGCCATCCTGGGCGCGCTCGAGCCGGTGCTGTCTGGGGATCAGCGCGAGCGCGGCATCGCGGCGGTCGCCGAGTTCAAAGCCTATCTCGCCGATCTCGTCGCCCGGCGCCTCGAGGAGGGCAGCGAGGACGAAGGCGAGATCCTGTCGACCCTGATCAAAGCCAGCGCCTTCGCACGCGACGACGGCGCCGAGGAGCGGCTCAGCAAGCTCGAGCTGCTGCACAACTGCATCTTCCTCTTGAACGCCGGGCACGAGACCACGACCAACCTCATCGGCAACGGCATCGACCTGCTGCTGCGCCATCCCGCGGCGCTGCAGGAGCTCAGGCGCGAGCCCGCGCTCATCGACGGCGCGGTCGAGGAGTTCCTGCGGCTCGAAAGCTCGAACCAGCTCGGCAACCGGCGCGCGGCGCGCGACACCGTGCTCGGCGGCGTCGCGCTGCCCGCCGGCGCTTACGTCCATATCGGCATCGGCGCGGCCAATCGCGATCCCGCGCAGTTCGCCGATCCCGACCGGCTCGATCTCCGCCGCCAGCCGAACCGGCATTTGGCCTTCGCCACCGGCATCCATGCCTGTGCCGGCATGTCGCTGGCGCGCATGGAGGGGGTGGTGGCGATCGGCAGATTCGTGCAGCGCTTCGCCGCGATCGAGCGCGACGGCGAGACGACCCGCGGCGGCCGCGCCCGCTTCCGCGGCTTCCTGCGGTATCCGTTGCGGGTGGGTTAAAGTGTGC
Organism: Allostellaceae bacterium; assembly: GCA_052143095.1. Classification (GTDB taxonomy): domain Bacteria; phylum Pseudomonadota; class Alphaproteobacteria; order ATCC43930; family CGMCC-115725; genus DAHUYF01. Next base: position 10,351 of record JBKQTR010000424.1, read on the forward strand.
TTCCGCTGCATGGACGGCACTGCGTCCTTCGACAGGCGCGCTGCGCGCGCCAGCTCAGGATGAGGAAGGTTGTTGATGGCACGAAGAAAATCGCCTCATCCTGAGCGCGAGCGTAGCGAGCAGTCGAAGGACGCACCGAGTCGATCCAGCCGAAACATGCTTTAACCCAGCGTCTTCTCGACGACCTGCCACAGCCGCTCCGGCGCCTCGACATGGGGGTTGTGGCCGAGACCGGCGAGCACCGCCGCTTGCGGATCGAAACGGCGCATCTGCTCCAGCGTCACCATGGGGTCGCGCTCGCCGGCGGCGAGACGGAGCGGCGCGCGCATCGCCGCGATCACGCCGTCGATCGGCGCGCCTACCACCGCGCCGATGCGGGGATCGGCGGCGAGGCGGAAGCGCCCCTCCTCCTCGACGATGCCGAGCGTCGCCGCAGCCGCGCCGGGATCGACCAGCCCCTTGAGGCCGGAGACGCGCAGATAGCGCTCGATCGCCTCGGCACGCGAGGCGAACCAGCGCGCCGGCGCCAGCGCTTGCGCCTGCGCCTTCGCGGTCTCCTCCTCGGTCCAGTCGAGCTTGACGCCGAAGGCGATCACCTGCCGCACGCCGAGGCCAAACCAGGAGCTGGCGAGACTCATGGCGACGGCGCCGCCCATGGAGTGACCGAGCACCACCACTTCCTCGCCCTGCTCGAACAGGCTCGCGAGGTCGGCGGCATGCGTGCCGAAGCCGTAGGGGGCGCGATGCTCCGAGCGGCCATGGCCGCGCAGATCCGGCGCCAGCCACCGCCCGGGCCAGCGCGCCGCCAGCAACGGGCGCAGACCTTCCCACACCGCCGCGTTGGCGCCGAGCCCATGCAGCAACAGCAGCGCCGGGCTGCCGCTGCCGCCGCTCTCGACCCACAGACCCGGTCCGGGCGCGTTTCGTGCCATGCGCCGAACCGTAAGCGCGCGCGCCGAGACGGTCAATCGCCGCGGGTTATAGGCGCGGCGCGGCGCCGCGGTGTAGAGTGCGATCAAGAACGCGGAGAGGGCATGATGACACTCACCCAGGCGCTCGGCCGGCGCCGCCTGCTGAGAGCCGGCGCGGCGACCCTTGCGCTCATCGCCAGCCCGCGCGCGCTCGGCCTTCCCGCCGCCGCTGCGGAAGCGGTGCCGGAGAAGATCGTCATCGGCACCTTGCCGCTCAACACCGAGGTCACCGCCTATATCGGCGATGTCGATTACTTCAAGGAGGAAGGCCTCGCCATCGAGCTGTTCCACGGTCTCAGCGGGCCGGCGGTGGTGCAGGCGCTGGTCGGCGGCAGCATCCCGCTGGGCGATGTCGGCGTCGGCCCCGCCCTCATGGCGTCGGCCCGCGGCCTGCCGCTGCTCCATCCCGCGCTCGGCGCCATCGGCACGCCGCAACGCCCGTTCAGCCGCATCATGGTGCGCGAGGACTCGCCGATCATCGAAGTGCCGCAGCTCAAGGGCAAGAAGCTCGCGCTCAATCAGCGCGGCACGATGGAGGATCTCGGCCTCGCCGCGCTCAAGCAGACCCATGGCATCGGCCATGAGGATCTCGAGATCGTCCTGGTGCCGGCGCCCAACCAGCCGCAGGCGCTGGAACAGGGGCTGGTCGATGCCATCTATGCGGTGCCGCCCGCCGACACCATGGCCGAGCAGCGCTTCCACGCGCGCACGCTGATCAAGACCGCCGATTTCATTCCTTATATCGGCTACGGCACGCTCGCCATGCGGCGCGATTTCGTCGACGCCTATCCCGACGCCGCCAGGAAGGCGATGACGGCGTGGCTGCGCTTCTGTCGCTGGATCGACGACCACGCCGACGCGGCGCGCGTCGTCAGCAACACCAACCTCACCATCGACGAGGACCTGCGCGCCAAGGTGCGCATCCCCTATTTCGCCCGCAACGGGCTGCCGGTGATGCCCAACCTCTGGCACATCTACGAGATGCTGGTGGCCGGCAAGGCGCTGGATGCGGTGAGCGACCCGGCGGCGCTGTTCGAGGAAGTCGTGATCGAGCCGACCCGGCGCATCACCCTGCCGGCGCTCGAGGAGCTCGGCTGGGACAAAGACGCCGTGGTGCAGGACATGCTGCGCGCCAGCTATCCGCTGCTCGCCAAGCCGCCCGAGGCCTATTACGCCGATTGGGAGAAGAAGCTTCTGGGGATTTAGGGCGTGTCCCGTTCAGCATCTCTTGGCCTCTGCCCCCTCAAGGGCAGGGTTATCGCACATGCGCCTAGGGGTTCACCACGGAGGCACGGAGGGCACGGAGAAGAGGTGTTTGGGCGCGCGAAGCGCGCCATTCTTCGCTTCTCCGTGCTCTCCGTGTCTCCGTGGTCCCATCTTCCCCACCCAGCGGCTTGTCGGCATATGCGATTGCCCTGCCCTCAAGGGGGGAGGGGGTTAGTGAAATGTGACCCTGATAGGCCCTCGCGTGACGTTGCGCGGCGCCGGTGCTAGCGTCAGGCAGAGGAGGAACGCATGAGCGACGATGCCATGACGCGCGCTGCGCCGCGCCCGGTGGGCCGCCGCAGCCTGCTCGGCAAGACCGCAACCTTGATGGGTGGTGCGGCACTGGGCGGGCTCATCGCGCCGCTCAGCGCCGAGGCCGAGGACGGGTCGAACCTGCCGCCCAACCTGCCGCAATGGAGCCGCGAGCAGGGCGCGCCGATCGTCGCCCATCCCTACGGGCTGCCGTCGCCCTTCGAGAAGGACGTCATCCGCCGCCCGGTGCCGGGCCGGCCGACGATGACGGCGGCCACCAGCCGGACGCCGCTGCAGGATCTCCACGGCATCATCACGCCCAACGGGCTGGTCTATGAGCGCCACCACGCCGGCGTGCCCGATGTCGACCCCGAGCAGCATCGGCTGATCGTCCACGGCCTCGTCGAGCGGCCGCTCATCTTCACCATGAGCGACCTCATGCGCTTTCCCTCGGTATCGCGCCTCTATTTCCTGGAATGCTCGGGCAACACGGCGTGGAACACCGGGCCGGCCGATCTCACGGTGCAGGACACGCATGGCCTGCTGAGCTGCTGCGAATGGACCGGCGTCCTGCTCTCGACCGTGCTCGAGGAGGTCGGCGCGAGCAAGCAGGCGCGCTGGCTGCTGGCGGAAAGCGCCGACGCCGCCGGCATGGATCGCAGCGTGCCGATCGCCAAGGCCCATGAGGACGCGATGCTGGTCTACGCGCAGAACGGCGAGCGGCTCAGGCCCGAGCAGGGCTATCCGCTGCGGCTCTTCCTGCCGGGCTTCGAGGGCAATATGAGCGTCAAATGGCTGCGCCGCCTCAAGCTCGGCAAAGAGCCCTTCGAGACGCGCGAGGAGACGTCGAAATACACCGACCTGATGCCGGACGGCAAGGCGCGGCAATTCACCTTCATGATGGAGGCGAAATCGGTGATCACCCAGCCCTCGGGCGGCCAGCGCCTCATCGCGCCCGGCTTCCACGAGATCTCCGGCCTCGCCTGGTCGGGACACGGCAAGATCCGCGCCGTCGACGTCTCGACCGATGGCGGCGCCAGCTGGCAGGCGACGCGGCTGCAGGAGCCGGTGCTGGCGAAATGCCTGACGCGCTTCCGCCTGCCCTGGCGCTGGGATGGCGGGCCGGCGCTGCTGCAAAGCCGCGCCACCGACGAGACCGGCTATACCCAGCCGAGGCTGCCCGTCCTCGTCGAGATGCGCGGCACCAACTCCTTCTATCACAACAACGGCATCCATACCTGGAAGCTGGCGCCGGGCGGCGCGGTGACCAATGCCGCTTAGAAGCACGCTGCCGCCGCTGCTGGCGATGCTCCTGCTCGCGGCACCTGCCGCGGCGCGCTACGACATCGGCCAGACGGCGACGCCGGAGGAGATCGCCGGCTGGGACATCGACGTGCTGCCCGATGGCAGCGGCCTGCCGCCGGGCAAAGGCAGCGTCAAAGACGGCGAGAAGATCTTCGCCGAGACCTGCGCTGCGTGCCACGGCGCCAAGGGCGAAGGCAAGCCGATGGACCGTCTGGTCGGCGGCCAGGGCACGCTGGCGACGGCGAAGCCGGTCCTGACGGTGGGCAGCTACTGGCCCTATGCCACGACGCTGTTCGACTACATCCACCGGGCGATGCCGTTCAGCGCGCCACAATCGCTCACCGCCGACCAGGTCTATGCCGTGAGCGCCTATCTCCTCTATCTCAACGGCATCATCGGCGAGGATGCGGTGATGGATGCCAAGACGCTGCCCAAGGTCCAAATGCCGAACCGCAACGGCTTCATCAGCCCGGACCCGCGGCCGGACGTCGAGGAGAAGCGCTGCGAGAAGGATTGCCGCTAGGAGGAAAGCCAATGTCGGGATTTGAGGGATTCCCCGGAGGCGAGGTGCGCGCCAGGCTCGACCACCCGGTGATCGACGCCGATGCCCATGTCGTCGAATGCGATTTCGCCCATCTCGACTTCGTGCGTGCGCTCGGCGGCGAGGAGATCGCCAAAAAGGTCACGGCGCTGCGCGCCCATCACGGCCCGACGGTGCGCGGCTTCTGGTGGGGGCTGCCGTCGGGCGAGCATACCGGCGACCGCGCGCTGGCGCAGCTGCCGCGCTATTTCCGCTCGCGCCTCGACGAGTTCGGCATCGACTTCGCGCATTGCTACACGACGCGCGGCCTCAGCCATGTCTACCTCCCCGATGCCGAGGCGAGGCGCGTCAGCTGCCGCGCGCTCAACATGCTCTACGCCGAGATGTTCGCCGAGGTCGCCGACCGGCTGCGGCCGGCGGCGGTGATCCCGACCTATACGCCGCAGGAGGCGATCGAAGAGCTCGACTTCGCCGTCAACGAGCTTGGCCACAAGGCGGTCATGATCGGCACCGAGCTGCGCGGGCCCGGGCGGGTCGCGACCGGCAACGACCCGTTCCTGTCGCCGCCGCAGGCGACGCGCTCGATCGTCATGGACTCGCCCTATGATTACGATCCGTTCTGGCGCAAATGCATCGAGCTCAAGGTCACGCCGGTCTGCCACACCTCGTCACGCGGCATCGGCTATCGCGCCTCGCCGAGCAACTACGTCTTCAACCATCTCGGCGATTTCGCCGGCGGCGCCGAGTTCTTCTGCCGCTCGCTGATCTTCAGCGGCGTCACCCGGCGCTTCCCGGCGCTGAGCTTCGGCTTCCTCGAGGGCGGGGTCGGCTGGGCGGTCAATCTCCTCAACGACATCGTCGAGCATTGGGAGAAGCGCAACGTCAAGGCGATGGAGCGCAATCTCGACCCGGCGACGCTCGATGTCGAGCTGCTGGCGCGGCTCTTCCGCGAGTTCGGCGGCAAGCGCCTCGCGCCCGAGCGCCTGCGCGCCGAGCCGCACGGCAATTTCATGATCGACCGTCCCGACCCCTTCGACGAATTCGCCGCCTGCGCGCTCACCGAGATCCCGCAGCTGCGCGCGCTCTTCGTCGATCCCTTCTATTTCGGCTGCGAGGCGGACGACCGCATGGTCTCGGTTGCCTTCAACCGCCGCCTCAACCCGCTGGGTGCTACGCTGAAGCCGGTGTTCGGCTCGGATATCGGCCATTGGGACGTGCTCGACGCCGCCAGCATCCTGACCGAGGCCTGGAGCCTGGTGAACGCCAAGCTCTTGACGCCGGAGAATTTCCGCGACCTGACCTTCGTCAACCCGGCGATGCTGCACCTGTCGATGAACCCGGATTATTTCCGCGGCACCGCAGTCGAGAGCGCAACAGCGGCGCTGCTGCGCCAGGCGCCGCCTCCGTCAGGCGCCGCCCGGCCTCATCACTGAGCCGCCGACTCGCCCGACGACGCCGGCACGCCGCGCGCGGCGGCCGGCCGGGTCCGCGAGGGCGGAAACCGCACGGTGCAGGTGGTGCCCCTGCCGAGCTCGCTGACGATCGCGAGCTCGGCGCCGTGCATCTCCGCCAGGCGCTTGCACAGCGGCAGGCCCAGCCCGACGCCCTCGGTCTCCTGCACCAGCGCATTCTCCAGACGCACGAACGGCGCCATGGCGCGCGGAATATCGGCCGAGGTCATGCCCACGCCGGTATCGGCGACGCTGATGGTGATGCCGCCATCCGCCGAGAGGCAGGCCATGATCGTGATCGCGCCCTCGGGCGGCGTGAATTTGACCGCGTTGGTCAGCAGGTTGAGCATGATCTGGCGCAGCTTCGTCTCATCGGCCAGCAGCATCGGCAGCCCGTGCTGGACGCTGCGGATGATGCGCAGTCGCTGCCGCTCGGCGCGCGCCGCGACCAGATTGACGCAGCTCTCGATCAGCGCGGCGATGTCGATGTCGCTCTCCGCCAGCAGCAGCGTGCCCGATTCGCCTTGCGAGAAGGCCAGGATCTCGCTGGCGAGGTTGAGCAGATGCTGGCCGCTGTTGTGGACGTGGCCGGCATATTCGCTGTAGCGCGGATTGCCGAGCGGCCCGAACAGCTGGTCGCGGATCGCCTCCGAGAAGCCCAGGATCGCCGTCAACGGCGTGCGCAGCTCATGGCTGAGATGAGCGAAGGTGCGCCACTTGTCCTGCCGCGCCAGGGCGAGCTCGGCATGGGTCGAATTCAGCGATTTGTTGAGCGAGGCGTTGGTGGTCTTGAGCTGCAGGGTGCGGATGATCGAGCGGTTGAGATTACGCCCGGTGCCGGCAAGGACGACGGCATAGACCAGGATGAGCACCCCGAGCATGAGGTAATCGGGACCGGGCGTGATGATGAAGGCGATGCCGGGCGGCACGATGAAGGGCATGAGGTAGCAGAGGAAGGCCGGGAAATATGGCGAGAGCGACGTCATCGCCGCGGCCGACATCGCCGCCGCCACCAGCGTGACGAAAAGGAAGTCGAGCGGCTGCCCGAAATACGGCAAAGCGGCGCAGACCGAGCCCCACAGCATGCCGGAGACGAGCGCGCCGCCGGCAAACCAGCGGGCCCAGAGGCCGGCGTCCCGATCGGCCGTTGCCGATCGCCGGTAGCGGGCGCTGAGGACCAGGCGGACCACCACGACAACCGCGGTAAGCGCCACCCAGCCGATCAGAAATCTCGCCGGGAAGGAGTTCCGCAGCGCCGCGGCGACGATGAGCGCGTTAGCGAAATTGGCCGGGATGACGAAGGTCCCGGCGTAGAGCAGCCTGACCTGCTCGGCAAGGACATCGGGCCTGCCGGGACCTGATGCGCTTGAGCGTGCGAGCATTGTCATCGAGCTCCCTCGCTCGGCTCGGGGGTCCGCGCCCCGCGCGCCCCGCCTGCCGCAGGCGAATGGTACCACCGACCATTCTATTACATATCATCGTATTACCGAGGGGTTACCGGCAACCCGGCAGGCTGCCGGGCCTCCCCTACTTCCCCAGGGCGATCGCATGTGCCGCCGCGCAGATGGAAAGATTGACCACGGAGACACGGAGATCACGGAGAAGCGAAGAATAGCGCGCTTCGCGCGCCTAAATGCTCTTCTCCGTGTCCTCCGTGCCTCCGTGGTGAACCTCGCTTGCGATAGCCCTGCCTGCCTACCGGGGCAGGGCGG
>JBKQTR010000425.1:0-30455 GCA_052143095.1 Allostellaceae bacterium
ATGCCGTAGAGCCTGAGCGTCACCTCGGTGATCACCCCCAAGGTCCCTTCCGAGCCGACGAAGAGCCGCGTCAGATCGTAGCCCGCCGCCGATTTCCGCGCCCGGCGCGCCGTGCGGATCACCCGGCCGTCCGCCAGCACCACGGTCAGCGCCAGCACGTTCTCGCGCATCGTGCCGTAGCGCACCGCATTGGTCCCCGACGCCCGCGTCGCCGTCATCCCGCCCAGCGACGCGTCCGCCCCGGGATCGATCGGGAAGAACAGGCCGGTGTCGCGCAGATACTCGTTGAGCTGCTTCCTCGTCACCCCGGCCTCGACCGTGCAGTCGAGATCCGCCGCCGACACCCGCAGCACCCGGTTCATCTGCGAGAGATCGATGCACACGCCGCCTTCCAGCGCCGCCACATGGCCCTCCAGCGACGTCCCCGTGCCGAAAGCGATCACCGGCACCTTCGCCGCCGCGCACAGCCCGACGATCTCCGCCACCTCCGCGGTCTCGCGCGCGAACACCACCGCATCGGGCGATGCCGGCGTGTGGTAGCTCTCGTCCCGCCCGTGCTGCTCGCGCACCGCAGCCGCCGTCGAAAGCCGCTCGCCGAAGCGCGCGCGCAACTGCTCGATCACGGCCTGGTTCGGATGGTTGCGGCGCAGCGCCGGCGCGGTCATGGCAGGTTCCTCCCAAGTTGTCAGTCGTCATTTATCAGTCGTCAGTAAGCTGGCCGACCGGAACTGATAACTGATAACTGGCAACTTATCACGCGAACGCCGCGCGCAGCGCGCGCTTCAGGATCTTGCCGTTGGCGTTGCGCGGCAGCGGCGCGTCGCGCAACACGATGCGCACCGGCACCTTGAAGGCGGCCAGCCGCCCGGCGACATGGCGCTGCAGCGCCGCCTCGCTGAGCTCGGCGCCGGGCGTCACTTGCACCACCGCGCCGACCTCCTCGCCGAGCACGCGATGGGGAATGCCGATGACCGCCGCATCCATCACCGCGGGATGACTGTAGAGCGCGTCCTCGACCTCGACGCAATAGACGTTCTCGCCGCCGCGGATCAGCATGTCCTTGACGCGGTCGAGGATGTAGAGGAAGCCCTCCGCATCGATGCGCACGAGATCGCCGGTATGGAGCCAGCCCGCGCTGAAGCTGGCGGCGGTGGCCTCGGGCTTGTTCCAATAGCCCTTCACCACATTGGGCCCCTTCACCCAGAGCTCGCCGATCTCGCCCGGCGTCAAGTCCTCGCCGGCGGCGTCGACGACGCGCACGTCGCAGACCGGAATAACCAGGCCGGCGCTGTTGGGCTTGCGCTGATAATCCTCGGCGGCGTTCTGCGAGGTCACCGAGGAGGTCTCGGTGAGGCCGTAGCCGTTGCCCGGCATCGCCTTGGGGAATTTCTCCTTGAGGCGCGCCACCAGCTCCGGCGCCGCCGGCGCGCCGCCATAGCCGATGCTCTCGACGCTCGCGAGGTCGTAGCGGCCGAAGGCGGGATGCTCCATCACCTGCCAGGCCATCGACGGCACGCCGCCGAAGCTGTTGACGCGCTCGCGCTCGATGAGCTGCATCGCGCGCTCCGCATCCCAGCGATGCATCAGCACCAGCTTGTTGCCGCCGTAAAGGCTGGCGCAGAGCACGGAATGGCAGCCCGTGACGTGAAAGAACGGCACCGACAGCAGGATCGCGGTCTTGGGCGCGGTGCCGGGCGCCGGCAAGGGCTCGCCCCGGCGCAGCAGCGTGCGCGCGCGCGCATAGCTCATGCTCAGCAGGTTGCCGCAGATGTTGCGATGCGTGCCGAGCGCGCCTTTGGGCTTTCCCGTCGTGCCCGAGGTGTAGAAGATCGTCGCATCATCCTCGGGGTCGATCGCGACCTCGGGCAGCGTGTCGTCCTCGCCCGCCAAATCCTCGAAGCGGCGCAGCCCCGCCGGCAACGCCCGCGCCGCGCGCGCCACCAGCACCGCCTCGAGCGGCAGGTCCGCCAGATGCGGCAGCAGCCGCTCTGCGCGCTCGGCATCGGCGACGAGCAGGCGCGCGCCGCTGTCGGCGAGGCAGTACTGCAGCTCCGGTCCCGTCATCCAGGCGTTGAGCGGCACGACGATGGCGCCGATCGCGGCGGCTGCCCAGAAGCTCAGCGACCATTCCGGGAAGTTGCGCATGGCGATGGCGACGCGGTCGCCCTTGGCGATGCCGAAGCTGCCGGCGAGTGTCTGCGCCAGCGCCGCTACGCGCCGGTAATGCTCGGCATAGCTCAGCCGCTCATTCTCATAGACCAGGAACGGCAGCTCGCCATGCGCGCGGCTTGCCTCGAGCAATGCCCGCAGCGACGGCGGCGCGTGCTTCCACACCCGCGTCGGCAGACCGCGGATCACCACCTCTTCCATCGCGAACGGCGCGCCCGGCGCGGTCAGCGCCGCGACCGCTGCCTCGATCGACAATCCCGCCACGGTTCCGTCCCGCCTGCGTCATTGCCCGTCTCGCGGACGGGCTTCGCGCCGAGCCTAGAGCATGCCGCCGAGCCCGCCAATTCCCTCGCCGTCTGTTTTGAACAGTAAAATACTGTCAAATAAAAATTATGGTCATCCACCCCGCCTATCAGGAAGGCGAGGCGCGCCGGCGCGCCGATGCCTATCTCACGCGCCGCTGTTCATTCTCACTGAAATGGGGGATAATACCGCCCGTGCGAGCGCCGGTTCCAGTAGCCAGCGCCCGCGCCGTGGCGGCTAACTCAGGCTGATTGGGTGGGTCGCCACATCACGCTAGCTCCTTTCTCCCTCGCGTCAACGAGGGGTGGTGGGGTTGGGCGGGAAACAGGTGGACGCGGAGGGACTTGCACCCTCGGGGAGGCAGGTGGGAACCCATTCCCCGCACTATGCCGCGCCCACAAGCTTTAGCGAGGGCTCAGATGGTTCACCGCCATCTGGGCCCTCCGCATTTTGGGAAACCACTCCCGTAAGCAAGCCATACCGGTAGCGGCCATCTCCCATATTCTCCAATTCGCCAGATTTCTTACGATTCCATACGTTCGAGCGGATACTCGTCCGTTTCAGCTTGAGGCCGTTATTGACTGCAAAGGCGTGCATCTCCTCGATGGTTACGCCCACCTCCCCAGCGTCAATGATGAATTTCATAACAGCGTCGAAACGGGACCCCTGCCGCTTGGTACGCCGGGGAGGCGAAGATAAAACTGTCGTTTGTCCGAATTTTGGAACCGGGGCACTCTCGGCGCTCTTCAAATAGAGCGCGAGAGCCTGCTTCAGGCCTTCAGTCCGGGCCTCCAGGTGTTCAATCTGCTGGTACAGATTAAAGCACTGATCCTCGGTTTGCGAAATCTCAGCACGAAGTTGCTCTTCATAGGTGGGCATCGCTACACCTGCGCGGGAATTTACCAATTATATACGCCCGCCCAGCTAGGACCGTCAATCCAAACAGCGTTCATGGACGGCACAAAAAAACGCTACATTATGTAGCGTCAGAAGTCCTCATAATAACGATATGTATGCGGATTTCTGCTCCCGTAAGTCAAATCAGGCGCCGTTCTGTTAATAACTCTGGGGATAAAAAGCGCGGCCACCCGCCCGCGGACAAATTCACCTCGTTTAACTATTTGAAATATAAGGACTCACGAGTCGATTCGTTGTGAAACGCTAGATTCAGAACGAATCCGTAGTTAGCCAGCTACATAATTCCGCAAATTCCTGGTGCCGGAGCTGTCGGTCCGACCCTTCCGCCGGTTGCGCCGCCTGGCGAAATTTCCCGCCTTTTGATCCAGATCAAAGCGCTCGCCGGCGCCGCCCTGATAGGGTCTCGCTTGTACCTCTCCTGTTAAGGTACCGACTTGACGTCGCATCCCCTCGCTGGCGTCGGGGGGCGCTCCGGCTTCGGCCGGGCGCCCCGGCCTTTTTCCGCGCCGCGGCGCTGCTGGCACGCGCCGCCGCTTGCCGCTATCCTAGGGGAAAGACCCCAGGGCGGAGACCTCCCATGACCGAAGCCTTCATTTACGACGCCGTGCGCACGCCGCGTGGCCGCGGCAAGGCGTCGGGCGCGCTGCACAGCGTGACGCCGATGCAGCTCGCCGTCACCGCGCTCAAGGCGGTGCGCGACCGCAACGCGCTCGACACCGCCGCCGTCGACGACGTCGTGCTCGGCTGCGTCGAGCCGGTGGGCGAGCAGGGCGCCGACATCGCCCGCGTCGCCGTGCTCGAGGCGGGCTATGCCGAGACCACCGCCGGCGTGCAGATCAACCGTTTCTGCGCCAGCGGGCTCGAGGCCTGCAACATGGCGGCGGCGCAGGTCATGGCCGGGCAGAGCGAGATGGCGATCGGCGGCGGCGTCGAGAGCATGAGCCGCGTGCCCATGGGTTCCTCGGGCGGCGCCTGGGCGATGGACCCGCAAGTGGCGTTCCACACCTACTTCGTGCCGCAAGGCGTCTCGGCCGATCTCGTCGCCACCAAATACGGCATGAGCCGCACCGATGTTGATGCCTATGCCGTCGAGAGCCAGCGCCGCGCCGCGCGCGCCTGGGCGGAACGCCGCTTCGCCCGCTCGGTGGTGCCGGTGACCGACATCAACGGCCTGCCCGTGCTCGACCGCGACGAGCACATCCGCGCCGACACGACGATGCAGTCGCTGGCGGCGCTCGAGCCCGCCTTCGTCAAGACCGGCGAGAGCCTCGGCTTCGACGCCGTCGCCATCCAGCGCTATCCCGAGGTCGAGCGCATCAACCACGTGCATCACGCCGGCAACTCGTCGGGGATCGTCGACGGCGCCGCGGCGGTGCTGATCGGCAACCGCGAGATCGGCGACAAGCTCGGCTTGAAGCCGCGCGCCCGCATCCGCGCCTTCGCCTCGGTCGGCTCCGAGCCCACCATCATGCTCACCGGCCCGTCCTTCGCGGCGGAAAAGGCGCTGAAGCGCGCCGGCATGAGCGCTGCCGACATCGATCTCTACGAGCTCAACGAGGCCTTCGCCGCGGTGGTGCTGCGCTTCATGCAGGCGCTCGACATCGGCCATGACAAGATCAACGTCAATGGCGGCGCCATCGCCATGGGCCATCCGCTGGGGGCCACCGGCGCGATGATCCTCGGCACGTTGCTGGACGAGCTCGAGCGCACCGGCAAGGCCACCGGCCTCGCCACGCTCTGCGTCGGCGCCGGCATGGGCACAGCGACGATCATCGAGCGGGTTTAGCCATGATCGACACCGAGCTCGGCGCCGACGGCATCGCCGTCATCGCCTGGAACATGGTCGAGCGCTCGATGAACGTGCTCAACGACGCCTCGGTCGCGCGTTTTGCCGCCGCGGTCGAGACGGCGATCGCGGACGCTGCCGTCAAGGGCGTCATCGTCACCTCGAAGAAGCGCGACTTCCTCGCCGGCGCCGATCTGACCGAGCTCGGGCGCTCGGCCGACGCGGCGAGCCTGATGGCGTTCACCACGCGCTTCCACGCCTTGATGCGCGCCATCGAGAAGAGCGGCAAGCCGTTCTGCGCCGCGATCAACGGCACGGCGTTGGGCGGCGGCTACGAGATCGCGCTCGCCTGTCACCGCCGCATCGCCGCCGACGATCCCCGGATCCGCATCGGCCTGCCCGAGGTCACCATCGGCCTGTTGCCCGGCGGCGGCGGCACGCAGCGCCTGCCGCGCATGATCGGCATCCGCGCCGCCCTGCCGCTGCTGCTCGAGGGCCGCAAGCTCGATCCCGCGAAGGCGCTTGCCGCCGGGCTGATCGACCAGGTGGTGCCGGCCGAGCGGCTGCTCGGCGCGGCGCGCGCCTGGCTCCTGACCGACGGGCCGCAGAACGCGGTGCAGCCCTGGGACCGCAAGGGCTTCAAGATTCCCGATGGCGGCGTCTTCTCGCCCAAGGGGCACGAGACCTTCGTCGCGGGCAACGCGCTGCTGCATGAGAAGACCTGGGGTAACTACCCCGCGCCGCGCAACATCGCCTCCTGCGTCTATGAGGGGTTGATCACCGATTTCGACACCGGCCTCAAGATCGAGAGCCGCTATTTCGTCAATTGCGCGCTGTCCAGCGAGGCGCGCAACATGATCCGCAGCCTGTTCTTCTCGATCGGCGAGGCGAACAAGCTGGCGGCGCGGCCCAAGGACGTGCCGGAACAGAGCTACCGCCGCATCGGCGTGCTCGGCGCCGGCATGATGGGCGCCGGCATCGCCTCGGTCAGCGCCGAGGCCGGCATCGAGGTGGTGCTGCTCGACACCAGCCTGGCGCAGGCGGAGAAGGGCAAGGCGCAGGTGCAGACGCAGCTGGAGCGGCGCGTGCAGCAGCGCCGCTTAGGCGAGGCCCAGCGCGACGCGGTGCTGGCGCGCATCCGCCCGAGCGCGAGCTTCGATGACCTCCGCGGCGCCGATCTCGTCGTCGAAGCGGTGTTCGAGGACCGCAAGATCAAGGCCGAGGTGACGCGCCAGGCCGAGGCGGTGCTGGAGGCGGGCGCGATCTTCGCCTCCAATACCTCGACCCTGCCGATCACCGGCCTGGCCGAGGCGAGCGTGCGGCCGGAGAATTTCATCGGCCTGCATTTCTTCTCGCCGGTCGACCGCATGCCGCTGGTCGAGATCATCCGCGGGCGGCGTACCTCCGACCCGTGCCTGGCGCGCGCCATGGATTACGTCCGGCGCATCGGCAAGACGCCGATCACCGTCAACGACAGCCGCGGCTTCTATACCAGCCGGGTCTTCGGCACCTACGTCAACGAGGGCTTGACCTTGCTCGGCGAAGGCGTCGGCCCGGCGCTGATCGACAATGCCGGGCGCATGGCCGGCATGCCGGTGGGCCCGCTGGCGCTGGCCGACGAAGTGTCGATCGAGCTCATGTACAAGGTGAGGAAGCAGACGCGCGCCGATCTCGGCAAGGAGTATCGCGGCAATCAAGCCGCCGAGGCGGTGATCGATCTCATGGTCGAGAAGCTCGGCCGCATCGGCAAGAAGGCGGGCAAGGGCTTCTACGACTATCCCGCCGAGGGCAAGAAGCAGCTCTGGCCGGGCCTGGCGCAGCATTTCAAGCCGCTCGCCGCGCAGCCCGATGTCAGCGTGGTGAAGCAGCGCCTGCTCTATGTCCAGTCGGTGGAGACGGCGCGCTGCCTCGAGGAGAAGGTGGTGCTCGATCCCCGCGACGCCGATGTCGGCGCGATCCTCGGCTGGGGTTTCCCGCCCTTCCTCGGCGGCACGGTGAGCCAGATGCACAGCATCGGCCTCGATCGCTTCATCGCCGAGTGCGACCGCTTGGCGCAGCTGCACGGCGACCGCTTCGCCCCGCCCCGGCTGCTGCGCGACATGGCCGTGGCGGGACGGGCGTTCTACGCGGCGTGAGGCGGCTCACCGCTTCTGCGGCAGGCCCTTCGCCCGGGTGAGGCTGGCGCCGTCGAGATTGGCGCCGGTGAGCGTGGCGCCGGTGAAAGTGCAGGCGTCGAGCTTCGCTTCCTGCAGCTGCGCGCCGGTGAGGTCGGCACCGGAGAAATCGGCGCCGACCAGATTGGCGCGCCGCAGATTGGCGCCGGCGAGGTTGGCGCCGACGAAGCGCGCGCGCTCGCCATTGGAGGGAAAATCGATGTGGCGCGTGCCGACATCGAGCAGCGGGCCGAGCTTGGCGCCGGCGAGGTTTGCCGCGTTGAAGCAGGCGCGGCGCAAGGTGGCGCCGCGCAGATCGGCG
Source organism: Allostellaceae bacterium (assembly GCA_052143095.1). GTDB lineage: Bacteria > Pseudomonadota > Alphaproteobacteria > ATCC43930 > CGMCC-115725 > DAHUYF01. Next base: position 7,652 of record JBKQTR010000425.1, read on the forward strand.
TCGACCAGCAGCGCGTGGCGCAGATCGGCCGAGGTGAGATCGGCCATGGTGAGGACCGCGTGATCGAGATTGGCGCGGTGCAGCTTGGCGCCGGGCAGCAGCGCCATGATCAGGCGCGCGCCGGCGAGCACGCGGTCGCTGAGGTCGAGCCTGGCGAGCAGCGCTCGCGTCCCCTTCTGCCCCTGGCTGTCGAGCCACAGCGCATGCTCGGCGAGCGCCGCGGCGAGGTCGGGCTCGCTCTTGGCGGCATGTTTGCTCTTGGTCGCCTGCTGGAGCTCGGCGAGCTCGAGCGCCTCGGGGTCGAAGATGGCGTCGCTGACATCGGCGCCTTCGAGATCGGCGCCGCGCAGATTGGCGCCGGTGAGCACGGCGGAATGGAAGGTGGCGCCCGACAGCTTGGCGTGGGCGAAATTCGCGCCTTCGAGAATGCTGCCGGTGAAGTTGGCGTGGCGCGCATCGGCGCCTTCGAGCGTGCTGTCGCGCATCGCCGCGTCGGTGAAATCGGCGCGCAGCGTGCAGGAGCTGCCTTGCGGCAGCGGCTTCCCCTCGCCATCGTCGGCATCGCTGCCGTCGTCGCGGTAGGGCTCGCGAAAGCTGCGCACGATCTGCGCCTGGCGCGCGTCATGCAGCACCACCGTCGCGTCGCGCAGATCGGCGTGGGCGAGTACGCTCCGGTTCATCTCGGCGCCGCGGAAGGAGCTGCCGCGCAGATCGGCACGCGTCATGTCGGCGCCGTCGAGCCCCGCCTGGCGCAAATCGGCGAGCGAGAGCTGGGCGCCGCGCAGATTGGCCGCGGAGAGGTTGGCCCGACGCAGCCGCACGGCGATGAGCTCGGCCTCGCTCAAATCGCAGCCGGCGAGGTCGCGGGCGGAAAGATCGGTATAGCTCAGCACCGCGCGCCGGCCGCCGGACTTGCGGGCGAGGAAGCGCTCGTGAAGCTGCATCACCGCCTCGAGCGCCTCCGGACTCAAGCGCATCCAGTTCCCCGATTCATCTGCGACGCCGGGCGACATACACCGGTTGATATCTTATCTGCCTTAACAAAAGCCTACCTAATGACTTGATTGCCATGAGCTATAGTGCCCCGGGGCGGCCCACGCCGGGGCATGGCTTTTTTGTGGGCAGTTGTCGCGGGAGTTGTGCCCAGGCCGGCGTCGCCCGTGCTCAGGAAAGCTGCAGCTTCGGCGGCAGGCCGAGCGTCTCGGCGACGCGCTCGCCGATCTTCTCGATCATGCGGTCCTCGGCGCGCGGCGTCGCCGTGCCGGGCGGCGCCGTCGGCAGGCTCAAGGTGAAGCACGAGCCATGGCCGGGCTCGCTCTCGGCGGTGATGTCGCCGCCCATCAGCCGGGCGAGGCGCTGGCTGAGGGCAAGGCCGAGCCCGGTGCCGCCATACTTGCTCGAGGTCGAGGCGTCCGCCTGGGTGAAGGCGGTGAAGAGCCGGCCGAGCGCCTCGGGCTCGATGCCGATGCCGGTATCGGCGACGGCGATGCTGATCCACTCGGCCCCGGCATAGTACTCGCGCGCGACGCTCAGCGTGATGCGGCCCTTGCTGGTGAACTTTGCCGAGTTGCTCAGCAGGTTGAGGATGATCTGACGCAGCTTGGTGGCGTCGCCGATGATGATCCCGGCGTCGCCGGCGCAGCGGATCTGCAGCTCGTTGCTGTTGCGCTCGACCAGCGGCAGCGCGGTGGTGACGACCTCGTCGAGGAAGCCGCGCAGATCGACCGGCGCCGCCATCATCTCCATGCGCCCGGCCTCGATCTTGGCGAGGTCGAGCACGTCGTTGACCAGCGACAGGAGATGGCGGCCGGCGGTGTGGATGCGCCGGAGATCGGCGATGCGCTCCTCGCCGCTGCCGTCGCCGGCGGCGTCCTCGAGCAGGATCTCGCTGTAGCCGATGACCGCGTTGAGCGGCGTGCGCAGTTCGTGGCTCATCGTCGCCAGGAACTGCGACTTGCTGCGGTTGGCGTTCTCGGCGCTCTCCTTGGCCGATTTGAGGCCGTCGACCAGCGCCGCGTTCTCGAACTGCAGCCGGATCGTGCGGCCGACGCCGCGGTTGAAGCTGTGCGCGGCGCGGATGATGAGCGCGATATAGGCGAAGGTGACGCAGCCGAACAGCACCGAGCTCGTCGTCGCGTGCAGGAACGAGGCGGCGGCGATGGGCAGCGCGCAGGCGAGGACGTAGCCGTGATGCGCGCGCAGATGGGCGGAATAGAAGATGGTGCCCGAGGCCAGCATGCTGGCGAGGATGAGCAGCGCGACGCCGCGGATCTCGGCGTCGTCGATGAGATAGAAGCTGACGCCAAACAATCCCCAGAACGCGCCGGACAGGATGATCGTCAGCGTCAGCGGCCGGTCCCAGGCGATCACCGTCGAATCGTCCTGGGCGATGCGGCGGAAGCGCAGCCAGAGCACGAGGCGAAGGGCGGTGAGGCTGACAAAGCCGGCGGTCCAGGCAAGCACCAGCGCGTGATCGAGCGAGGACCAGAGGATCGGCGCGGCGACGGCGGCGGTGAGCGCGGCACCCATCAGCGTCACCGGCGACAGCGCGATCAGCCGCAGCTCCGCCGCGTGGATGTTGTGCCGCCAGCGATCCACGAGATCCGCCCTCCGTCGCCGGTAAACCAGCGGTAAACCATAGCGGCGGACCTATTAATTTTTTGTCTAGCGCCGGCGCCGGAGGGTCGGGCGGCGGCAGAGGCGACGCCGCGCCGGGTCGCGTTCAGCCCTGTGGTTGCGGCGCTTCCGGCGGGCGGCGGCGCTCGGCCAGGAACTGGTCGAACTCCGCCTTGTCCCTGGCCAGCCGCAGCCGGTCGAGGAAGTCGAGGAACTCGCGCTGCTCCTCCTCGAGCCGGCGCAGCGTGGCCTCGCGATACTCGTCGAAGGCGCGGTTGCCGCTCGATGCCGGGCCTGCGCCCTGCCAGCGCCGCATCCGCTGCTGCAGCCGGTCGCCGCCGCTCTCATGCCAGCGCACCAGCCGGCCTTGTTTCCAGCATCCCATTCTTCCGCTCCATAGGAGAAAGGCCAATAGGGCGAGGCCGACCGGCCAGAACAGCACGAAGCCCAGCACCATGAGGCCGATCCAGGCCGGTTTGCCGATCTCGTCCAACCGCTCTGCAACTCCCGCCGCGATGCTCATGATCGCCTCGATGTAAATGTTATTAACATTCACATATGCGCCCGTCTTGCGCTTGTCAAGGCCGGCCGCGCCGGCTCAGCTCGCGGCTGGCGGCGTGCCGCCGAGGCCGAGCCCCTGGAGATAGACCAGCACGCCGGCTTCGAGCAGATCCTCGGGCGACATCGGCAGCGCGCGCCGGGCTTGGTCGCCGCGGCCGAACAGTGAAGCGATGCCGTGGGTCATCGCCCAGATGTGCAGCCCCATCATCAGCGCCGGCGGTCGCTGCTCCTTCGGCAGCTTGGCGGCGAGCGCCTCGGCCGCCTGGCGCAGCACGCCCAGCGCGCTCTCGCCCGCCGCTTGCAGCTTGGGATAGAGGTCGAGCGGCAGGCCGGCCTCGAACATCGCCGCGTAATAGGCGCGCTCATGCCGCGCGAATGCGAGATAGGCGCGGCCGACGCGGTTGAAGGCGGTGACGGGATCGGGGCGACCCTCGTCCCAGGCGCGGACAAGCGCGGCGTCGAACAGCGCGAAGCCGCGCTGCGCCACCTCGGCCATGAGCTCGTCGCGATCGCGGAAATGACGATAGGGCGCGGCCGGGCTCACCCCGGCGAGCCGTGCCGCCTCGACGAAGCTGAAGCCGGCGGGACCGCGCTCGGCAATCAGCTGCAGCGCCGCCGCGACCAGCGCCTCGCGCAGATTGCCGTGATGATAGCCGCGATGGCCGCCGCCCTCGCGCCCGTGCCTCGACCAGCCCATGTTAAACCCTTTTACATCAAGTTTTGGCACGGTGCAGCCGCCCTGCGGCCGCAGCGCGCCGGCGCCGCGGGCGGAAGCGATCGACAAAGCGAGGGATGCCGGAAGGTGTTCCCGCATATCATAAGAACTTAATATGGGGAACTTATCATAAAGGAGACATATGAGCGGGTCGACCTCCGGACCGGCAGAGCCGTCGCTTGGCCCCTTGATCCAGGAAGTGGGAAGGCTGTTCGGCCGCCGCTTCGCCGAACGCGCCCGAGCCGCCTCGCTGCCGTTTAGCCGCAACCAATGCTTGGTGCTGGCCAATCTCGCGCGCAATGAGGGCCTGACCCAGGCGGCGCTGGCGCAGCTGCTCGAGATCGAGCCGATCTCGCTGGTGCGGCTGATCGACGGGCTGGAGGAGGCGGGCATGCTCGAGCGCCGCGTCAACCCGCGTGATCGCCGCTGCTGGATGCTCTATCTCACCCCGGCCGCGACGCCGGTGCTGGAGCAGATCCGGGCGGTGGGCAAATCGGTGCGCGAGACGGCGCTGGCGGGCGTGCCGGCGAAGCGGCGCGAGACGCTGGTTGCCGATCTCAGGCGCCTCAAGGAAAATCTCTCCGGCGCGCCGCTCGAGACCGCGGCCGATGACGGCGAGACGCTCGCCCCGGCGAGCGCGGCGGCACGATAGGCGAGGATGACGGCGATGGCGAGAAAACTCGTGCTCCTGGCGGTGCTGATTGCCGTCGCCGCGATCGGCTGGGGGCTCTACGCCTATACCGATGCGCCGCGCGCGGCGACGGAGAAGCGGGCCGGGCCGCCCGCCGTGCCGGTCACCGCCGACACCGCCGAGCTGCGCGATATGCCCGCCTATGTCCGCGGCATCGGCTCGGTCCAGGCCTTCAATGCGGTCGCGGTCAAGAGCCGCGTCGACGGTCAGATCGTCAAGGTCGACTTCACCGAGGGCCAAGAGGTCAAGGTCGGCGATCTCCTCTTCGAGATCGACCCGCGCCCGTTCCAGGCGACGCTCGAGCAGGCCAGCGCCAACAAGGAGAAGGACGAGGCGCAGCTGGTCAGCGCCCAGGCCGATCTGAAGCGCTACACCGAGCTTGTCGGCCACGGCTACCAGACGGTGCAGATCTACGACCAGCAGAAAGCGCTGGTGGGCCAGCTGCAAGCCGCGATCAAGGCCGACCAGGCGCAGATCGACGCGGCGCAGCTCAATTTGCAATACGCCCAGCTCCGCTCGCCGATCGAGGGGCGCACCGGCGCGCGCCTCGTCGATATCGGCAATCTCGTTCACGCCACCGACAACACGCCGCTGGTCAGCGTCACCCAGCTCAGGCCGATCTTCGTCAGCTTCACTGTGCCGCAGGATCAGTTCTCCCGCATCCGTCAGGCGAGCCGCGGCGGCGATGTCGCGGTCGAGGCGCTCGCCGAGGACGAGGCGACAATCCTCGCCCAAGGCAAGCTCACCCTCATCGACAACCAGATCGATCAGCAGACCGGCACGCTGCGTCTCAAGGCGCGCTTCGACAATAGCGACGAGACGCTGTGGCCGGGCGAGTTCGTCAATCTCCGGGTGGTGACCGGCACGCTTAGGGACGCCGTCACGGTGCCGGCGCGCTCGGTGCAGCGCGGGCCCAAGGGCGAGTACCTCTTCGTCGTCAAGCCGGACCTGACGGTCGAGATGCGCAGCGTGGCCGTCGCCGAGATCGAGCACGACGTCGCGGCGATCGACAAGGGGCTGGCGGCGGGCGAGCGGATCGTCGTCGACGGGCAATTCCGCCTGGATCAGGGCAGCAAGGTGCGGCTCGAGGCGCCGGCCACCGCCGATGCGGCGCCGAGCCGATGATCGTCCCGCCGCGCCGCCTTGCCTGAGATCGCAACCGGATGAGCATTTCCCAACCCTTCATCCACCGGCCCATCGCCACTTCGCTGCTGATGATGGGCGTGCTCATCTTCGGGCTTGCCGCCTATAGCTTGCTGCCGGTGGCGGCGCTGCCCAATGTCGATTTCCCCACCATCTCGGTGACGGCGGCGCTGCCCGGCGCCAGCCCGGAGACCATGGCCTCCTCGGTGGCGACGCCGCTCGAGCAGCAATTCGCCGCGATCTCCGGCCTCGACCAGATGACCTCGACCAGCGGCCTCGGCTCGACCAGCATCACCTTGCAATTCGCGCTCAACCGCAACATCGACGGCGCCGCGCAGGACGTGCAGACCGCGATCAACGCGGCCGGCGGGGTGCTGCCCAAGAACCTGCCGGCGCCGCCGACCTACAAGAAGATCAACCCGGCCGACCGCGCCATCCTGATCTACGCCGTCCATTCCGACACGCCGCCGATCTACAAGGTCGACGACTTCGCCGAGCTCATCCTGGCCGAGAAGATCTCGACGGTTGCCGGCGTGTCGCAGGTCGACGTCGCCGGCCAGCAGAAATTCGCCGTGCGCGTCCAGGTCAATCCCGATGCGCTGGCCGGCCGCGGCATCGGCCTCGAGGACGTCCGCAACGCGCTCCTCAACACCAGCACCGACCAGCCCAAGGGCAACCTCGAGAACGCGCATCAGGCCTTCACCCTCGATACCAACGACCAGCTGTTCAACGCCGACGCCTTCAACAAGGTGATCGTCGCCTATCGCAACGGCGCGCCGGTGCGCATCAAGGACATCGGCAACGCCATCGATTCCGTCGAGCTCAACCATGTCGGCGCCTGGTACGGCGACAATCAGGCGATCCTGCTGCTGGTGCGGCGCGAGGCCGGCGCCAACACGGTCGCCACCGTCGATCACATCAAGGCGCTGATGGAGGAGCTTCGCGCCTCGGTGCCGCCGACCGTCAAGGTCGACCTGGTCTCCGACCGCACGCTCACCATCCGCGCCTCGGTCGCCGATGTCCGCTTCACGCTGCTGCTCACCGTCGGCCTCGTCGTCATGGTGATCTTCCTTTTCCTGCGCAAGCTCTGGGCGACGATCATCCCCGGCATCGCCGTGCCGCTGTCCATCGTCGGCACCTTCCCGGTCATGTACATGCTGGGCTACAACCTCGACAACCTCTCGCTCATGGGGCTGACCATCGCCGTCGGCTTCGTCGTCGACGACGCCATCGTCATGATCGAGAACATCGTCCGCTACATCGAGGAGGGCGAGAGCCCGATGCAGGCGGCGCTCAAGGGCGCGGGCCAGATCGGCTTCACCATCATCTCCATCACCTTCTCGCTCATCGCGGTGTTCATTCCGCTGATCTTCATGAGCGGCATCATCGGCCGGCTGTTCCGCGAGTTCGCCATGACGGTGACCATCTCGGTGCTGGTCTCGGCGCTGGTGTCGCTGACGCTGACGCCGGTGATGTGCTCGCTGTTCCTGGCGCGCGAGAAGGAGCATGGCGGCGGCGGCTGGCTCAACCGCATGGCCGAAGGCTTCTTCGACGGCATGCTGCGCGTCTATGACAGCGGCCTCAAATGGGTGCTGCGGCATCAACTGTCGATGCTGCTCGGCACCGTCGCGCTCGCCGTCCTGACCGGCTATCTCTACGTCGTCATCCCCAAGGGCTTCTTCCCGCACCAGGACACGGGCTTCATCTTCGGCGCGGCGGAATCGCGCCAGGACATATCCTTCCAGGGCATGTCCGCGCTGGCGCTGAAGCTCATCGACAAGATCCAGCAGGATCCCGCCGTCGCCGGCGCGATGGGCTTCGTCGGCGCCACCGGCGGCAACGCCACCGAGAACACCGCGCGGGTCTTCATCCAGCTGAAGCCCTTCGACGAGCGCGACGTCACCGCCGATCAGGTGATCCAGCGCCTGCGCCCGGCGACGGCGGCGGTAGGCGGCGTCAAGTTCTACATGCAGGCGGGGCAGGACGTCACCGTCGGCGGCCGGCTCAGCCGCACCGAGTATCAATACACTCTCACCGACACCGACATCGAGGAGCTCAACCACTGGGCGCCGATCTTCCTCGAGCGCATGCTGAGGCTCCCCGGCCTCCAGGACGTCGCCTCCGACCAGCAGATCGCCGCGCCGCATATCGCCATCGACATCAACCGCGACGTCGCCTCGCGCCTCGGCATCACGCCGCAGCTCATCGACGACACGCTCTACGACGCCTTCGGCTCGCGCGACGTCACCAACATGTTCACCTCGGCCAACCAGTACAAGATCGTGCTCGAGGTGCAGCCGCGCTTCCAGCTCGACGCCAACGCGCTCTCCAAGCTCTATGTCGTCGCCGCCGGCGGCGCGCGCGTGCCGCTCAGCTCATTCGCCCATTTCGACCCGAAGGTGGAGTCGCTCTCGGTCAACCATCAAGGGCAGTTCCCCGCCGTCACCCTTTCCTTCAACCTGACGCCCGGTACCGCGCTCGGCGAGGCGGTGCAGCGCATCGAGCGCATGCGCGACGAGGTCAAGGCGCCGTCGACGGTGCAGGGCACCTTCCAGGGCACGGCGCAGGCCTTCCGCGATTCGCTGACCTCGACGCCGCTGCTCGTCGCCGCAGCGATCCTCGTCGTCTACATCGTGCTCGGCATGCTCTATGAGAGCTACATCCATCCCATCACCATTCTCTCGGCGTTGCCCTCGGCCGGCGTCGGCGCGTTGCTGATGCTGATGATGTTCCACTACGATCTCAGCGTCATCGCCATCATCGGCATCATCCTGCTGATCGGCATCGTCAAGAAGAATGCCATCATGATGATCGATTTCGCGCTGGTGGCGGAGCGCGAGCACGGCAAGACGCCGGAGGCGGCGATCTACGAGGCCTGCCTGCTGCGCTTCCGCCCGATCATGATGACCACGATGGCGGCACTGCTGGCGGGGCTGCCGTTGGCGATCGGCCACGGCGCCGGCTCGGAGCTGCGCCGGCCCCTCGGCATCGCCATTGTCGGCGGCCTGCTGGTGTCGCAGGTGCTGACGCTCTATACCACGCCGGTGATCTATCTCTATCTCGACCGCTTGAGCCACCGTCTCGGCCGCCGCCGCCGTACCGTCGCTGAGACCGGTGCCGAGCCCGCACCGCGTCCGGCGGAATGACCGCGCCTGCCGGGAAGCGGGGATGCCGTCGCCGCGCCCCGCATAACACCTCGGTAATCGAGCGCGAGCCGCCGGGTCGGCGTGCTGCGCTCTGCGCCACGCTCACGCCGGGCCCGATGATCGCTGCCGCCCTCCGCCTTCTCGGCGCCGCCGCCCTGCTGGGGCTTGTCCTCGTCCCGCCGGCGCGGGCGGGCGAGCTCGCGCCCTACCGCGCGCTCTATCATCTCAGCCTGGTCTCGGCGAAATCCGGCAGCGGCGTCGTCGCCGCCGGCGGCGCCGTGCTCGACGAATGGGGCGAGACCTGCGACGGCTGGACCGAGCAGGAGCGGTTCCTGATGCGCCTGCAATATGCCGAGCAGGGCGACGAGAAGATCAAGTCGAACCTGGTGAGCTGGGAGGCCAAGGACGGGCTGCGTTACCGCTTCGACGAGCGCCGCGAGACCAGCGGCGAGGAGGGGCGCCGGCCCAACGACAGCGAAGAGGAGGCGCAGGGCGCCGCCGCTCCTGCCGGCACCTCGGTGGAGGAGATCCGCGGCGAGGCCAAGCTCGACGGCCCGGACAAGGGCGGCACCGCCGAATTCACCCGGCCCGAGGCGACGACGCTCACGCTCCCTGCCGGCACGCTGTTTCCCACCGCCCACACCTTGCTGCTGATCGCCCGAGCTCAGGCCGGCGATCAGCTGATCACGCGCAAGCTGTTCGACGGCTCCGATCTTGCCAATGCGGCGCAGGTCACCGCCTTCATCGGGCCGCGTCTGGCGCCCGGCGCAACCGGCACGAGCGACCCGCCGCTGCCCAAGGCGGCGCTGCTCGACCGCCCATCCTGGCGCATCCGGCTTGCCTTCTTCCCCGCCGCCGCTGCCGCCGGCACCGGCGGGCTGCCGGATTACGAGGAGACGATCCGGCTGCTCGACAACGGCGTGGTCGGCGAGATGCTGTTCGACTACGGCGACTACACCATCCGCGCCAAGCTCGACGACATCGAAGCGCTGCCGCGTCCGTCCTGTTGATCGGCCCGCCGCCTCTCAGCGGCGCTCGATCAGCAGGTCGCAATCGCTCCGCCCCGCCATCAGGCAATCCTCGATCTCGCCTTCCCGCCGCAGGTGCTGAATGAGGAAGATGGCGATGACGACCAGCGCCAGCAGCAAAGCAAGCGCCGCCAGGCTGCGCGTCTGGCGGTTGGCGTCGTCGTCTTCCTCCTCCTCCGGCCGCCGGTCCACCATCGCCCAATCCCGTGCGCGGGTTGCTGCCGCGTGCAGCATAGGCCAAGCGCGGCGCTCCGGCGTGGGTCCTTTGCACGTCTGAAGCGCAACGGTGCATGGCTCCGGCGGGATATACAATTGTTTCTTGTTCAATAAAATAGTGACGTTGGAGCCGCGCTGGCGCCTCGCTATCGGACCGGCCACGCGCGCAGGGCCCGCGACCAAAGGCGTATACTGAGGGAGCCATGAAGGAAATCCGGCTGAACGCCTTCGCGATGAACTGCGTCGGGCATCAATCGCCCGGACTCTGGGCCCATCCGCGCGACCGCTCCGAGACCTACCGCGATCTCGACTACTGGACGACGCTCGCCAGGCTCCTCGAGCGCGGTAAGTTCGACGGCCTGTTCCTGGCCGACGTTCTCGGCGTCTACGATGTCTATGGCGGCTCGACCGAGGCGGCGCTGCGGCACGCCATCCAGGTGCCGGTCAACGACCCCGTTCTCGTCATCCCGGCGATGGCAGGGGTCACCGAGCATCTCGGTTTCGGCGTCACCTGCACGCTGTCCTACGAGCCGCCCTATCCCTTCGCCCGCCGCATGTCGACCCTCGACCATCTCACCAAGGGGCGCATCGGCTGGAACATCGTGACGGGCTATCTCGACAGCGCCGCCAAGGCGATGGGTCTCAGCGCGCAGCTCGGCCATGATCAGCGCTACACGCTCGCCGAGGAATATATGGAGGTGGTCTACAAGCTGTGGGAGGCGAGCTGGGACGACGACGCGGCCCGCCGCGACCGTCAGGCGCGCGTCTTCGTCGAGCCCGCGAAGGTGCATGAGATCCATCACCACGGCGCCTATTATCGCGTCGACGGCATCCATCTCTGCGAGCCTTCGCCGCAGCGGACGCCGGTGCTCTACCAGGCCGGCGCCTCGGGCCGCGGGCGCGACTTCGCCGCGAGCCACGCCGAATGCGTCTTCATCAACGGGCCGACCCCGCAGGTCGTTGCCCCCTTCGTCGCCGACATCCGCCGCCGCGCCGCCGGGCGCGGCCGCGATCCCCGCGACATCGCCATCTTCACGCTCGCCACCGTGATCGTCGGTCGCGACGACGCCGAAGCCAAGGCGAAGCAGGCGGATTATCGGCGCTATGTCGATCACGAAGCCTCGCTCGCGCTGTTTTCCGGCTGGACCGGCATCGACTTCTCGAAATACGCGCTCGACGAGCCCCTGCGCTATGTCGAGACCGAGGCGATGCGCTCGGCGATCGAATCCTTCACCTCGGCCGATCCCGGCCGCACCTGGACGGTGAGAGAGCTGGCCGAGCATGTCGCCATCGGCGGCCGCGGCCCGGTCCTGGTGGGCTCGCCTGGCCGGGTCGCCGACGAGCTCATGGCCTGGGTCGAGGCGACCGATATCGACGGCTTCAACCTCGCCTATGCGGTAATGCCCGAAAGCTTCGCCGATGTCGTCGAGCTCGTGGTGCCGGAGTTGCAGCGCCGCGGCGTCTACAAACAGGAGTACCGTCCGGGGACGCTGCGGGAAAAGCTGTTCGGGCCGGGCCGCGCGCGGCTGCTGGCGACGCATCCCGGCGGCGCCTATCGCCACGACGCCGCAAAGCGGGCATCGTGCTGGAAGGCTGCTCCGTGACGCCCCGTGCCGATCCGGTCGGTCCCGCGCGCCTCGCAAAGAAAAACTATCCGGTGGGTGCGAATAAAATGACTTTGCCTGGCCTCGCCGCCGCGACATCGTCGGCCATTGGATCCCACCGTGCTCGCTTGGGCTCAGCCGATGCGCAACGCCCTCGATTTCTGACTCAAAAGGAGCGACCATGAGCGTCACCTTCATCGGCATGATCTCGCCGCAGCACCATTCGGAGATCCATCCGAAGCAGGGCCCGTCGCTCGACCGCGACTATGTCAGGCGCTTCGCCCGCGCGCATGAGGATGCCGGCTTCGACCGCATCCTCATCCCCTACCATTCGACCGATGCCGACACGCTGCTGGTCGCCGCCTATGCCGCCGCCGCGGTCGAGCGCATCGGCTTCATGCTGGCGCACCGCCCGGGCTTCGTTGCGCCGACGCTCGCGGCGCGGCAATTCGCCACCCTCGACCAGCTCACCGGCGGCCGCATCGCCATTCACGTCATCACCGGCGGCGACGATGCCGAGCAGCAGCGCGACGGCGATTTCCTCGGCCATGACGAGCGCTATGAGCGCACCGACGAGTATGTCGACATCCTGCGCCGCGTCTGGACGAGCGCTACGCCGTTCGACCATGAGGGGCGGCATTACCGCTTCAAGGGCGCCTTCTCCGAGGTGAAGCCGCTGCAGAAGCCGCACATTCCGATCTATGTCGGCGGCGCCTCGGATGTGGCGATCCGTGCCGCCGGCCGCCATGCCGATATCTACGCGCTCTGGGGCGAAAGCCATGAGCAGGCGCGCGACACCATCGCGCGCGTGCGCAGCGCCGCGGCGTTGTATGGGCGCGATCCCGACGCGCTGCGCTTCAGCATGTCGTTCCGGCCGGTCCTCGCCGCGACCGAGACAGAGGCGTGGCGGCGTGCCGACGCCATCCTCGATCGCATCAAGGCGATCGGCGGCCGCGCCCCGCTGGGACCGCCGACCCGGACGCCGCAGGCGGTCGGCTCGCAGCGCCTGCTCGCCGCCGCCGCGCAAGGCCGCGTGCTGGACAAGCGGCTCTGGACCGAGGTCGCAGCGGTGACCGGCGCGCGCGGCAACACCACGGCGCTGGTGGGAACGCCGGAGCAGGTGGCCGACGCGTTGCTCGATTATTACGAGCTCGGCGTCACCACCTTCCTGATCCGCGGCTTCGATCCCTATGACGATGCCGTCGAGTACGGCCGCGCCCTGCTGCCGCTGATGCGCGACGAGGTCGCGCGGCGCGACGCAGCGGCGGCGCGTCAGGCGGTCACGGCATGACGCCGGCGCGGCCGCGCGCGAGTATCGAGTGCCACATCTTGGTCATCTTCGCGGGGCGCGCGGCTTGCCTGCTGGCTGCCGCAACAAAAACCTCCGCGGCGAGATAGAAAATCTATGTTGCCGCTGCCGAACTTCCGTTTAGGATCTGCCTCGATCCGCTGCGACAAGCTCGGATCCGCGGGAATTTGAAGGGCAGCTTGCGCCGCGTCACCAAACGCTAAAGCGCCACGGAGCGATCCGCGGGCCCGTGTCCGTCAGGCATGGAGACCGCTATGCTCCCCGTCGCGCTTTTCCCCGCTCCACCGCTGCTTGCCGCCCGTCCCGGGCGCTGTCGTCGCTCGCTCTGAGCCCTCGCCGCAACGGCGATCCCCGTCACGACGAGAAACTGCGGCCATGCCGATGGCCGCTCGCAACAGAGGTGCGTCCATGGCCGATGCCTTCGTCATAGAACTCCGCGATCTCACCGCCGGCATCGCCGTGCGCGAGCGCGGCGGCTACCGCTTTTACTCTTCCGACGCGATGTTCTTTCCCATCGACGCGCGAAAATTCCGCCGGCTGCGCGAGATCCGCGCCGCGCTTCGCCGCGTCGCCGCCGGCAAGCCGCTTGCGCCTCTCGCCGGCAGGCGCCGTCTCATCTAAGCGCGGGTCAGCCCGCCCGGCGCTGTCGCACGGCGGCGGCGGCCGGCAGCGCGCCCTCATGCGCCAGCAGCCAGCGCTTGCGCGCGAGCCCGCCGCCATAGCCGGTAAGCTGCGCGTCGGCGCCGATGACGCGATGGCAGGGCACGACGATGCTGACGGGATTGGCGCCGTTGGCGGCGCCCACCGCGCGCACCGCCGCGGGCCGGCCGATGCGCGTTGCCAGCGCGCCATAGCTCAGCGTCGTGCCCGGCGGAATTCGCCGCAGCGCCGCCCAGACATCGCGCTGAAAGGGCGTGCCTGCCGTCGCCACCGGCACGGCATCGAGCGCCGCCAGCGCGCCGTCGAAATAGGCCGCCAGCGCCTGGCGCAGCGCCGCCGGCGCCAAGCCCTCGTTGAGCGCGAGGCCGGGCCCGTAATGCAGGCGCAGCAACGCGTGCATCCGCGCGGCATGATCCTCCCAGTCGAGCGCTCGGAGCGCGCCGTCGCTGTCGCTGATCAGCAGCATGACCCCGATCGGGCTTGGCAGCCGCGCGACGGTAAACGCTTCAGAGAGCGGCATGGACATCCTCCACTTCGCGAATGAGGGCGGCCGGTCGTGGCGCTGGTTGCGCCTCCGCCGCCCAGAGATGGATCGCGGCATAGGCGCGCCACGGCCGCCAGGCCTCGGCGCGGCGCAGCAGCTCGGCCGGGCTCGGCCGCTTGCCGTCGCCATCGGCGAGCGCGCGCAGCAGGCCGATATCCGCCGCGGGAAAGGCGTCGGGCTCGCGCAGCGCGCGCATGGCGATGTATTGCGCCGTCCATTCGCCGATGCCGGTAAGCGCGCGCAGCCGCGCGATCGCCGCCTCGAGATCGGCGCTGGCGCCGAAGAGCCCGGGATCGGCCGCCACCGTGGCGGCGAGGCCGGCAAGCGCCGCGGCGCGGGCGCGCGGCATGCCGAGCGCGGCGATATCGGCGCCGGCAAGCGCGTCCGGCGGCGGAAACACATGGGTGAGCGCCGCGGGAGCACCGGCGACGGCGAGGCGCTGCCCGTGGCGCTGCACCAGCTTGCCAGCCAGCCCGCGCGCCGCGCCGACGGTGATCTGCTGGCCGAGAATGGCGCGCACCGCCAGCTCGAACCCGTCCCAGGCGCCGGGCACGCGCAGCCCCGGCCGCGCCGCCACCAGCGGCTTGAGCCGCGCATCCTGCGCCAGGTGCGCGGCGATGGCGGCGATATCGGCACCGAGGTCGAAGACGCGGCGGATGCGGGCGACGATGCCGGGCAGCGCCTTCACCGAGGGAAAATGAATGATCGCGGTGAGCGCGTCGCCGCGCTTGTGCCGCGCCACTTCGATCCAGCCCTGCCGGCCCTCGAGCGCGATGCTGCGGCGATAGCGTCCGGCGGCGACCTCCTCCACGCCGGGGATAGCGCGCGTCGCGAGGAAATTCAGCATCGCGTCCCAATCGTAAGGCAGCGCGTGCGACAAGGTCAGCGCGATCCCGGCCGGCGCCGCGGCCGGCCCGCGCGCGCGTCGGATCGCGCCGGGCGGGCGGTCGAACAGCCGCTTGAAGGTGTGGTTGAATCGCCGCACGCTGCCGAAGCCCGCGGCGAGCGCCACCTCCGTCATCGGCAGCTGCGTCTCATGCAGCAGCTGCTTGGCGAAGAGCACGCGCCGCGTCTGCGCCACCGCGATCGGCGAAGCGCCGAGATGCTCGCGGAAGAGCCGGCGCAGCTGCCGCTCGCCGAGGCCGAGCCTTGCGGCGAGCGCGTCGACGCCGTCCGCCTCGCCGTCGAGCGCGCCCTCGGCGATCAGCGCCAGCGCCCGCTGCACGCTGTTGGAGGTGCCGCGCCAGGCGGCAAGCTCCGGCGAGATCTCCGGCCGGCAGCGCAGGCACGGTCGGAGCCCCGCCGCCTGCGCGGCCGCCGCCGAGGCGAAGAACGTGCAATTCTCCGCTTTGGGCGTGCGCGCCGGGCAGATCGGTCGGCAATAGATCCCGGTCGTCCTGACGCCGACGAACAGCCGCCCGTCGAAGCGGGCGTCGCGGGTCTCGAAGGCGCGGTAGCAGGCGGCGCGGTCGTCGATCATGGCGTGATCATAGCGCCGCCGCGGGCGTCGTCTCGCCGTTTTCGGACATGATCCGCGGGTCAGGCCCGGAAGCCGGGGTCCCAGCCGAGCTCGCGTCGCGCTTTCTCGGTGGCGACGGAGCCGTCCGCCTCCGCGATATTGAAGATGCCGGGCCGCGCGCGGTCGATCGCCAGCAGCGCCGCCTCGGCGGCGGCGTCGACATGCAGAGGCGCGGCGCCGCCAGGCCGGTCGAAGCCGGTGCCGGGGCCGTAGAGCCGGCCATAGCGCAGCACGACGCCCTCGAGCGGCGGCGAGGCGAGGGCGAGGCGCTCGAGTGCTGCGACGCCTGCCACGGTGACCCCGCGCATGCCGTCGGCCGCCAGATCGAGCGGATCATCCTCGCCATGCGGCTGCGGCCCCGGCGCATACGCCCAGGCGATGCTCTGGGCGATGAGCCGGCGGGCGCCGCAATCGCGCGCGGCGGCGACGAGATGCCGCGTCCCCTCGTCGCGGATGCGCGCATTGCGCGCCGCCGCACCCGCCATGCGGGCGGGATCGAGGCCGGGCGGCAGGTCGGTCAGCTGATGCATCACGATCTCCGGCCGAAAGCCCGCGAGCCCACGCGCCAGCGCCGCGGCGTCGAAGACGTCGACGATGATCGCGCTGACGCCGGCGGCGGCGAGCGCCGCGGCCTTCGCCGCCGAGCGGGTCGTGCCGGCGACCTCGTATCCGGCGCCCAGCAGCAAGGGTGCGAGCCGCTTGCCGATGGCGCCGGTTGCGCCGGCGAGCAGCACGCGCCGGCTCACGGCCTGTGGCGCTGCAGGAAATCGGTGACCCGCCGGATCGACTCCGCGAGATGCTCCGGCCCGCGCCAGCGCTGCTGCACCTCGATGTCGGGCGCCAGTTGCGCGATCTCCGCGCTCACCGCCGCCGGATGCGGCGTGTCGCTGCCGGGCTGCAGCAGCAGCGACGTTCGACAGCGCCGCAGGAGGTCGCGCGTCACCGAGAAGACGAAATCGCCGCCGAAGAGATTGGCGCCGAAGCGGGCGATGGTCGCCTCGCTGAGCTCGGGATCGCGCTCGCGCATGGTCTTGGCGAAGCCGCGCACTGCCTCGTCCCAGGTGGCGCGGTTGTCGGCGAAGCCGATCGGGTTCTGCAGCACCGCGGCGGCGATCCGCTCCGGCGCGCGCTCGCACAGCGTCAGGCAGAAGCTCGCGCCGATGCAGCCGCCCATCACCTGAAAGCGCGGGTGGCCGAGATGATCCATCAGCGCCAGATGATCGCCGGCGAAGCTGTGCCAGCCGTCGCTCGCCGTCACCGTGGCGCGCGACCGTCCGGCATTGCGCTGGTCCATCGCCACCACCGTGAAATGCGGCGCCAGCGCCTCCATCGGGTTCATCCAGGGCGCCGGCGCGTCGGGGTTGCTCGGGCTGTGCCGCCAGAAGGCGAGCTCAGAGCGCAGCCCGCCCGGCGCGAGGATCAGCAGCGGCGGACCCGCGCCGTAGACCTCGTAATAGAGTTCCGCATCCTCGCGCTTCAGCACGGGCATGGCGTCCTCCCGATCATGCTGCCGGCAGTCAAACCGCTCGCGCCGATGAAGGCAAGGGGGCGCCGGCTCAGACCAGCAGCGCCTGCAGCGTTGCCGCGTCGGCGCGCAGCCGAGGCAGATGGCTGCCGAGCATGGTCTCGACCGAGGCGCGCTCGATCCGCGTGCCGATATTGAGCGCGGCGATGACCACGCCGTCGTAGCGCCTGAGCGGCACCGCGACCGAGCGGAAGCCCAGCTCGGCCTCCTGGTCGGCGAAGGCGAAGCCGTCGGCGCGCACGGCGGCGATCGCCTGGCGCAGCCGGCGCTTGTCGGTGATGGTGTGCTCGGTCTGCGCCGCCGGCTGCAGCCGCTCGAGATAGGCCTCGAGCGCCGCCTCCGAGAGCGCCGCCAGCAGCACGCGCCCGAGCGCGGTGCAATAGGCCGGCAGCCGGAAGCCTACGCCCGGCGCCACCGCGGCGAAGCGCGGCGGCGAGGCATGCGCCACCATGACGATGTCGTCGCGGTCGAGCACCGCCGCCGAGCAGGCCTCGCTGAATTCGGCGGCGAGCCGCTCGCAGAGCGGTTGCACCACGCTCGAGACCGCGTTCGAGGCGAGATAGGCGCTGGCGAGCGTCAGCACCTTGGGGGCGAGGCGGAAGAGCCTGCCGTCGCTCTCGACATAGCCCAGCGCCGCCAGGGTGTGGAGCGCCCGGCGCACGCTGGCTTTCGGCAGATCGGTGGCGCGCGCGACATCGCTCAGCGTCATCTGCCGGCGCTCGCCGTTGAACGCCGTCACCACGCTGATGCCGCGCGCCAGCGCCTCGAGGAAGTCGGCGCCGTCGGCGCGCGCATGCCGCCGCGCCGCGTCTTCCGCTCTCAACCGCGCCATGCGTATATCCTTCCGACGCCGCGCCGCTCGGCGGCTTGTGAGAACAATTTGCCCGAGACCCGGGCGCAAGGTATTATCGCACATTAGTTCGGTAGACGCACTAACTCAGGAGAATGCCGCCATGTTGAGTGCCGAGCGCAACCAGCGTGTCACCCGGACCGGCGCCGGCACGCCGGCGGGGGCGCTGATGCGCCGCTATTGGCAGCCGGCCGCGCTCGTCGAGGAGCTCTCCGCCGCGCGTCCGCTGAAGGCGCTGCGGCTGCTGGGCCAGGACCTCGTGCTGTTCCGCGATGAGGCCGGGAGCTACGGCCTGCTCGACCGTCTTTGCCCGCATCGCGGCGCCGACCTCGCCTTCGGCCGGCTGGAGGATGGCGGGCTGCGCTGCGCGTTTCACGGCTGGCTGTTCGACACCGCCGGGCGCTGCCTGGAGACACCGGCGGAGCCCGAGGGCAGCAAGCTCTGCGGCCATATCCGCCAGCCGAGCTATCCTGCGCAGGAGCGCAGCGGCATCGTCTTTGCCTATCTCGGCCCGGGCGAGCCGCCGGCGCTGCCGGACTTCGACTGCTTTGTCGCGCCGCAGACGCATACTTTCGCCTTCAAGGGCTTCCTCGAATGCAACTGGCTGCAGGCGCTCGAGGTCGGCATCGATCCCGCGCACGCCTCCTACCTCCACCGCTTCTTCGCTGATGAGGATCCC
Organism: Allostellaceae bacterium; assembly: GCA_052143095.1. Classification (GTDB taxonomy): domain Bacteria; phylum Pseudomonadota; class Alphaproteobacteria; order ATCC43930; family CGMCC-115725; genus DAHUYF01. The sequence goes on from JBKQTR010000425.1 coordinate 26,458, forward strand.
GCCGCGGCCTACGGGCGGCAGTTCCGCGGCGCCTCGGCGGATTCAGCGCTGCCGATGACCAAGGTGCTGCGCGACTTCGCGCGCCCGCGCATCGAGGTCGAGCGCACCCCCTACGGGTTGCGGCTCTTCGCGTTGCGCGAGATCGACGCGGCGCGCACGCATGTGCGCGTCACCAACCTGGTCTTCCCGCACGCCTTCGTCATCCCGCTGAGCGCCGAGATGACGATCACGCAATGGCACGTGCCGGTCGATGATGTCAGCTGCTACTGGTATGCGATCTTCACCGGCTTCGCGGCGCCGGTCGACAAAGCGGCGATGCGCCGGCAGCGGCTGGAGACCTATACGCTGCCCGACTACGTGTCGCGGCTCAACAAGCGCAACAATTACGGCTTCGACCCCGAGCAGCAGCGCCGCGAGACCTATACCGGCATGGGCCATGACATCAACGTGCACGATCAATGGGCGATCGAATCGCAGGGACCGATCCAGGACCGCACGCGCGAGCATCTCGGCCAGTCCGACAAGGGCATCGCGCTCTACCGCCGCCTGCTGCTCGACGCCATCGACCAGGCGGAGAGAAGCGAGCGGCCGCTGATGGTGCTGACGCCGGAAGAGGCGGCGGCGCTGCGCGGCCCCGCCACGCTCGACGGCATCGGCCCGACCGCCGAGTGGCAGCGCTACTGGCAGGAGGCGGATGCCAAGCGGCGCAACGGGGCGAGCTGGGCCGCCGCCGCGGCGGCCTGACCGCCTCTAGGAGAAGAGCGTCATGAGCCTGGTCGAGCGTGAGGGGTTGTGGAGCGAGGAGCAGGCGCGCGCCGCTGCCGAGATCGCCCGGCGCATCGAGCAGGACCATCTCGATCTCGTCCGCTTCTCCTTCGCCGATCAGCATGGGCTGCTGCGCGGCAAGACCATCGTGGCAAGCGAGGCGCCGTCGGTCATGCGCAGCGGCTGCGGCATCGCCTCGACGCTGCTGCTCAAGGACACCGCGCACCGCACCGTCTTCCCGGTGTTCAATGCCGACGACAACCCGCTGCTGCGCGGCTTGCGCGGCGCCGCCGACGTGCTGATGGTTGCCGATCCCCTGAGCTTCCGCGTGCTGCCTTGGGCGCCGCATACCGGCTGGCTGCTCTGCGACGTCTATTTCGCCGACGGCACGCCGGTGCCCTATTCGACGCGCCAGATCCAGCGCGACGCGCTCGCCCGCCTCGGCGAGGCCGGCTACGATTTCGTCGCCGGGCTCGAGGTCGAGTTCCATCTGTTCAAGCTCGAGAACCCGCGCCTCGATTCCGGCGACGCCGGCCAGCCCGGCGCCGCTCCCGAGGTCAGCCTGCTCAACAAGGGCTATCAGTATCTGACGGAGCTGCGCTACGACGAGCTCGACCCGATCCTCGATATCCTGCGCCGCGACCTCGTCGCGCTCGGCCTGCCGCTGCGCTCGCTCGAGGTCGAGTACGGCCCGAGCCAATGCGAATTCACCTTCCGCCCCGGCATCGGGCTCGAATCGGCCGACGCGATGATCCTGTTGCGCAGCGCGGTGAAGCAGGTCGCCCGGCGCAACGGGCATCACGCCACCTTCATGTGCCGCCCGCGCATCGCCAATACCGTCTCGAGCGGCTGGCATCTCCACCAGTCGCTGCGCGCCCGCGCCGGCGGCGCCAACGCCTTTATCGGCGCGGGCGAGCTGCTGTCGCCGCTGGCGCGGCACTATCTCGCCGGCCTGCTCGACCATGCCGCTGCCGCGACCGCATTCAGCACGCCGACGATCAACGGCTACAAGCGCTATGCGCCCTATTCGCTGGCGCCGGACCGCGCCATCTGGGGCGCAAACAATCGCGGCGTCATGGTGCGCGTCATCGGCCCGCCGGGCGATCCCGCGACGCGGCTCGAAAACCGCGTCGGCGAGCCCGCCGCCAACCCTTACCTCTATATGGCGTCGCAGATCCTCGCCGGGCTCGACGGCGTCAAGCGCCGGCTCGATCCCGGCCCGTCCGCCGATGCGCCCTACGAGACCAAGGCGCCGCTGCTGCCTCGAACCCTGCCGGAGGCGCTCGCGGCGCTCGCCGCCGACGCCTGCTTCCGCGCCGGCTTCGGCGAGGCCTTCCTCGGCTATTACACGCAGATCAAAGAGGCCGAGATCGCGCGCTTCCAGCAGGAGGTGAGCGATTGGGAGCAGCGCGAGTATTTCGAGATGTTCTAGCGGGCGTCACATCCCGTCAGGAGCCGGACCATGCGCGACATGCCGATCGTCAGCCTGCTCGACCGCGCGCGCCATCTCGCCGATACCGGCGAGCGCGTCAGCGTGCTGTGGCAGGAGCCGGACTCGCTGGTCTTCATCGCCCGCGGCCGCGAATACCGCAGCGAGTTCCACATCAACCCCTGCGACGAGGTGATGGTCCAGCTCAAGGGCGAGATGCGGCTGCACTACCGCACCCCCGAGGGCAAGGAGGAGGTGGCGGTGATCCCCGAGGGCTCCGCCATCCATACGCCCGCGGGCGTGCCGCACTCGCCGCGCTTTCCGCCCGACGCGTTCGCCATGATCATCGAGCGCAAGCGCCGCGACGGCGAGGTCGACCGCTTCCACTGGTACTGCCGCGGCTGCGACGCTTTGCTGCACGAGGAGCGCTTCGTCGTGCGCGACTATGCCGAGGACCCGGTCTCCCAGGCCTATCAGCGCTTTTTCGCCAGCGAGGAGTTCCGCACCTGCAAGCAGTGCGGCGAGGTCATGCCCGCGCCCTGAGCCGGGCGGTCAGCTAATGCAAGTCTCGGCTGGATTGACTCAGTGCGTCCTTCGACCGCTCGCTACGCTCGCGCTCAGGATGAGGAGATTTTCTTTGTGCCATCAACAATCTACCTCATCCTGAGCTGGCGCGCGCAGCGCGCCTGTCGAAGGACGCACTGCACCCATGCAGCCGAAACTTGCTCTAATGCAGCTTCACCGCCGGGTCGGTGCCGCGGAAGAGGCCGCGGGCGAGCGCGCCGAAGAAGGTCTTGCTGCCGCCATAGAGCGCGTATTCATGCATCTTGTAGAGCGCGCGGTACATCAGCCGCGCGAAATACCCCTCGATGAACAGGTTCTTGCCGACCAGGAAGCCCATCAGGCTGCCGACGGTGCTGTACTCGCCCAGCGATACCAGCGAGCCGAAATCGCGATAGACGAAGGGCCGGAGCGGCTTGCCCTCGCGCCGGTGCCTGAGCTGCCGCAGCAGGTGCGAGGCTTGCTGATGCGCCGCCTGGGCGCGCGGCGGCACCGGGCCGGCAGTGCCCGGACGCGGACAGGAGGCGCAATCGCCGATAGCGAAGATGTCGGGATCGAGCGTCGTCTGCAGCGTCGGCGTCACCAGCAATTGGTTGCTGCGGTTGGCCTCGAGCCCGTCGAGCTGACGCAGCACGTCCGGCCCCTTCACCCCGGCGCACCACACCACCAGCTCCGACGGGACGACCTCGCCGGTGCCCAGCACCACCCCGTCGCTGCGGACCTCGCTGACCTTGGCGCCGGCGCGCACGACGATGCCCAGCTGCTTCAGCAGCTCCAGCGTCGCCTCCGAGATGCGCGCCGGCAGCGCCGGCAGGATGCGCTCGGCCGCCTCGATCAGGATGATGCGGATATCCTTGTCGGGGTCGACGCGGTCGAGCCCGAAGGCCACCACCTGGCGCGCCGTGCGGTGCAGCTCGGCGGCGAGCTCGGTGCCGGTGGCGCCGGCGCCGATGATGGCGACATGGAGCTGGCCGGGACGCACCGGCTCGTCCTGCGCATGGGCGCGGATGCAGGCATTGATCAGCCGGCGGTTGAACCGCACCGCCTGCTCCGCGGTCTCCAGCGGCACGGCGTAGCGGCTGGCGCCGGGCGTGCCGAAATCATTGGTGACGCTGCCGATGGCGATCACCAGCGTGTCGTAGCGGATGGCGCGCGGCGGCGTGATCTGGCGGCCCTCCTCGTCGAAGGTCGCGGCGAGCCGGTGCGTCCCGGCCAGCTCCATGTCGCCATCATCGGCGCCGGC
>JBKQTR010000426.1:0-11696 GCA_052143095.1 Allostellaceae bacterium
CCGTCGCCCCGGCGAAAGCCGGGGCCCAGGAGCAACCGCGCGGCGCTCGCCCTGGGTCCCTGCTTGCGCGGGGACGGCGGTGGTTGGTGGTGGCGGGATGCTTGGAACATGCGCCAAGCGCGCTTCGCGCGCCCAACACCTCTTCTTCTTCTCCGTGCCCTCCGTGTCTCCGTGGTGAATCCCATATTTATGCGATTGCCCTGCCTACAAGAGCGGGCGGAGAGGGCTTTGGACGATCGCGTCTACCCAATCGGAATTCGCTCTAAGGGCTGCGTGGGCCGCCGATCGGGATGGAATACATGATCATCGCGGATTCAACGCCGGGATTCTTCGAATAGATGCCGGCATTGGAGATGTGGTCGAACAGCAAGCCGAGGCGCGAATAATCATCGAAGCGATAGGCGAACTCGGCGCCGGTCTTGAACTCCTCGGAGCCGCCGAGATTCTTGCCATCGCCGCGCGACCAGAAGCCGAAGGCTGCTTGCGGCATGATGACGAAATGCCGGCCGAGCTCGGCGTCGAAGCGGAAGCCGCCATAGCCGTAGACGGTGCGGTCGTTGGTCGCGAGCACGCCGATGACCGGGCGGATGATGTAGAGGAAGCGATAGGAGAAGTCGTATTCGAGCCGCCCCTCGGCTTCCTTGTCTCGGCGCAGCATGTTGTAGACGCCGGTGCCGACCGTCAGGAGGCCGGGATCGTCCGCCCAGGCCGGCAGCGCCAGCAAAGTGAGGGCGAGCGCAAGTAGAGCCGTCCCGAAACCGCCGACCCGCCCGCTCATCCTGCCCCCGTGCCACCCGCAGCGCTTTTTTGCATCTTAGGGTCTGCGCCGCGTCTGGCAAGCGGCCGGGGTCACAGGCTGCGCCGCAGCTTCTCGGTGGCGGCTACCAGCCGGGCGCGAATGCCCGGCTCCATCGCCGAATGGCCGGCATCGGCGACCACCGCATATTCCGCCTCGGGCCAGGCGCGGGCGAGCTCGTCGGCGCTGATGATCGGGCAGACCATGTCGTAGCGGCCCTGGACGATGAAGGCGGGGATGCGGCGGATCCGCTCCACCCGCCGCAACAGATCCTGCTCCGGCGGGATGACGTTGTGGCGGAAGTAATGCGCCTCGATCCGGGCGAGGCCGAGCGCCATGCGGTCCTCGCCGAACGCGGCCACCGTGTCCGGGCTCGGCAGCAGGGTCGAGCAGGCGCCCTCATAGACGCTCCAGGCGCGTGCCGCCGGCATGTGCACCGCCGGGTCGGGATCGGTGAGCCGGCGGTAATACGCCGCCAGCAAATCGCCGCGCTCGGCCTCCGGCAGGAAGCCCGAGAAGGCGCGCCAGGCTTCGGGAAAAACGCTGCGCATGCCGTGAAGGAACCATTCCACCTCGGCGCGCCGGCAGAGGAAGATGCCGCGCAGGATGAGGCCGTTGCAGCGCTGCGGATGCTCCTCGGCATAGGCCAGCGCCAGCGTCGAGCCCCAGGAACCGCCGAACACCGCCCAGCGCTCGATGCCGAGCGTGAGGCGCAGCCGCTCCATATCCGCGACCAGATGCGCCGTGGTGTTGTCGGTGAGCGCGCCCAGCGGCGTCGAGCGCCCGGCGCCGCGCTGGTCGAAGACGATGATGCGATAGGATTGCGGATCGAAGAAGCGGCGATGGGTCGGCGTCGCACCTGCGCCGGGGCCGCCATGCAGGAAGACGATCGGCAGCCCGCGCGGATTGCCGGATTGCTCCCAATACATCGCGTGCAACCCGTCGAGCCTGAGCATGCCGGTGGCATAGGGCTCGATCGGCGGAAACAGATCCTGGCGACTCATCAAGACGTCCTGGCTCGGCGACCGACGCAGTCTAAAGACCTGGCGCGACAACGCAACCGCGCCGTCATGGTCGCGGCTTGATCCCTGGCGGCATTCCGGTATGGTGGCGGCCAGCGCCGGACAATGAATAATCCGGCATTACAACGATTTAAGGTAATGGCGCTACGCCGCCAGGGAGGTTTCAGATGAAGCACACGCTTACCCGCCGTCATTTCGGTCTCGGCGCCGCCGCCAGCGGCGCGCTGCTGGCCGGCGCCGGCCGCATCACCCGCGCCGGCGCCGCCACCCGCCCGATCAAGCTCGGCAGCCTGCTGCCGCGCTCGGGCTTCGAGGCGCTGATCGGCCAGAGCTGCCAGCGCGGCGTCGATCTCGCTCGGAAGATGCTGCCGGAGATGGGTTATGCCATCGAGGTCATCGATGCCGACACCGAGTCGAAGCCGGAGGTGGCGCGCACCCAGGCGGAGAAGCTGATCCGCGACGGCGTCGAGATGCTGATCGGCGCCTTCGACAGCGGCCAGACCTTCGCCATCGCTCAAGTCGCCGAGCAGAACGGCATCCCCTTCGTCATCAACATCGGCGCCGATCCCGCCATCACCGAGCAAGGCTACAAGTATATCTTCCGCAACTTTCCGACCAGCGTCATGCTCGGCAGCCACGGCCTCGGCCGCTTCAACGATCTCTTCGCGGCGACCGGCACCTCGCCCAAGACCGCGGTCCTGATGATCATCAACGACACCTTCGGCCAGAGCATGCTGAAGGGCATCAACGCGCTCATGCCCAAGGCCAACCTGCCGTTCGAGATCGTCGAGACCATCTCCTACGATCCGCAGGCCAAGGATCTGTCGATCGAGGTGGCGAAGGCCAAGGCGGTAAAGGCCGATTTGCAGATGGTGGTGACGCGGCTCAACGACGCCATCCTGTTGGTGCGCGAGATGGTGAAGCAGAGATACGAGCCGATGGGCATCATCAGCCCCGGCAGCCCCGGCATGTACCAGACGCAATTCATGAAGGTGCTGGGCAAGTATGCCGATTACGCCATCACCAACATCCCCTGGCTTGACCCCAAGCAGTCCCTGGCCCGCACCTTCGAGGCCGAGTTCGTCAAGGCCAATCCGGGCGAGGTCTGCACGCTCGATGCCGGCTTCACCTTCGAAGGCTTCCTGATCGGCGCCGACGCCTATAAGCGCGCCGGCTCCGCCAAGCCCCAGGCGCTGGTCGAGGCGCTCAAATCGACCGACCTCAAGCAACGCGTCATGATCGGCGGCGCCATCACCTTCGACGCCAAGGGGCAGAACGTCAACCTGCCCTCGGGCGTGGTGCAGATCCGCGACGGCAAGCCGGTCGTCGTGCTGCCGGCGGAGAGCGCCGAGATGGCGCCGGTCTTCCCGGTGCCGGGCTGGCCGGCGCGCGCCTGAGCGCGCCGCCGCCAGAAAAGCAATCGCCCGCGCCCGATGCTCTATCTCAACATCATCGTCGCGGGACTGCTGACCGGCGCCGTCTATGGGCTGATGGCGCTCGGCCTCTCGGTCATCTTCGGCGTCATTCGCGTCGTCAATTTCGCCCATGGCGAGATGATGGTGCTGGCGATGTATGGCGCCTATCTCGCCAACGCCCGGCTTGGCCTCGACCCACTTCTGGCGCTGCCGCTGGTGACGCTGGTGCTCTTCGGGCTGGGCTACGCGCTGCAGCGCGGCCTCATCAACCGCTACATCGCGCGGCCCGACCACGAGCAGTTCCTGCTGCTGCTCGCGCTCGCCACCATCATCACCGCCAGCCTGCTGATGGGCTTCGGCCCCGACGCGCGCAACGTGCAGCTCGGCTACGCCTATGACAGCTACGAGATCGGCACGATACTGCTCGACAAGGTGCGCGTCTTTGCGGCCGGCGGCGCTGTCCTCGGTGCCGCCGCGCTGTGGAGCTTCTTCCGCTTCAGCCGCACCGGCAAGGCGATCCGCGCGTGTGCCGACAATCAGATCGGCGCGCAGGTGGTGGGGCTCGACGTCAAGCGGCTCTATGCCGTGACCTTCGGCCTCGGCGCCGCCTGCGTCGGCGCGGCGGGCTGCCTCATGCTGCTGCTGGTCGACGTGCAGCCCTACATCGCCACCGACTACACGCTGCTCGCCTTCATCATCGTCATCCTCGGCGGGCTCGGCAGCATGCCCGGCGCGCTGCTCGGCGGCATTCTCGTCGGCGTCTCCGAAGCGCTGTCGGGATTTCTCGTCGAGCCCTCCTTCAAGAGCGCCTTCAGCTTCGCGCTCCTCATCCTGGTGCTGCTGGTCCGGCCGCAAGGCTTGCTGGGGCGCGCATGAGGGCGGCGCGCGCACTCGGGCTCTCGCCGCGCGCCGCGGCGGCGCTGGCGGTCTTCATCGCCGTCATGCTGCTGCTGCCGCTGGTGGTCAACGCCTATATCGTCTCGGTGCTGGTGGTGGTGCTGTTCGCCGCCTATTTCGGCCAGTCCTGGAACATCATGACCGGTTTCGCCGGGCAGCTTTCGCTCGGCCACGCGCTCTATGTCGGGCTCGGCGCCTATACCAGCGCCGCGCTCTTCGTGCATTTCGGCCTCTCGCCCTGGCTCGGCATGATCGCCGGCATGGCGGTGGCGGCGCTGGCCGGCAGCCTGATCGCCGCGCTCTCCTTTCGCTTCCGCGTCGGCGGCGTCTATTTCGCGCTGCTGACCATCGCCTTTGCCGAGTTCACCCGCATCCTGTTCGATCATTTCGGCTGGGTCGGCGCCACCGAGGGCCTGTTCCTGCCGGTAACCAACCTCGCCCATGACGACCCGCTGCGGCTGCGCGGCTCGTCGTCGATGTTCTATTACCTGCTGCTGGCGCTGAGCCTCGGCGCGCTGGCGCTGAGCCACGCGCTCCTCAACCGCCGCATCGGCTATTACTGGCAGGCGATCCGCGAGGACGAGGAGGCGGCGCGCGCGCTCGGCATCGATGTCTTCCGCTACAAGATCGCGGCCATGGCGCTGTCGGCGGCGATGACGGCGCTGGGCGGCGGCTTCCTCGCCTTCTACGACAACAACCTCTACCCCGACACGGTCTTTTCCGTCGGCCGCTCGATCGAGATCATCACCGCGCCGATCATCGGCGGCCTCGGCACGCTGTTCGGCCCGATCGTCGGCGCCTTCCTGCTCACCGGCCTCGGCGAGACCATGACCAACCTCTCCAACTATTTCGAGATCAACGGCCTCAAGCAATGGATCTACGGTGCGGCGCTGCTCGCCATCGTCGCCTTGCAGCCGGCGGGGCTGTGGCCGTGGCTGCGCCGCGTGCTCGGCCTCGAGGAGCGCCGGCGATGAGCGCGACCCTCCTCGAGGTGCGCGGCATCTCCAAGCGCTTCCGCGGGCTGCAGGCGGTGGACACTGTCAGCTTCACCGTGCCGGCGGGCGGCATCGTCGCGCTGATCGGCCCCAACGGCGCCGGCAAGACCACCACCTTCAACCTCATCGCCGGCGTCATCGCGCCGGACAGCGGCAGCGTCGTGCTCGACGGCGCCGACATCACCGGCAGGCGCCCCGACCAGGCCTGCCATGCCGGCATTGGCCGCACCTTTCAGCTGGTGAAGCCCTTCGGCGCGCTCACGGTGCTACAGAACGTCATGGTCGGCGCCTTCCGCGCAACCTCCAACCGGGTCGCGGCCCGCAAGGCCTCCTGGGAGATCCTCGAGCGCCTCGGCCTTGCCGAGAAGGCCGAGAGCCCGGCCAAGAGCCTGACCTTGCCGGAGAGGAAGCGCCTCGAGACCGCGCGCGCGCTGGCGACGCGGCCCAAGATCCTGCTGCTCGACGAGGTCATGGCGGGGCTGCGCCCGACCGAGATCGACCAGATGGTGCGCGCCTTTGCCGATCTCTCGCGCGAGACCGGCCTTGCCATCCTGCTCACCGAGCACGTCATGCGTGCGGTGATGGCGCTCTCGCATCATATTGTCGTGCTGCATCACGGCCAGAAGATCTGCGAGGGCACGCCCGAGCAGGTGGCGCGCGACCCGCAAGTGCTCGAATGCTATCTCGGCCACGCCCAGGCTGCCGGGCGGGGAGCGGCGTGAGCATGCTGGAGATCGCCGGGCTCGACCTCTTCTATGGCGACGCGCAGGCGCTCGACGGCGTCTCGCTCAGCGTCGCCGCCGGCGAGATCGTCGCCATCGTCGGCGCCAACGGCGCCGGCAAGACCTCGCTCATCCGCACCGTCTTCGGCATGGAGCAGCCGCGTCGCGGCTCCATCCGCTTCGAGGGGCGCGAGATCGCGGGAACGCCGCCGCATCGCATCTGCAATCTCGGCATCGGCCAGGTGGCGGAGGGCCGCCAGGTCTTTCCCAACATGACGGTGCACGAGAACCTCGAGATGGGCGCGGCGGTGCCGCGCGCCCGTGCCGGGGCGGGTGCTGCGCTGGCGCGCGTGCTGGCGCTCTTCCCGCCGCTCGCCGAGCGAAGGCGCCAGCTCGCCGGCACGCTGTCGGGCGGCGAGCAGCAGATGCTGGCGATCGCGCGCTGCCTGATGGGCCAGCCGCGCCTCGTGATGCTCGACGAGCCGTCGCTGGGGCTGGCGCCGGTGGTGGTCGACGAGGTCTTCCGCGTCGTGCGCGAGTTGAACCAGCGCGACGGCCTCACCCTGGTGCTGGTCGAGCAGAACGTCGCGCAATCGCTGACGCTCGCGCACCGCGGCTACGTGCTGGAGAACGGCCGGATCGTGATGCAGGGCGGCGGCGCCGAGCTGCTGGCCGATGACCGGGTGCGGAAGGCTTATATTGGGCTTTGAGCGGTCGGGTGCTCAGGGTGTGTTGATCCATCCCAGTCGACGAACGTATTCTATCCTAAATGCAGGAGGAGGCATGAGCATTTCAAAGGCATTTCAAGTTTTTCTGTCAGAAGCTCCTGCACATGCAGAAGCATGGATGAACGCCGTTCGTGGTCTCGACCAAGCGAGCGCGCTCGACAAAAAGACAGAGGAGCTAGCCTACATTGCGGTGCTCGCGGCAAGTCGACTGACTTCGGGGATTCCATTTCATGTTGAAGCGGCCAAGAAGCACGGCGCGTCGCGCGAAGAAATCATTGGAGCTGTGCTGCTCGGCCTCCCGGCAGTGGGCAATGTCGTCGTTGAGTCTCTTCCTGTCGCTCTTGAAGCATTTGAGGGCGAAAACCGATAGGCTCTGCCACGAATAATGCGGGAGCGCTCGAAAAAATGGCGCCGGAGTCGATTTTCTCTAAGCCGGCGCGCCGAGGTGCCGCGTCGGATTCGCCCACTCAAATGCATCAGTTGCCTCAGTTGCCTCGCGGCGGGCGACGATGCGCGCGCCGTGGGACTATCACTTAGCTCGTCGTCGAATCCCTTGGCACAGCGACGAGCTTGGCGGCGTGGCGCGGGCGCCCGGCCTCACACCCTTGCCGCCAGCAGATCGCCGAGGTTCTTGTCGATCTGGGCGATGGCGCCGGGATCGGCGCCGAACAGCGCGAGATGCCCGTCGATGGTCTTGATCGGCCGGAACTCGGCGTCGGGAATGAGCCGCCACTCGCGCTGGCAATCCTCCGGCGGGAAGAACATGTCCGACGACATCGGCATAACGAACGTCTTGGCTTTGATTCGGCTCAGCGCCGCCCGCAGATCGCCGCCGCTGTGGCGGCTGACGTCGCCGCGCTGCCATTTCCACGCCTGGCACAGCAGATCGTTCGGATCCATCACGGTGAAATAGCCGTTCATGAAGTTGATGATGAAATCATCGAGCGACGAGAAGCCCAGCGCTTTGTGCCGGTTCTCCTGGAAGAACTCCGTGCTCCAGCCCATCACCGCCCACATCTTGGCGTGCCGCAGCAGGCCTTCGCGCACATCCGCCGACGAGGTGTAGAAGCCCTTGTTGAAGCCGGGGTCGGAGGTGATCGCGTCAACCAGGGTGTCGGTGAAGAGGAAATCGTGGACGGTGTTCTTCGCCGTGCCGGCAATCGGCGCCGCGCGCTTCACCATGTCGGGATAGCGCACGGCCCATTCATAGGTCTGCTGCGCGCCCATGGAGCCGCCGACCACCAGCGCGAGGCTTTTGAGGCCGACCTTCTCGGTCAGCAGCTTGTGCTGCGCCCGCACGTCGTCGCCGATGCGCACATGCGGGAAATTCCCCATCCCGGCCGGCGCCGACGTGTTGTGCGGCGAGGTGGACAGCCCGCTGCCGATCTGATTGACGACAATGATGAAATACTTGTCGGGGTCGAGCGCGCGGCCCTTGCCGATGAACACCTGCTCGATGATCTTGTTGGTGCCGGAGTACCAGGTCGGCACGAGGATGGCGTTGTCGCCGCCGGCGTTGAGCGTGCCGAAGGTGGCGTAGGCGAGCTTGCAGCCGCGGATGGTGCCGCCTTCCTCCAAGCCGAGATCGCCGATGTCGTGGAGCTCGTAGGGGCCGTGCACTTCCTGGCCGTAATAGGGGTTGTTGATCATCGTCTCCTCCCGTATCGCATGACGGGCGGGATGAGGCCGCCGGCTGTCACCCCGCCCTGCTGTCGTTTCCCTTCCGCCGCCGGCTAGGCCAGCTCGAAGCCCTCATAGTTCTTGGCCGCGACGTCGTCGCATTTCTTGCGGTAGCCGCCGACGCCCTCCGGTCCCAGATAGGGCAGGAAGGCGCGCGGCTTGCCGGCGATGTTGGCGCTCATGTACCAGGAATTGGCGCCGGTCATGAGCGTCATGTTGACGATCTCGTTGACATGGCCGACCCACTGGTCCTGCGCCTGGGGCGTCGGCTCGATGGTGCTCTTTCCCGCCTTGCGCATGTTCTCGATGCAGTCGGTGACCCACTCCACATGCTGCTCGATCGAGACCGGCATGTTCGACAGCACCGACGGGCTTTGCGGGCCGGTGATGGTGAAGAAGTTCGGGAATCCCGCGATCGATATGCCGAGGTAGGTGCGCGGTCCATCCTTCCATTCGTCATCGAGCGTGCGGCCATCGCGGCCTTTCACGTTTAGGGCCTTCAGCGGGCCGGTCATGGCGTCGAAGCCCGTGGCGAAGATGATGATGTCGAATTCGTATTCCTTCCCGCCGGCCCGGATGCCCTTTTCGGTGATTTCTTCGATCGCGCCGTCGGTCTTCGCGTCGACCAGGAGAACGTTGTCCTTGTTGAAGGTCTCGTAGTAGTTGGTGTCCAACGGCTGGCGCTTGGTGCCGTAGGCATAGCCCTTCGGTATGAGCTTTTCCGCGACGACCGGGTCTTTCACGGTCTTGCGGATTTTGCGCTTGATGTAGTCGGCGCAGAGCTCGTTGGCCTCGCGGCTGAAGAACATGTCCTGGTAGTTGGCCAGCCAGAAGGCGAAGCCGCCGGCGTCCCACATCCTGTCAAACTCACGCTCCCGCTCCTCGGCTGTGACGTCCAGCGCCGACTTCGGAATGAAATAATGCTCTTGGCCGAAGAACGAGTCGCGGATGCGCTTGACGATGCCGTCGTAGTCCGCCTTTCGTGCCTTGATCAGCTCCGGGTCCACCTTGCCGTTGCGGGCCGGCACGCAGTAGTTGGCGGTGCGCTGGAAGACGGTGAGTTGCTTCGCCTGCTGCGCGATCTCGGGAACGGCCTGCACCCCCGTGGCGCCCGTGCCGACGACCGCCACGCGCTTGTTGGTGAAGTCCACTCCGTCCTGCGGGAAGCGGCTGGTGTGGTACCACCTTCCTTTGAAACTCTCGAGGCCTTTGAACGGCGGTATGTTCGTAGCCGACAGGCTGCCCACGGCCGCGATGAGGTAACGCGCCGTGACCTCGTCGCCCTTGTCGGTGCGGACCTTCCACAGATTGGTCGTCCCATCGAATTCAGCGCTGGTCACGCGCGTGCTGAATTGCATGTCGCGCTTCAAATCGTGGCGCTCGGCCACATGCTCGAGGTATCTGAGGATCTCGGACTGCTCGGGGTAGCGTTCGGACCATTGCCACTCTTGCAGCAGCTGCTTGTCCCAGGTGAAGCAATAGATGTAGGCGTCGGAATCGCAGCGCGCGCCGGGGTAGCGATTCCAGTACCAGGTGCCGCCGACAGTGTCGCCGGCCTCATAGACGCGCACCTTGAGGCCAAGCTTGCTGCGCAGCGACTTCAGCATGTGCATGCCGGAAAAGCCCGCGCCAATCACGACGGCGTCGAATTCTTGAGTCGCGTCAAGCATTTTCCCTCCCACGAATTTTTGCGTTTGGACGACGGATTGGCGCGATCCCACGCGCTTTCCGGCGATTACCCCTAATAGTTCAACTGACCGGCCGGCGACACAACCAACTTTTCGCGCGAACACGGGGGCAAAATATCGCGAATCCGGGCCGGCGCTTCTGACCACCCGCCCGGCGAGCGCTCGCGATCCTCGTCGGCGGCCGGCTCACGGATCACTCCGGCAGTCCTGCCTTCCGCAGAGCTTCGACATACCTGGCGAAAACGTCTGGCGAACCGATAGAGCAAAATCGGCTCCCCGCTGGTGCCGCGCACTCAGCCTAGCACACCGCGTCTGCCGCAAAAATCATGGCCGTCTGAAGAATAAATCCTCGCCATCTCAAAGCGGAATGCCCACCATTGGGACACTCTCCCTGGATGCCGCGAGAGCGCATCGGACCACCCAACGGTCCGAAACTCGCCTAGGAGGTACATCAATGGACACGATCAGAAAGCCCGACGAAATCAACCACAGCCGGCGCCGCTTTGTCGGCGCCGCGGCGGCGGCCGTCGCTGCCGCCCAGCTCGACCTTATCGGCTCCGCGAACGCGCAGACGGGCAAGTCGAATTCGACACCGCTGCCCGCGATCAAGCCGGGAACGAACACGTCGTTCGGCCCCCTGAAGCAGATCGATGCCGGCGTGCTGTCCGTCGGATACGCCGAAGCCGGCCCCGCGGATGGTCCCGTGGTCATTCTTCTGCACGGCTGGCCCTACGACATTCACAGCTATGTCGATGTCGCCCCATTGCTCGCGTCGGCCGGCTACCGGGTGATCGTCCCCTACCTGCGCGGTTACGGCACGACGCGCTTTCTTTCAAGCGAGACAGTGCGGAATGGCCAGCCGTCGGCGGTCGCTGTCGATATCATCGCGTGGATGGACGCTCTCAAGATCGAGAAGGCGACGATCGGCGGTTTCGATTGGGGAGCGCGGACGGCCAACATCATCGCGGCGCTCTGGCCGGAGCGCTGCAAAGCCATGGTGTCCGTGAGCGGATATCTGATCGGCAGCCAGGAATCCGGCAAGATGCCGTTGCCGCCAAAGGCCGAGCTCGAATGGTGGTACCAGTATTATTTCGCCACGGAGCGCGGCCGGGTCGGCTACGACAAGTACCGGCACGACTTTTCGAAGCTCATCTGGCAGCTCGCGTCGCCGAAGTGGGATTTCGATGAGGCCACGTTTGATCGCAGCGCCGCGTCCTTCGATAACCCGGATCATGTCGCCATCGTGATCCACAATTACCGCTGGCGGCTCGATCTGGCCAAGGGCGAGCCGAAGTATGACGATATGGAAAGCCGGCTTGCCGACGGTCCGGTCATCACCGTGCCCACCATCACCCTTGAAGGTG
Organism: Allostellaceae bacterium; assembly: GCA_052143095.1. Taxonomy (GTDB): domain Bacteria; phylum Pseudomonadota; class Alphaproteobacteria; order ATCC43930; family CGMCC-115725; genus DAHUYF01. The sequence continues at coordinate 11,308 of JBKQTR010000426.1, forward strand.
ACGCCAACGGGGCACCGCACCCGGACGCCAGTGCCTACGCCAAGAAGTTCTCGGGCAGGTATGCGCACCGGCTCATCACGGGCGGCATCGGGCACAATCTTCCCCAGGAAGCCCCGCACGCCTTTGCCGAAGCGATCGTCGACGTCGCCCAAGTTTGATCGGCGTCAGCCTGCGTTCGCCCAGCGGACTGACATAGGCGGTCCGCTGGGCCGCCCCCAGCGACGGCGATACGCCAGGGTCAATTTGTGAAAGGACGCCATGAAACGGCGGCGGCGCAGAACTGCCGGCGTATGACCGGGTGAGGAGGGCGTATATCGGGTTGTGAGGGGTGGGGCGTGTTTCCGCTGCATGGGCGCACTGAGTCGATCCAGCGGAAACTTGCTTCGGCC
>JBKQTR010000427.1:0-3044 GCA_052143095.1 Allostellaceae bacterium
GGTGGCAAGCGCCGTCTTCCCCATGGAAGGACGACCAGCAAGAACGACAAGATCAGATGGATGAAGGCCGCCCAGCAACTTGTCGAGGCCGTCAAAGTCGGTCGAGATGCCGGTAGTACGGCCGCCGCGCTTGAACGCCGCGTCGGCCATTTCAATCGCGTTTTTCAGCGCCGTCTTGAAAGGTTGAAATCCACCCTCGTACTCGCCGCTCGTGGCAAGATCGAAAAGCTTCTGTTCTGCGGACTCAATCTGCGCGCGTGCGTCGCGCTCAAGGTCGTGGGCGTAGGCATCGTTGACCGTGTCCTCGCCGATATTGATGAGCTGGCGGCGCAGATAAAGGTCGTGGATGGTGCGGCCGTAATCCTCGGCATTGATGATGGTCACCGCCGAGGTGGCGAGCCGCGCCAGATATTGCACGCCGCCGATCTCGGCAAGCGCGCCGTCCTGATCGAAAAGACCCTTCAGCGTCACCGGGTCGGCGATCTGTCCGCGCTCGATGAGCTTGGCGATGGCCGCGAAGATGCGGCCGTGCACGCCTTCGGCGAAATGTTCCGCCAGCAGAAACTCCGCGACCCGGTGGAAGGCCGCGTTGTTGAGCAGGATGGCGCCCAGCAGCGCCTGTTCCGCTTCGCTGTTGTGCGGCGGCGTACGGTAGAGACCACCGCCTTCGCGCAGCGGTGTCACGTTCGAGGGGACGACGTTTTCCATTAAAGGGCAATAGTCCGAAATTGACGGTTAATGTTACCAATTCGCGTCGCCGGAAGACATGTCGATTCCATGCACAGGCTGTGGAAGCCGGGGACGCCGCCGCCGTCGGGAAGCGTCGCGCGGGTTAACAGACAGTTAGTAATTAAGCAATTGGTTACCGCGGCCGACCATAATGCGCCGGGTGTCCCTTGGTCGATGGCCTGCGTGATGAAGCGTTACCTGACGATAAGCACGTTGCTTCAAGGCATAACCGGTTTCATGGCGGTGGTGCTCATCGTCACCTTCGGGATTGCCGCCAGGCAAGCGTTCGACCGCCGCGCCACGGTGGAGCGCGTTCAGGCCGTCGCCAGCATGTCACGTGATCTTTTTATGGCGATGCAGAACCTGCGAGTCGAGCGCGGCACGGTCAACACCGCGCTGCTGACCCCCGAGGTGGTCGACGCCGACACGCAAGGCGACATCGCGGCGCTGCGCGCCAAGTCGGGCGCGGCGCTGGAATCGGCGCTGCAGAAGGTCGCGCACGCCGCGCTTCCCGGCGCCGAGCAGGCCGCGGGCGAGCTGAGTGGTGCGCGCGACGGCATCGCCGCGTTGCGGCAGGAGGCCGATGCCGCGCTGCAGCAGCCCAAGGACAAGCGCCCCGCCGATCTCAGCAAGCGATGGATCGCCGCGATCGGTAAGCTCGTCGATGCCATCGATCGCATCTCCGACCGGCTGTCGAACGACATCAACCTCAGCGACCCCTTCATCACCGAGATGATGAAGATCAAGCAGATCGGCTGGGCGCTGCGCGATGCCGCCGGCACCGACCGCATGCGGGTCGGCGCCGCGATCGCCGACAACAAGGGGCTTTCGCCGGCGCAGCAGGGTCAGCTCGCGGTCCTGGAAGGGCGCATGCAAGTGGCCTGGACCGCGATCGAGGAGGATGCGCGCGCGCCGAGCACGCCGGGCAAGCTCAAAGCCGCGGTCGAGACCGCCAAGCAAAGCTATTTCGTCGCGCTGGCCGAGCGGCGCAAGGCGATCATCGCCGATCTCGTCGCCGACAGGCCGGCGCCGATCTCCGGCGGCGAGTGGGTCAAGCTGTCGAATCCGAGCCTCGAGAGCCTGATCAACGTCGCCAACGCGGCCGTCGACCTCACCGAGGGCTATGCCGGCGAGCAGGCGGCGGCCGCCATCGACCATTTTTACGAGCAGGTCGGCTTGACGCTGCTGTTCGTCGGCTTCGGCGTCTTCAGCACGCTCTTCGTTCGCCGGCGCATTGCCCGCCCGATGGCCGAGATGACCCGAGCGATGCACGAGGTCGCCAATGGCAATTTGGCGGGCGATATCGCCTTCGCCCGCCGCGCCGACGAGATCGGCGAGCTCGCGCGCGCGCTCGCCGTCTTCCGCGACAATGCGCAGGAAAAGCTGCGCATCGAGGCGGCGCAGCGCGAGGAGCAGCAGCGCAAGGAGCAGCGCCAGCAGGCGGTCGAGCGCGAGGTCGCGCGCTTCGAGAGCTCGGTCCGCGGCCTGCTCGAGGCGCTCGCCGACGCCGCCGTCGAGATGCGCCGCACCTCGGAGAGCATGTCGGCCACTGCCGACCAGACCGGCCAGCAGGCGGGCGCGGTGAACGGCGCCTCACGGCAGGCCTCGGCCAATGTGCAGACCGTCGCCGCCGCGGCGGAGGAGCTCTCGGCCTCGATCGCCGAGATCAGCCGTCAGGTCGTCCAGGCGGAGGAGGTCGCCTCTCAAGCGGTGGAGCAGACGCGCAACACCGACCATTCCGTGCAAGGCCTCGTCGACATGGCGCAGCGCATCGGCGAGGTGGTGAAGCTCATCAACGGCATCGCCAGCCAGACCAACCTGCTGGCGCTCAACGCAACGATCGAGGCGGCGCGCGCCGGCGAGGCGGGCAAGGGCTTCGCCGTGGTGGCGAGCGAGGTCAAGTCGCTGGCGACGCAGACTGCCAAGGCCACCGACGACATCACCGCGCAGGTCTCGGCGATCCAAGCCGCGACCAAGCAGGCGGTCGACGCGATCCAGGGCGTCAGCCGCATCATCGCCCGCGTCAACGAGATCTCGACCTCGATCGCTTCCGCGGTCGAGGAGCAGGGCGCCGCGACCAACGAGATCACGCGCAACACGCAAGCGGCGGCGCGCGGCACGCAGGAGGTCTCCAGCAACATCGCCGGCGTCAGCGAGGGTGCGGGCATGACCGGCAAGGCGGCCGAGCATGTGCTCGCCGCCGCTGCCGAGCTCTCGCAGGTGTCGGAGAAGCTCCGCGGCGAGGTCGACGCCTTCCTGACCGGTATCCGCGCCGCTTAGCGGCGGCGCGGCCGCGCCGCCGCGAAGCGGCGCGC
>JBKQTR010000428.1:0-6120 GCA_052143095.1 Allostellaceae bacterium
CAAGGGCCGCAAATCCCACGAGGTGGTCTCGTGCGGCCTGGAGATCCTGGTCAACCTGAACCACCGCGGCGCGGTCGGCGCCGATCCCCTGGTCGGCGACGGCGCCGGCTGCCTGATCCAGATCCCCGATCCGCTGTTCCGCGACTGGGCAGCCAGGGAAGGCGTCGAGCTGCCGCCGCCGGGCGACTACGCGGTCGCCATGTGCTTCATGCCGCGCGACGAGGCGGCGCGCGAGCTGGCCATCGGCCAGTTCGAGCACTTCATCAGGGTCGAGAAGCAGCAGCTGATCGGCTGGCGCGACGTGCCGGTCGACATCGCCGGCCTTGGCAAGGCGGTGCTGGCCGAGATGCCGGTGATCCGCCAGGCGATCGTCGGGCGCGGCGCCTGGGTGAGGGACCAGGACGCCTTCGAGCGCAAGATCCTGGCGATCCGCAAGCAGACCCAGAACCCGCTCGCCGAGCTCGCCCGCAAGTACGGCCTGCCGAGCCTGCCTGAGTTCTACATGCCCTCGTTCTCGAGCCGCACGGTGGTCTATAAGGGCCTGCTGCTCGCCCACCAGGTCGGCACGTTCTACGAGGACCTGAAGAACCCGCTCACCGAGTCGGCCGTGGCCCTGGTCCACCAGCGGTTCTCCACCAACACCTTCCCGTCCTGGAAGCTGGCGCACCCCTATCGGTTCATCGCCCACAACGGCGAGATCAACACCGTGCGCGGCAACGTCAACTGGATGCACGCGCGCCGGCGCACCATCGAGTCGGAGCTGCTCGGTCCCGACCTCGACAAGATGTGGCCGCTGGTCACCGGGCCGCCCGACCAGTCGGACACCGCCGCGCTCGACAACGCCCTCGAGCTGCTGGTGGCCGGCGGCTACCCGCTCGCCCACGCGATGATGATGCTGATGCCCGAGGCGTGGGCCGGCAATCCGCTGATGGATGCCAAGCGCCGCGCCTTCTACGAATATCACGCCGCCCTGATGGAGCCCTGGGACGGCCCGGCCGCGGTCGCCTTCACCGACGGACGCCAGGTCGGCGCGACGCTCGACCGCAACGGCCTTCGCCCGGCCCGGTTCATCATCACCAACCAGGACCATGTGATCATGGCTTCCGAGGTCGGGGTGATGCCGCAGGTCGAGGAGGAGCGGATCGTCCGCAAGTGGCGCCTGCAGCCCGGCAAGATGCTGCTCATCGACATGGAAGAGGGCCGCATTGTCGAGGACGAGGAGATCAAGGCCAAGCTCGCCGCCGCCGAGCCCTACGAGGAGTGGCTGCGGCAGACCCAGTTCAAGCTGGAGGACTTGCCCGAGCCGCCGGAATGGGCGCCCGCGACGCCCAACGATCCCGCCGACTTCCTCGATCGGCAGCAGGCGTTCGGCTACACCCAGGAGGACCTGTCGTTCTTCCTGGAGCCGATGAGCGAGCAGGCCGACGACCCGGTGGGCTCGATGGGCTCCGACACGCCGATCGCCGTGCTCTCCCGGCGCCCGAAGCTGCTCTACGAGTACTTCAAGCAGTACTTCGCCCAGGTCACCAACCCGCCGATCGACCCGATCCGCGAGGAGCTGGTGATGAGCCTGGTCTCGATGATCGGGCCCCGGCCCAATCTGCTCGGCCACCAGGCCGGCGCCCACAAGCGCCTCGAAGTAGCCCAGCCGGTGCTCACCAACGCCGACCTGGAGAAGATCCGCTCCATCGCCGAGCTCGCCGACGGGGCCTTCCGGACCGCGACGCTGGACGCCACCTGGCCGGCCAGGGAGGGCGCGGGCGGGCTGGAGCGCGCGCTCGAGAGCCTCTGCCACCAGGCCACCGATCGGGTGCTGGCCGACATCAACATCCTGATCCTCTCGGATCGGGCGACCGGTCCCGACCGCATCCCGATCCCGGCCGCGCTCGCCACCGCGGCGGTGCACCATCACCTGATCCGCCAGGGGCTGCGCATGGAGACCGGCCTCGTGGTCGAGACCGGCGAGGCGCGCGAAGTGCACCATGTCTGCGTGCTGGCCGGCTACGGCGCCGAGGCGGTGAACCCCTACCTCGCCTTCGAGACGCTGGAGCAGATGCGCGTGCGGAACGGCTCCAAGCTGTCGGCCGAGGCCGTGCAGAAGAACTACATCAAGGCGCTCGGCAAGGGCGTGCTGAAGGTGATGTCCAAGATGGGCATCTCCACCTACCAGTCCTATTGCGGGGCCCAGATCTTCGACGCCGTCGGCCTGTCGTCCGAGTTCGTCGACAAGTATTTCACCGGCACCTCGACCCAGATCGAAGGCGCGGGGCTGAAGGAGATCGCCGAGGAGTGCGTCCGGCGCCACCGCGACGCCTATGGCGATGCGCCGATCTACCGGCACATGCTCGACGTCGGCGGCGCCTACGCCTGGCGGCTGCGCGGCGAAGAGCACGCCTGGACGCCCGACGCCATCGCCAAGCTGCAGCATGCGGTGCGCGGGGCGCTGCCGGACGAGTACCGGGCTTTCGCGGCTGAGATCAACGAGCAGAGCGAGCGGCTGCTGACCATCCGCGGGCTGATGCGGTTCAAGTGGGCGGACGAGCCGATCGCGCTGGACGAGGTCGAGCCGGCCTCCGAGATCGTCAAGCGCTTCTCTACCGGAGCGATGAGCTTCGGCTCGATCAGTCGCGAGGCGCACACGACGCTGGCCATCGCCATGAACCGTATCGGCGGGCGCTCGAACACCGGCGAGGGCGGCGAGGAATCGGACCGCTACAAGCCCCTGCCCAACGGCGATTCCATGCGCTCGGCGATCAAGCAGGTCGCCTCGGGCCGCTTCGGCGTCAATATCGAGTATCTCGTCAACGCCAGCGACCTGCAGATCAAGATGGCGCAGGGCGCCAAGCCCGGCGAAGGCGGCCAGCTCCCCGGCCACAAGGTCGACGATTGGATCGCCCGCGTGCGGCGCGCGACCCCCGGCGTGGGTCTGATCTCGCCGCCGCCGCATCACGACATCTACTCGATCGAGGATCTGGCGCAGCTCATCCACGACCTCAAGAACGCCAACCGCGACGCGCGGATCAGCGTCAAGCTGGTCTCCGAGATCGGCGTCGGCACGATTGCGGCAGGGGTCGCCAAGGCCTATGCCGACCACGTCACCATCGCCGGCCATGAGGGCGGCACCGGCGCGAGCCCGCTGAGCTCGATCCATCACGCCGGCGAGCCCTGGGAGATCGGCCTGGCCGAGACGCATCAGACGCTGGTGCTGAACGGCTTGCGCGGCCGCATCGCCGTGCAGGTCGATGGCGGGTTGCGCTCGGGCCGCGACGTCATCGTCGGCGCGCTGCTGGGCGCCGACGAGTTCGGCTTCGCCACCGCGGCGCTGATCTCGGCCGGCTGCGTCATGATGCGCAAATGCCATCTCAACACCTGCCCGGTCGGCGTCGCGACGCAGAATCCCGAGCTTCGCCACCGCTTCGTCGGCAAGCCCGAGGACGTCACCAACTTCTTCATGTTCATCGCCGAGGAAGTGCGCGAGTACATGGCGAAGCTCGGCTTCCGCAGCGTCAACGAGATGATCGGCCGCACCGACCTGCTGGAGCTGCGGCGCGGGCTCGACCATCCCAAGGCGCGGCACCTCGACCTCACGCGCGTGCTGCATCAGCCGAAGGTCGCGCCCGGCACGGCGACCTACCAGTGCGAGCCGCAGCACCACCGGCTCGAGGGCGCGCTCGACCACAAGCTCATCGCCAAGGCGAAGCCGGCCTTGGAGAAGCGCAAGCCGGTCACCGTCGAGATGCCGATCCGCAACGTCCATCGCGTGGTCGGCGCCATGCTCTCCGGCGAGATCGCCCGGCGCTACGGCGACGAGGGCCTGCCCGACGATTCCATCCATGTGCGCTTCAAGGGCACCGCCGGCCAGAGCTTCGGCGCCTTCCTTGCGCGCGGCATCACGCTCGAGCTCGAGGGCGCCACCAACGACTATTGCGGCAAGGGGCTGTCGGGCGGACGCATCATCGCCTATCCGCCGCATGCCAGCCTGCTCGAGCGCGACAAGAGCATCATCGTCGGCAACACCGTGCTCTACGGCGCCATCAACGGCGAATGCTTCTTCAGCGGCGTCGCCGGCGAGCGCTTCGCCGTGCGCAACTCCGGCGCCATCGCCGTGGTCGAGGGCGTCGGCGCGCATGGCTGCGAGTACATGACCGGCGGCACCGTCCTCGTGCTCGGCGAGACCGGCAACAACTTCGCCGCCGGCATGAGCGGCGGCATCGCCTATGTGCTGGACGAGCGCGGCGATTTCGAGCGCCGCTGCAACCTCGCCATGGTCGAGCTCGAGCCCTTCGCCGACGAGGATGACGCGCTCGAGGCGCTGGAGCATCGCGGCGGCGATCTCGAGGCGCATGGGATCGTCGATATCGCGCACAGCCTGACCCAGGCGGATGCGCAGATCGTGCGCCGCCTCATCGCCCGCCATGTACGCTACACCGACAGCCCGCGCGGCAAGACGATTCTCGCCGCCTGGGACCGCTACCGCTCGAAATTCGTCAAGGTCATGCCCATCGAGTACCGCCGCGCGCTGCAGCAGCTCCAGGCGAAGACGCGCGCCACCGAGCGCGCCGAGGTGAGCGTGGCGGCCGGAGAGTGAGATGGGCAAGCCGACGGGGTTCCTGGAGTATCAGCGGCGCGAGCGCGGCTACGCGCCGGTGGCCGAGCGGGTGCAGCATTGGCGCGAGTTCACCCGCCCGCTGCCGGACGACGAGCTGCGCCGGCAGGGCGGGCGCTGCATGGATTGCGGCACGCCCTACTGCCACAACGCCTGCCCGGTCAACAACATCATCCCGGACTGGAACGATCTCGTCTTCGACAACGACATGCGCACCGCGCTGGCCGTGCTGCATCAGACCAACAATTTTCCCGACGTGACCGGGCGCATCTGCCCGGCGCCGTGCGAGGCCGCCTGCACGCTCAACCTGATCGAGCAGCCGGTCACCATCAAGACCATCGAGCATTCGATCGTCGAGCGCGGCTGGAGCGAGGGCTGGATCGAGCCGCAGATCTCGCCGCATCGCAGCGGCAAGCGCGTCGCGGTCATCGGCTCGGGCCCTGCCGGCCTCGCCTGCGCGCAGCAGCTGGCGCGGGTCGGCCACGCCGTCGCCGTGTTCGAGAAGGCGTCGCGCATCGGCGGGCTGCTGCGCTATGGCATCCCCGATTTCAAGCTCGAGAAGATCGTCATCGACCGTCGCATCGCGCAGATGCGCGCCGAAGGCGTTGAGTTCCATCCCAATTGCCATATCGGCGCCAACGTCCCGGTCGAGAAGCTGATGCAGGGCTACGACGCGGTGGTGCTCGCCATCGGCGCCGAGCACCCGCGCGACCTGCCGGTGGCGGGCCGCGAGCTCCAGGGCATCCATTACGCCATGGATTTCCTGACGCAGCAGAACCGCCGCGTCGCCGGCGAGAAGGTGCCGGAGGCCGAAGCGATCCTGGCGACGGGCCGCGACGTGCTGGTGATCGGCGGCGGCGACACCGGCTCCGACTGCATCGGCACCGCCAACCGCCACAAGGCGCGCTCGGTGACCCAGCTCGAGATCCTGCCGCTGCCGCCCGAGCACGAGGAAAAGCTGGTCACCTGGCCCGACTGGCCGCTGAAGCTCAGGACCTCGAGCTCGCAGGAGGAGGGCTGCGATCGCGATTTCGCGGTGGCGACCAAAGGCTTTACCGGCAAGGACGGCCGCGTCACCGGGCTCGAGGCGGCGCGCGTCGAATGGGTGGGCGAGAACGGCCGGATGGCGATGCGCGACGTGCCCGGCAGCGCCTTCCACATCAAATCCGATCTGGTGCTGCTCGCCATGGGCTTCGTCCATCCCGTCCATCGCGGCGCGGTGCAGAGCATCGGTGTCGAGCTCGACCCCCGCGGCAACGTCAAGGCGACCGACCGCGACTACGCGACCTCGGTGCCGAAAGTGTTCGCCGCCGGCGATACCAGGCGCGGCCAGTCGCTGGTCGTCTGGGCGATCCGCGAAGGCCGGCAATGCGCCCGCGCGGTCGACGAGTTCCTGATGGGCAGCTCCGACCTGCCCCGTTAAGGAGCGAGCAATGGCAAAGCGCCCGATCGAGCCCAAGATCATCAGCCCCGAGGACATCGACCCCCGGCACAATTGGGAGCGGCCGATCATG
>JBKQTR010000429.1:0-21047 GCA_052143095.1 Allostellaceae bacterium
CGCGCGCCGGCTGGCGCCGGCGCCCGGCTTGGTCGGGGCGGTCGTAGAGCGTCGTGGTGACCGCGAGCGCGATCATGCAGACGGCGAGGAAGACGATGACGCTGGCCGTCGCGGCGACGGCGCCGCCGCCGGGAAACAGATCGCTGAAGATGAAGTCGCGGAGCCGATCGCCGGCATAGCGGATGGGATTGGTGAAGAAGGAGGGCGACCAGAAGTCGGGAGCGGTCAGTCCGTGAAACAGCACGGAAGCCGCAAAGCGCCAGAGGACGAGATAGAAGACCACGCCGGCAATGACGGAAAGCCCGAGCAGCCGCAGCGCGAAGCCGCCCTGCCCCGGTCGCGGGGCGAGCTGCTCGTCGCGCCAGTGCTCGCCCAGCGAGACGATCAGGACCCACGCCATGCCGAGGATCGCCGCGCAGCCGACGGCAATCTCGACGCTGAAGCCGCCGATCCACAGCAGCCGGGCCTTCGCCTCCTTGAAGAGGTCGCCGCGCGCTTGGGCGAGGTCGGCCTGGCGGGCACTCTCGCTTGCGGGATCGGCCGGCCGCATCAGCGCGTCGATCGCTTGCAGCCGCGCACGCGCCTCGGCGAAGACCCGCTGTACCGTCTCTGCCGGCCCGCAGAACACCGCGTTGCCGCGCAGCCGATCCTGCGGCGCGCTGTTGGTCTGGAAGACGCTGCGATAATCCGGCGGCGCTGTCGGGCAATCCGTTGGCAGCTGGGTGGCGAACTGGGCGAGGACGAAGACGATGATCGCCGCAGCCAGCGGTAGGACGGCGTACCGGTTGAGCGTCAGGTAGGACCGGAAGCTTGGCGGTGGCGGCTGCTGTTGCGGCGGCGGCGCTTGCGGCGGCGCTGGTCCCGGGGGTGGCGCGACGGGTGCCGGCGCCTGCGCCGCGGCGGCTTGCGCCTCCGCGGCGAGGATGATGTCGACGACGTCGATGCTCATCGGAGCCCCCCTCCGCTGATCGCACGCTCGGCTAGAAATTACTCCATATATTCCCTCTAGAAACGCATATCGGCGACGGAGCGTCAACCGTTCGTGCTAGCCGCGGAAGCCGAACAAATGCGGCAGGAACAGCGTGAACCACGGCACGAAGGCGACGATCAGCAAGCCCGCGACGAGCACGGCGAAATAGGGCAGCATGGCGCGCGAGGCCTCCTCGATGCCGGTGCGCGCAATCGCGCAGCAGACATAGAAGCCCACCCCGGCTGGCGGCATGAAGGCGCCGACCCCCATGGCGATGATCAGCACGATGCCGTAATGCAGCTCGCTGATGCCGATCCCGCCGGCGATCGGGATCAGCAGCGGCGCCAGCACGTTGAGCGCCGGCAAGCCCTCGAGCAGCGAGCCCACCACCACCAGCAGCGCGATCGAGCCCAGGAGGAAGAGCGCCGTGCTGTCGTCGACGCCGTGCAGCAGCGCCACCAGCCGCTGCGGCACATAGGCGATGGTGAGCGCCGAGGAGAAGGCGTTGGCCGCGGCCAGGATGAAGAGGATCATGCCGGTGAGCGTCGCGCTGTCGATCAGCGCGCGCAGGAATCCCCGCGCGTCGAGCGCGCGATAGACGAGGCTCGCCAGCAGCACGCCGTAGACCACGGCGAAGGCGGAGATTTCGGTCGGCGTCGCGATGCCGAGCAGGATGCCGGCGAACAGCATCACCGGCATGAACAGCGACGGCACCGCCGCGAGCCCCGAGCGCCCCACGACGGTGAGCGGCGCGCGCGGCCGCGGCGCCGCATGGGCGCGACGCGCCCGCGCGTAGATCAGCGCCATCAGGCAGAGCGCGATCACCCCCGCCGGGATCAGCCCGCCGATGAACAGCGCGGCGATCGACAGCTTGGTGATCGAGCCCAGGATCAGCATGGCGATGCTCGGCGGCACGGTCTCGCCCATCGCCGCCGAGGCGGCCAGCACCGCCGCGCCCTCGGCGAGGCTGTAGCGCTCGCGCTTCAGCATGTCGCGCATCACCGAGCCCACCGCGGCGACGTCGGCGCTCTTGGCGCCGGAGAGGCCGGAGACGAGATACATGCTGACGACCATGACCTGGAACAGCCCGCCGCGGAGATGGCCGACGCAGGCCTGGACGAACGTGACCAGCCGCAGGCTGATGCCGCCGCGCTCCATGATGAGCCCGGCGAAGATGAAGAAGGGCAGCGCCAGCAGCACGAAATTACCGGTGCCCTGCACCATGTTCTGCGCGATCGCCGCGAGCGGCACGGCGCCTGACGTCCAGAGATAGCTCGCCGTCGCCAGCAGCAGCGCGAACGCCACCGGCAGCCCCGCGAAGATGGCGATGAACAGCAGCGCCAGCGCCAGCAGGATCGCGCCGTCGCCGGCGAGCAGCGGCAGCCATGCCGCGCGCGTCGCCAGCGCCGCGCTGAAGGCGAGCGCCACCGCCGCCGCCAGCCCCGGCCATTGCCGGCGGTGGAAGCGCTGCAGCCGCTCCGCCGCATAGAGCGTGAGCAGCAGCATGCTGGCGCCCAGCGGCAGCGCGATCGAGGCGGCCGGGAGCTGCAGGATCGGCGTGCGCTCGCTCCAGCTCGCTTCGATGACCGGCCAGGACGCCGCCGCCACCAGCACCGCCAGCAGCAGCACCAGCAGGTCGGCGAGCGCCAGCGACAGGCGGCGCGCGCGCTCCGGCAGGAAATCGATCGCGGCGCGCACGAAGCTGTGATGGCCCCGGCGGAACGCGACCACGCCGCCGATGAAGGTCAGCGTCGACAGCGCCAGGCGCGCGATCTCGTCGGTCCAGAGAAAGCCGATGCCGAACAGCAGCCGCGCCAGCACATTGACCAGCACCGCCGCCAGCTCGCCCAGCAGCGCCGTCACCAGCACGGCTTCGGCCGCCCGGTCGATCAGCCGCAGCGCCAAGCTGCGCCCTGCGAGCTCAACTGCGCCTCCGGCTGCCTCCTCGGCACCGCTCATGGTCGTTTTTTCCTCCCCCCTGGCGCCGCCGATTACAGCCGAAGCTTGCGGCCGTGTCATAGAATTTCTTGACCGCGGCGCGGGGCTTCGCTCCAATCGCCGGCAAGGACCGCCGCCATGCCGCGGCGCACAACAAACCCGGGAGGATTCCTCTGATGCACCGCAGGGCATTTCTCAAGCGCGGTGTCGGCGCCGCCGCCATTGCCATCGCCGCTCCGCGCATCGCCCGCGGCGAGGCGCCGCTCACCTTGCGCTTTGCGCATTACGCCGCCGAGGACCACCCCGCCCATACCGCCGCCAGGCAATTCGCCGCCAAGGTCGAGGAGCGCAGCCAGGGCGCGGTCAAGATCGCCATCTTCCCCAACAGCGTGCTGGGCTCGCCGCCGGAGCTGACGCAGCAGATCAAGCTCGGCCTCATCGATATGGGCCTGCCGACCGAGGGCCAGCTCGACAAATACGACAAGGCCTTTGCCACCGTCGAGGTGCCGTTCGCCTTCGACGACCTCGCGCATGTCTATCGCGTGCTCGACGGCCCGGCGATGGAATGGTGGGCGCCGCTGGCGCAGAAGCAGGGCTTCATCCTGCTGGCGCAGTGGGAGTACGGCTTCCGCAACGTCACCAACAACACGCGCGCGATCAATGCGCCCGAGGATATGAAGGGGCTCAAGATCCGCACCCCGCCCGAGCTCCAGATCCAGGCGGCGATGGAGGCGCTCGGCGCCACGGTCACCGCCATCGCCTTCCCCGAGGTCTATCTCGCGCTGTCGCAAGGCGTCGTCGACGGCGAGGAGAATCCGGTGGCGGTCATCTACTACAACAAATTCTACGAGGTGCAGAAGCACCTGGCGCTGACCCGCCACGTCTACAACAACATGATCCACACCTTGAGCGCCGCGTCCTGGGCGAAGCTCAGCCCGGCGCAGCAACAGATCTTCCGCGAGGAGAGTGCCGCCTCGGGCGCGCTGATGCGCAAGCTCATCGCCGACCAGGAAGCCGAGCAGCTCGCCAAGATGCAAGCGGCCGGCATCAAGCTGACGCGGCCCGACCTCGCTCCCTTCCGCGCCAGGATGGGGCCGGCGATCGAGCGCGTCGCCGGCTTCGCCGGCGAAGACAACGTCAAGATGTTCATGGCGATGGTGGAGAAGGCGCGCCAGGCATGAGCCCGGAGCGCTATCGCGCGATGTTCGACCTTGGCGGCCGCACCGCGCTGGTGCTGGGCGCCGCGTCGGGCATCGGCAAGGCCTCGGCCGAGGCGCTGGCGGCGCTCGGCGCCACCGTCGTCTGCGCCGATCGCGACGCCGCCGGCGCCGCCGCCACCGCTGCGGCGATCGGCGGCGAGGCGGCGGTGGCGGATGCGGCGAGCCGCGCCGATATCGAGGCCCTGGCGGCGGCGATCGGCAAGCGCCACGCCCGGCTCGACATCGCCGTGACCACGCCCGCGATCAACATCCGCAAGACGATCTTCGATTACACCGAGGAGGATTTCGACCGCGTCGTCGGCCTCAACCTCAAAGGCGTCTTCCACTTCCTGCGCGCCTTCGGGCGTATCATGGCGGCGCAGCGCGGCGGCAGCCTCATCGCCTGCTCCTCGATGCGCGCCATGACGCTCGAGCCCGGCCTCGCCGTCTACGGCGCCACCAAGGCCGGCATCATCCAGCTCGTGCGCGGGCTTGCCGCCGAGATCGGCCCGGTGGGCGTGCGCGTCAACGCCATCGTGCCGAGCATCGTCGACACCGCGCTCACGGCACCGCTCAAGGCGCGGCCGGAGATCTACGACACCTATGCCGCGCACACCGTGCTCCGGCGCTGGAGCGGCGCCGACGAGGTCGCCGGCGCCGTCGCCTTTCTCGCTTCCGATGCCGCGAGCTACGTCACGGGCAGCGCGCTGGTGGTCGATGGCGGCTGGACGGCGATCGACGGCCCGCCCACCGGGCTGACCAGCACCGGCGGTTCGGATTGATCGGCGGCGGCGCCGACGGCATACTTCCGGCGAAGCAAGGCGGGAGGGTTTCATGGGCATCGAGGTCAGGCCGCTCCATCCGCATCTCGGCGCCGCCGTGACCGGCGTCGACCTTGCTTCGCCGCTGTCGCCCGACGCGTTCGCCGCCATCGACGCCGCCTTCAACCGCCATGCCGTGCTGGTGTTTCCCGGCCAGCCGCTCAGCGACGAGCAGCAGATCGCCTTCTCGCTGAATTTCGGTCCGCTGGAGACCAGCCCCGAATATGCCGGCAGCAAGAAGTCGCGGCTGGAGCGACCGGAGATCGCCGACATCTCCAACCTCGATCCCGAGGGCCGCGTCATGTCGGCCGAGGACAAGCGGCTGCTGTTCAACCGCGGCAACCAGCTCTGGCACACCGACAGCTCCTTCAAATTCGTCCCGGCGCGCTGCTCGCTGCTCTCCGCGCGGGAGATCCCGCCGAGCGGCGGCGAGACCGAGTTCGCCGACCTCCGCGCCGCCTATGACGCGCTGCCCGAGGAGAAGAAGCGCGCGCTCGACGGCCTCGTCGTCGAGCACAGCATCTTCCGCTCGCGCGCCCAGATCGGCTTCACCGAGTTCAACGAGGAGATCCAGCGCGCGCTGCCGCCGGTGCCGCAGCGTCTCGTGCGCCGCCACCCCGGCTCCGGGCGCAAGACGCTCTATCTCGCCTCGCACGCCTCGCATGTCATCGGCTGGCCGCTGGAGCAGGGCCGCGCGCTGATCGAGGAGCTCATCGCCTTTGCCACCGAGGAGCGCTTCGTCTACCGGCATCGCTGGTCGGTCGGCGATCTCGTGATGTGGGACGACCGCTGCACCATGCATCGCGGCCGTCCCTATGACGACACCAGATATCGCCGCGACATGCACCGCACCACGGTCTCCGACGAGCTCAACTCGGTCGAGCGCGAGCGCCGCGGCAGCGCCGCCTAGGCTGCGTGAGCCTTGGCCGCGGAGGGGGGCAGGCTTATCATCCGATTCGGCGCCGGAAATTCGGCGCGTGGTGTGCCAATGGATCGCCAAGATTTTTGAGTCAGTGGCTACGTGCCAGCGAATCACTCCGCTCCCCGTTTGCGCGCCGGTGCCGAGCCCGGGGAAAGCGCCTTCGACAGGCTCATGGCCGAGGTCCGCGCCTGCATCGTCTGCGCGCCGCATCTGCCGCTGGGCCCGCGGCCGGTGTTGCGCGGGCTGCCTTCGGCGCGGCTCCTCATCACCAGCCAGGCGCCGGGGACGAAAGTGCATGCCACCGGCTTCTCCTTCGACGACCGCAGCGGCGACCGGCTGCGCGACTGGCTCGGCGTCGACCGCGACACCTTCTACGACGAGCGCCGCATCGCCATCCTGCCGATGGGGCTGTGCTATCCCGGCCGCTTTGCCGCAGGCGGCGATCTGCCGCCGCGGCCGGAATGCGCGCCGCTCTGGCATGCGCGGCTGCTCGCCGCCTGGCCCGCGATCGAGCTGACGCTGCTCGTGGGCTCCTACGCGATCGATTATTATCTGAGAGGCCGGCGGCAGAAGAGCATGACCGAGACAGTGCGCGCCTGGCGCGAGTTCCTGCCCGGCGCGTTGCCGCTGCCGCATCCGAGCTGGCGCACGACCGGGTGGGAGAAGCAGAACCCGTGGTTCGCCGCCGAAGTGCTGCCGGAGCTGCGGCAGCGCGTGGAAGCACTGCTCTAGCGGCGAACTCGCATAGCGAGTTCGTCCGCGGCGGCGACAGCGATTGCGCAGCAATCGCGGAAGCCGCACGGCGCAGGCTCTCGCTCCGTTCTAGCCTGCCGCCTCGATCCGCTCCATGTCGTCGTCGCTGAAGCCGAAATGATGGCCGATCTCGTGGATCAGCACATGGCGCACCACGGCGTAGAGATCCTCGCCGGTCTCGCACCAATAGTCGAGGATCGGCCGGCGATAGAGGAAGATCAACTCGGGCTCGGCGCGCGGGTCCATCACGCTCTGGCGCGGCAGCGCCACGCCGCGATAGAGACCGAGGATGTCGAACGGGCTCTCGAGGCCCATCTCCTCCTCGGTCTCGGCATCGGGAAACTCGACCACGCGGATAATCACGCGGCCGAGATGCCGCTTCAGCTCCGCCGGGATGGCGGCGAGCGCGCGCTCGGCCATCGCCTCGAGATCGCCGAGGCTCGGCGGCGGTCCGAGCCCGCTCACCGCTTGATATCCCGCCGGCGACCCGCCACCTCTGCGTGAGGCAGGCTCAGTCGGGGAGGCGAGGCATGGTCGAGCGTCTGGTCGGCGCGGCGCGCAAGGCCGCGATCAAGGAACTTCATGGCTGGTCCGAGGTCGAGGACCGCGATGCCATCCGCAAGACCTATCACTTCGGCACCTTCGTCGAGGCCTGGGGCTTCATGAGCCAGGTGGCGCTGATCGCCGAGAGGATGGACCATCATCCCGAATGGTTCAACGTCTACAACCGCGTCGAGGTCATCCTCACCAGCCACGATGCCGGCGGGCTCTCCGAGCGTGATGTGCGCCTCGCCCATGCCATCGACGAGCTTGCTCCGCCCCGCGACAAGGAGCGCTCGCGCTAGTCGGCGCTATTTCGGCTGCATCCTGAGGGCGCCGTCGAGGCGGATGGTCTCGCCGTTGATCATCGTGTTGGCGATGATGTCGAGCACCAGGCGCGCATATTCCTCGGGCCGGCCCAGGCGCTGCGGGAACGGCACCGACTTGCCGAGGCTCTCCTGCACCTGCGGCGGCAGGCTCGCCATCAGCGGCGTGGCGAAGAGGCCGGGGGCGATAGTGTTGACGCGGATGCCCGCTGGCGCGAATTCGCGCGCCGCCGGCAGCGTCAGCGCGACGATGCCGCCCTTGGAGGCGGAATAGGCGGCCTGGCCGATCTGGCCCTCGAAGGCCGCGACCGAGGCGGTGGAGACGATGACGCCGCGCTCGCCCTCTTCCAGCGGCTCGAGCTTCTGCATATCGGCGGCGGCAAGCCGCATCAGGTTGAAGGTGCCGATCAGATTGACGTTGATGACGCGGCTGAACTGGTCGAGCGGATGCGGCCCGTCGCGACCGACGATGCGCGCGCCGATGCCGATGCCGGCGCAATTGATCAGCACCCGTGCCGGCCCTTGCGCCGCCCGCGCCTTGGCCACCGCCTCCTCGCCGCTCTTGGCATCGGAGACGTCGCAGCGGATGGCGACGCCGCCGATCTCGGCCGCGACCTTCTTGGCGTTCTCCTCGTTGATGTCGAGCACGGCGAGCCTGGCGCCCGCCTTGGCCAGCGCGCGCGCGGTGGCCGCGCCGAGGCCTGATCCGCCGCCGGTGACGAGTGCCGCTTGACCCCGAAGCTCCATGCTTTCCTCCTTGCCTTTGGGCGCATGCTTAGCAGATCAATCGCCGGGTTGCGATACCGCCGTCGCGGCGCGCCGGGCGAGCCGCGCCTCGCGATGGGCGACATAGATCGACGAGCCCGCGATCACCGCCGCGCCCACCCAGGTCCAGAGATCCGTCACCTCGCCGAAGACGAGATAGGCGAGCACCACGGTGAACGGCATGCGCAGAAACTCGAACGGGGCGCAAGCGCTGGCATCGGCGGCGCTGTAGGCGCGCGCGACGCAAAAATGCGCCGTGGTGCCGATGACGCCCAGCGCCACCAGCCAGCCGAAGGTCGGCAGCGACGGCCAGCGCCAGACGAACAGCGCCGGGATCAGCGCCAGCGGCGCCGAGTAGAGCACCATGTAGGTGACGATCGCCGTGGCGGATTCGCTGCGCGACAGGAATTTCACCGTCACCACGCCCATCCCCATGGTCGCGGCCGACAACAGGATGAGCAGCAGGTTGGGATCGAGCGCGGCGGCGCCGGGCCGGATAATGACGAGCACGCCGAGGAACCCGGCGGCCACCCCCAGCCATCGCCGCAGCCGCACGGTCTCGCCCAGGACGAGCGCCGCGCCGGCGATGGCGAAGAGCGGGGCGGTGAAGTTGAGCGCGGTCGCGGTGGCAAGCGGCACCAGGGTGATGCCGTAGAACCAGCTCAGCATCGAGACGAGGCTAACGCCGGCGCGCAAGGTGTAGAACCACACCTTGGTGGTGCGCAGGCTGCCGATGCCGATGCGCATCAGCCATGGCACCAGCACCAGCAGGCCGAAGAGGCAGCGGAAGAAGGTCACCTCGAACGGGTGCAGCTCCTTCGCCGCCTCGCGGATCAGGACGTTCATCACCGTCGAGCAGACGCCGCCCAACACCACCCACAGCGCTGCTCGTGTCGTCGGCGCGAGGCGGGGGAGCGAGAGGGAGGCGGGGATCATGGGGCGGGGACTGGCGTGCTGGCACCAAGCCTAGCACATCGGCGCGATCGCGGCGCTTGCCCGCCCTACGGCAAATAGGGCGGCGAGCGTCAGCGCCAGCTTGGTCGCCGCGCGCATGCCGACGCCGGCTTGGTGCGTGCGCCGTGCTGGCAGGTCGCCGAGGACACGCCGCCGGCCGCCTCGTCCGCGTGCTCGGCGCTTATGGGTGGCCGGCGGCGCCGATCCACGCGCTCTTCCCGCCCGGGCGGCCGATGCCGGCAAATGTGCGCGCCGCCGAGTAGCTTTGCGCTCGCCGCGGCGGCGCCGGGTGTTGGCGCGGCGCGGCGCGCGTGCTATGCCGAAGCAAGCGAGGCAGGGACGCGCCGGCGCAAGCCGCGCGCGAGCAGGTCGATCATGGCGAACAAGGTCTATCCCAGCGCCGATGCCGCTCTGGCCGGCGTGCTGCGCGACGGCATGATGATCATGTCCGGCGGTTTCGGGCTCTGCGGCATCCCCGCGGCGCTGATCGACGCGATCCGCGAGGCCGGCGTCGGCAATCTCACCGTCGTCTCCAACAACGCCGGGATCGACGGCGCCGGGTTGGGATTGCTGCTGGAAAGCCGCCAGATCCGCAAGATGATCTCGTCCTATGTCGGCGAGAACAAGCTCTTCGCGCAGCAGTTTCTCGCCGGCCAGCTCGAGCTCGAGTTCAACCCGCAAGGCACGCTGGCCGAGCGCATCCGTGCCGGCGGCGCCGGTATTCCCGCCTTCTTCACCAAGACCGGCGTCGGCACCGTCATCGCCGAAGGCAAGGATGTGCGCGTCTTCGACGGCGAGAAATACGTCATGGAGCGCGGCCTGGTCGCCGATCTCGCCATTGTCCATGCCTGGAAGGGCGACACCGAAGGCAACCTCGTCTATCGCAAGACCGCGCGCAACTTCAACCCGATGATGGCGACGGCGGCCAAGGTGACGGTCGCCGAGGTCGAGCATCTCATGACGCCGGGCGAGATCGACCCCGACCACATCATCACGCCGGGCGTCTTCGTGCAGCGCATCGTGCACATACCCAATCCGGTGAAGCGCATCGAGCAGCGCACCGTGCTCAAGCGTCCTTCCTGAGGAGATCGGCATGGCCTGGACACGCGAGGAAATGGCGGCACGCGCGGCCAAGGAGTTGCGCGACGGCTTCTACGTCAATCTCGGCATCGGCATTCCGACGCTGGTGTCGAACTACATCCCGTCCGGCATGTCGGTGCAGCTGCAAAGCGAGAACGGCATGCTCGGCATGGGGCCGTTCCCCTATGAGGGCGAGGAGGATCCCGACCTAATCAATGCCGGCAAGCAGACGGTGACGGAGCTGCCGACCACCAGCTATTTCTCCAGCGCCGACAGCTTCGCCATGGTGCGCGGCGGCCACATCGATCTTTCGATCCTCGGCGCCATGCAGGTGGCGGAGAATGGCGATCTCGCCAATTGGATGATCCCCGGCAAGATGGTGAAGGGGATGGGCGGCGCCATGGATCTCGTCGCCGGCGTCAAGAAGGTGGTGGTCGTCATGGAGCACACCGCCAAGGACGAGGCGAAGCTGCTGAAGCGCTGCACCCTGCCGCTCACCGGCGCCGGCGTCGTCGACATCGTGATCACCGATCTCGGCGTCTTCACCATCGACAAGAAGGGCAGCGGCGGCATGGTACTGATCGAGCTCGCGCCCGGCGTCACCTTCGACGAGATTCGCGCCAAGACCGAGGCCGCCTTCCGCCTCGCGGCGCATAGTCGTCACTAGGGCGCCGCGTTGGTCGCGGCGACGCCGGCCCGTCTCAGCGGAAATGCCCGCGGAAGCCGACGCTGACGAAGCCTACCCCCGGATAGAAGCCGGGATAGTAGCCGTAAGGCCCATAGGGATAGGCATAAGGATAGGGGTAGGGATAGGGATAGCCGTAAGGATAGCCATAGGCATAGCCGGGAGGCGCCGACCCGGCGAGCGCGGTGGGCACGCTCTCGCCTTTGGCCGACATGCATTGGACATAGCTCATGTCATAGCGCTGTTGCAGCGCCGCGGCCGAATACCCCGCCGCACCTAATCCGCTGGCACCGCCAAGGAACAGCCCGCTGCCGGCGCCGATCGCCGCGCCCGCCGCCGGATTGCCGGCGGCGGCGCCGATGGCGGCGCCGGCCGCCGCGCCAAGCACGGTGCCGACCGCGGCGCTGGTGGCAAAGCTGTCATTGGCGGCTTGCCCCGGGGAGGTGCCACCGGTCTGGGCCGAGGCATATTGGCGGCAGGTCATGTCGTCCTGCTGGAACTCGGCGAAGCTCTTGTCCTTGGCCGGCAGCGCCATGACGCTGGGGCCGGGGGGCGGCGCCACGGCACAGGCGCCGAGCGCCAGTGTTCCCGCCAGCACGACGATCTCCTTCACGCGTAGCATGGGCATCTCCCTTCGCTTGCGGGCCTGCACCATCGATCCACGCTGTAAGCCCGCCCGTCCTCTCCGGTTATAAGGTGGCCGGGCACCGGGCGTTCCTCCATCTTACGTCGTCTTGCCGGCGCTGTCGGTCATCTTTTTGTGAGCGGCCGAGAGCCGGTCAGATCTGGGGCTCGGCGATGCCGCGGCGGCGGCAGGCGGCGATGAGCGTGTTGCGCAGCAGGCAGGCGATGGTCATCGGCCCGACCCCACCCGGCACCGGCGTGATCGCGCCGGCGATGCCTTGCGCCTCGGCGAAGGCGACGTCGCCGACGAGCCGGCTCTTGCCGTCGGCGGCGGGGAGCCGGTTGATGCCGACATCGATCACCGTGGCGCCCGGCTTGATCCAGCCGCCGCGCACCAACTCGGCGCGGCCCACCGCCGCCACCAGGATGTCGGCGCGGCGCGCGATCGCCGGCAGGTCGCGGCTCTTCGAATGCGCCAGGCCGACGCTGCAATTCTCGGCGAGCAGCAGCGCCGCCATCGGCTTGCCGACGATGTTGGAGCGCCCGAGCACCACCGCCTCGGCGCCGGTGAGACTGCCCAGCGTCTCGCGCAGCAGCACCAGGCAGCCGTAGGGCGTGCACGGCACCAGCGCCGTCCCGCCGCTCCAGAGTTTTCCGACATTCTGCGGGTGGAAACCGTCGACATCCTTGGCCGGGTCGATCGCCTCGATGACGCGCTGCGGCTCGATCTGCGGCGGCAGCGGCAGCTGCACCAGGATGCCGTCGATGGCGGGATCGGCGTTGAGCGCGGCGATGAGGCGCAGCAGCTCCGTCTCGCCGGTGGCAGTGGGCAGCCGGTGCTCGACGCTCTCGAGCCCGGCCGCGCGCGTCGCCTTGGCTTTGCTGCGCACATAGACCTCGCTGGCGGGGTCGGCGCCGACCAGCACCGCGGCGAGCCCCGGCACGATGGCGTGTTGCGCCTTGAGCGACGCCGCCGCGGCGGCGACGCGCGCGCGCAGCGCTTCCGCCGCAACCTTGCCGTCGATCAGTCGCGTCTCAACCATGGGCCGAGCCTTTCCCCGAGCCGGGCGGCGAGCGCCGCCGGATCGCCGGCGATATGCAGCAGCTTGCGCCGGTCGGCGGCGCCGAGCACGAGGCGAAAGTCGCGCCGCTTGAGGCCGAGCGTCTCGGCCAGCAGCGCCAGCAGCGCGTCATTGGCCTTGCCCGCCTCGGCCGGCGCCGTCACCGCCACTTTGAGGGCGACCCCGCCGCTGCCATCCTCGATCAGCCCGAGAATGCGCGCCGCCGCGGCCTTGGGCGTCAGCCGCACGGCAAGCCGCACGCCGTCCGCCACGGCGGTGAAGGGGAGCACCGGCGCCGCGCCTAGAGCTGCGCGACGTAGAACTCCAGCTGTATCAGCTCGCGCTCGATGAACCACAGGATCAGCAGCAGGATGATCGGCGAGATGTCGAGGCCGCCGAGATTGGGCAGGAACTGGCGGATCGGCCTCAGCGCGGGCTCGGTCGCGCGGTAGAGGAAGTCGCCGATCATCGCGACGGGGCGGCTGTGGGTATTGATGACGTTGAAGGCGATGAGCCAGCTCATCACCGCCGAGATGATGACGATCCACCAATAGATGTGCAGCAGAACGACGACGATGTCGACGACCGGAACCAGGAAACCGCCCATGAGCCCGTCCGCCCCCCCCATTCGCGAAGCGGCGGTAAGCTAGCCGCGGCACGCCAGCGGCGCAAGGCCGGCGGCCGGATGCGCCGGCGGCACTCGAGACCGCCCGCGGCGACCGGCACCGGCGCGCCCAGTCTTGACAGCTGCCGGCAGCCGCCCACATAGTCGCCGCCCGTCGCGGGGCAGTAGCTCAGTTGGGAGAGCGCGACGTTCGCAATGTCGAGGTCAGGGGTTCGATCCCCCTCTGCTCCACCATTCAAACCCGCAGGAATCCCGGTTCCTGCGGGTTTTTCATGCCCACCCGGGCGTCAGGAGACGAGCCGCGTGATGTCGCGCAGCAAGCCGCCGATCGGGAGGTGACTGTGCGACAGAATATAGCCGACGGTGCCGACCAGCGCTGCCACGCCGAGCGCGATGAAGACGGGCTTGCGGTTGCTGGCGGGGGCTTCGGGCGGTGGCTGCAGCTCCTGGCGGGCGACAGCGAGATCTTCCAGCAGCGAGTTCGGCGTGACGCTCCGTGTCGCGGCGATCGGCGATGCGCCAGGCCTGGTGTATGGCGCGCCTTGCGGCGCACCATACCAGCGCGCGGAGAGAACGCTTTCGATGGCCTCGCCGAGCGCATCGGTCACCGGCTCGTTCGCGGCATCGGCGTCTTCGGTCTCGACCGCGCGGGGGCGCGCCGGCGCCGCGGCTGGCGGTGCGGGATCGAGCGCCGGCCGGAGCTGAACCGGCGCCGGTTCCTCGACCGGCAGCGATGTGGCTGCGCTATCCAAGGCGGGCACCGGCGGCTGCGCCTCCGCGACATCCGGGACCGGAGCGCGCGCGAGGGCGACGTTGGCACCGTCGCCCTCGGTCTCCCGCGCGCTTGGCGCATCGGCGACCACCGCGGCGAACGGGGCCTCTTCGGCCGACGCTGCAGCGAACGCGCGAGGCGCGTTTTCCCGATCCGCCGGCGCGGAGGCACTCTCCCTGCCTTGGACCGCCGCAGCCTCGTCGATCGGCTCTACCGGCTCGGTCGCTGCGCTTGCCGCTTCAGGCGCCGCGATGGCAGGCGACAAGTCAACGGCTTCGGCCGTTGCCACGGGCGATCGGCCGCGATCGTCGGGCTCGATCTCGCCATCGCTCAGTCCCTCGACGCTCTCCTGGCCCTCCGCCTCCGGCGTCGCAGCGTCACTCGTTGCCGGCAGCCCGTCATCTTCGACAGGCGGCGACGGAACGGGCTCGGCGGTGTCCAGCGTCTGCGCGGACGGGGATTGAGTGTCATCGCCCGGCGCGAGCGGCGCCTGCGTGTCGGCGGGTTCGGTCGCGGCTTCGTCATCGCGCGGAGCTGCCGCAGCATCGAACCCCGCCACCGCTGCTTGCGCCTCAGCCGGGTCGCCCTGCGGCAAGGGCTGAGCGGAACTGTCGCGCGACGCTGCTGCCTTATCGGGGAGAGCCATCGCCGTGATGGGGTCGCAGAGAGCGGGCGCGATCTCGCCGGAGATGCCGATGGGGAGGAGAAGCCGTGCGACAGCCGCCTCGTCCAGAGGCTCCGGCGCTGCCGCCCGAGCGCGTCTCTCCGGACCAAGCGGTACCGTTGTCGCTTCGGATGTCGCCGGTTCTGCGACCTCCGGCGCGTCATGCTCGTCGCTCGGCGGCGAGCGCGGCTCGGGCTCGGCGCTTTGCGGCTGCGCCGACGCCGCCGTTTCGCTCACCTCGAAGATCGCGCTCACCAGCATTGCCGGCGCCGGACGCGCCGACACCGGCTGCGCCGCCGGCGCGTTGGCAAGGTGGCGCGGCAGCGGCGCCTCGGCATCGAGGAACTCGTCGTAGGAGACCGATGCCGGCGCGGGGATTTCTGCCTCATCGGCGAAAGGTTGCGGCGGCACTATGCGCGCGCGCTGCGTTTGCTTCTCGCCCGTCGAGGAAGTCGCCGCGTCTTCGGCGGCACGGAGCGCAACCGGCTCCGGCCCGATCGGATTTTCCTCGGCGGTGTCTTGGTTTCTGCCGTGCGACCGGGGCCGCGACCCGTCGCCTTCTTGCCCGGGCGC
This sequence comes from Allostellaceae bacterium, assembly GCA_052143095.1. Lineage (GTDB taxonomy): Bacteria > Pseudomonadota > Alphaproteobacteria > ATCC43930 > CGMCC-115725 > DAHUYF01. The sequence goes on from JBKQTR010000429.1 coordinate 15,273, forward strand.
GAGCGCCGGCAAGGCGCCGCCGCTCGCTGCCCGATCATAGGACCAATAGGACGGACGGAAACCGGTGACGGACGCCCCTCCCTTGCCGACAAACAGGTCACCGGCTTCCGGCACAGGCGGAACAGGCGGCATCTCCTCGACCGGTGACGGCGAAGGCGGGGGCGCGGTCACAGCGGCTGCCGCCGGCTCGACCACGGCGCGTTCCGCCGCGAGCTCGACGACCGCCCCGGTCTCGATCGCCGCGCGGGTCTGCCGGGCGCGAACGAGGTTCGCGACCAGCTTTGCCCGCATCTTTGCGGTCGGCGCAGCCTCTTCCGTTGCCCTCGACATCGCGTCCTCGCCGTCGACGATTCCGTTTGAGTTTTGTCCGAGCCGCGCGGCGATGAAAGCGGATTTCCCGCGCAATTGCCGCGAATCTTCGCGGATCTGCCGCGCTGAACGGCACCGCCCGGTTCAGTTCACGCCTCGAGCGTCGTCTCTCCCCGTCTGCTGCATCACGTCGCTGGAGGGCTCAGCCGGTGATGGCTGTGCCCGTCGCGTTTGACGCGCCGGGTAGCCGGCCGAGCTTCTTAAGCCGTTATTATCCATTTCCGTCGACACTGATGGGATCGCATCGCGAGTTTTGGCCGGGGCGGCCGGAATGTCGTTAACTATAGATCGCGGAATGTCCGGTTTTTGTTTCTATGAATAGAAGAGGGGTGGCGAAGTGAGCGATCAGACGCTGACCATCAACCTGTGCACGCGCGGGCGTCCCGAGCTGCTGCTTCGCACGGTCGAGGAGACGCTGCGCAACATGGTGCTGCCGACCACGATCTTCATGATCTCGGTCGACCACGACGATCAGAAGACGATCGACGCCCTGCCGCAGCTGCCCGCCGATCGCCGGTTGCGGCCGCTGATCGGCCTGCGCGAGGATTCGCTTGGCGGCAAGTACAATCGCGCGCTCCAGGTGCCGGCGGACGTCTATCTCGCCATGGTGGATTATGCGCCGCACGTGACGCCGGGCTTCGATGCCAAGATCCTGGAAGCGGCATCGCTCTTTCCCGACAATATCGGGGTCGTCTACAACCACCTCGCCAATGCCTCCTTCCCGCAGATCAACGGGATCACCCAAGGCCTCGCCAAGAAGATGGGCTTCATCTATCCGCCCTACTTCCCCTATTGGTTCATCGACCACTGGCTCGACGACATCGCGCGCCTCATCGACCGCATCTCCTTCGCCGATGTTCGTATCGACACCAGCCGCCGTCCCGGGACGCAGGAGTTGCGCGAGCTGACCTTCTGGGCCAATTTCTATGACCTCGGACAGATCGTGCGCCGCCGTTGCGCGCTCGACATCATTCGCTCGCCGGAGTTCCTCGAGACGCCTTGGCGCAAGGAAATGCTGCTGCGCCATTATCCGCTGGTCGAGGAACGCTCGCTCTATACCAATGGCGTGTTGCGGGCGGCGGACTATCAGGAATACGAGAAAAGGATCGGCGCCGGCGTCGGCGATGAGCGCTATGAGCGGCTGAAGGCGCAGGCGCTCCAGATGGCGGCTGTGATGTCGGCGGAGATCCAGGCGATCCAGGATGTTCTCCAGGGCGCGCAGAAGCCGGCGGCGAGCGAAGCAGCCTAAGCACCGCCGGCGCAGGCGCAGAGCCCTCGCGGCCTTGACCTGAATCCAGACGCACGAGACGGTGAGAGGCCGGAGAGTTCGCGATCCGGCCTCTCAGCGTGAATGCGTCGCTATCGCTTCATGACGGTGCGGCAGGAATAATCCACGCGGTGGAGCTTCACGACGATGCCGTGCTTGGCAAAATAGGCGTCCACCGCTTGTCTCTGGCCCTTGTAGTGGCCGTAATCGTCGACGACCAGGACGCCCCCGCGCGACAGTAGCGGCCAGAAAACCTCCATCGAGATTTGAGCGCTGGGAAACCAGTCCGTATCGAGACGCGCGATGGCAAAGGCCTGCGCAGTCGGCGCACGGGCGGTCTCCTCGACCATGCCCTTGACCAGCTTCACCGGGCCCGGATAACCGGTCGAGGCCATGTTGGCGGCCACCTCCTCGATGCTGACCCGGCCCCAATCCGTGCTCCCATCGGGCTTCAAATTCGCCCGCCAATCATCGATCGGACGGTGGCCCCAGAGGTCGACTTCGTCTTCGGAGGGCTTCGGGTGGCCCTCGAAGGTATCATAGAGCCACAATCCCCGAGAGGTATCGCCGAACATCTGCAACGTCTTGGCGACGAGCATCATCGAGCCGCCACGCCATACGCCACACTCGACGATGTCTCCAGGTACTCCCGCTTTGACGATGTATTCGACCGATTTGTAGAGATCGAACATCCTCTCCACGGAGGTCATCGAAAAGGAACGGACGGCGTTAAAGATCGGCGCGAATTCGGGATCCATGTCGGCATAGCCGGCGATCTGGCCTTGCCGTTGCATGATCTCCTGATAGTCGATGGAGTTAGCCGTCTGGTTCGCCATGGCCGCCTCGCTGAGGATGGAATCGGGTGCTGAACGTCGTATCGGAATCGGCGGGCTCGTGCTGTCGGATGGTGCGTCGCAGCGGGAGATGCGGACGCGGCCGATTCCCTCGGAGGGGGCCACCGACAGTTTGCAATCCGGCCTCTCATCGCTTCGTGCTTCCGGCTCCAGGTCAAGGCCGCGGGCGCGCGCTTCGTGGCCCGGCCATAGCCGGCCATCGGCCGGCAGCGGCGAAATACTGTCGCGGTAGATGAGCCCCAGGCGATAGCGCGCATGATATTCGGCGAGCGACAGGAAGCCCAGCGTGTCCGGCGCTTCCTCGCAACCGATCTCGTGATAGAGAGCGAGATTGGTCAAATTCGGCAGCGGCAACTCGCCCTGACGATAGTCCTCCCACATTCCGGCATAGAGCGCCTCCAGCGCGCGCACGAGCGAGGTCGTGTCGAACAGCGTGCAGCGCTCGCGGTTGGCGGCCAGCCGGTCCGTGTAGCCTTGGAGCAAGGCCCTGTCCCGGCCGAGCGCCACCGCCCGATCGACATATTGATCGAAGGTGTCGCAGACCAGCTCGCCCAGCCCGGCGGCGTGGACGAGGCTGCCGCAGACGCGGGATGCGAAGCCGCGGCCGGAAACCGTCACGACGGGCACCCCGATCCACAGCGCGTCGGAAGCCGTGGTGTGCGCGCCGTAAGGCCAGGTATCCAACAGGACATCGGCCAGCGAGAAGCGCGCCATATGCTCTTCGTTCAGCGCCCGGTCGGCGAAGATCAGCCTCTCCGGCGCCACGCCGAGCCGCGCCGCCTGCTGCCGCAGCCTTTCGTTCGTATCCTGGGTTCCGGCGAGGAACCACAGCACGCTGTCCGGCACCTGAGACAGGATCGTCATCCAGCGCTCGAAGACGGTGGCGGTGATTTTCTGCGTACCGTTGAAGCAACAATAGACCGTACCTGTGTCGGGCAGGCCGACCTCCTGGCGCGACGGCCGTTCCGGCGCGATGACGCGCTTGCGATCGTTGGGCTGATAGCAGGGCAGGCGCAGCACCTTTTCCGAATAATAGATCTCATGGCTTGGCGGGATGATGTAATCGTCGGCGATGATGTAATTGTGATAGGAGCTGCCCATGGTCCCGGGATATCCGAGCCAGTTGACGATGATCGGCGCCGGCCGCAGGGAGAAGAGCTTCGTGCGCGCACTCTTCGAATAGCCGTTGAGATCGACCAGGATGTCGATGCCATCATCGACGATCCGCCGCGCGGCCTGATAATCGGTGAGATCGCTGATCTCGACCCAGTGATCGACGGTGCTGCGGATTCTTGCTTTGGTGGGATCCTCGGGCTGGATCCCGCAATAGTAGGCGAACACCTCGACCTTGCCGCGGTCGTGAAGCTCGTACAGCTCGCTCGTCAGGTAACCCACGGCGTGTCCGCGCAGATCGGAAGAGACGTAGCCGATGCGCAGGGGCCGTTGTCTGACGCCTGCCGGCGCAGGCCAACCGCCTACGGTCGTAATCGCTGCCCTGCCGACATCCGCCTTGCTGTGATGATAGGCCGTGCCGAGCTGGAACAGCGGATCGTCGGCGTAGGCGGCCAGCGATAGCGGATAGAAGCTCTCCATCAGCAACCGGCGTGTGACGCCGGACCAAGGCGTCAGCACTGGCCATTTGCACTGTCCCTGGCGCAGCCAGATCCAGTGTTGCAGCGGTTCCCGCTGGTGTCGATCGAGCTCCAGACTGAGGCGCAGCGCGTCTTCAGCATGTTCGTCGTAGCGGGCGCCCTCGAGCACCCGTGTGACCAGCTTCAACGCCATTGTCTTGTAGGTGATGGCGCTGCCGTCTGCGGGGACGACGGCATTCACCACTTGGTACCAGCGAATGACCGCCTGATCCGTCGCACCCATTCGCTCCAGCAGCAATCCCAGATTGACGTAGGGCGCCAGGAAATCCTTGTTCAACGAGATCGCCTCGAGGTAGGCGTCCCGCGCGCCGGTGAGGTCGCCGGCATCGGAGAGCGCGACACCGTAGTTGAAGTAGGCCAGGTGTCGTGACGGATGATCCGGGTTATGTGTGAACCAGCTTTGGTAAAGCTGCCGGACGAGAGGCATTTGTCCGCCGGTCGCCAGCGTCTGGGCGGTGGACATAAGCTCTACCAAATCGAGATTGCGCGCCGCCGCTTTCGCCATCGCCGAAAGGAATGCCGGCGAGATGGGGTCCAGTCGCGGGGTGATCCGATCGGGCGGCGCACTCATGGTCGCCGCCGCGCTTGCGTCCGGCGGCGTCATGCGTCCCCGAGAAGGCTGTCTGCCGCCTTGATGAAGAAGTCATCCTGCGCCGTCCGGACCCGGGGCAGTACTTCTCCGCAGTCCGGCGGGAAGGTGGCTCGATGCGGCATGGTCACTCCATCGCGGATACGATCAGTTGCTTTTCGTGACAGTGACACGTCGGCGTTAATGATCAGTAACCACGATCCGCGGAGATATTTTATGGCAAGGCCCGCTTGATTAGGAGTTTCTTCACCGGAGGCAGTTTAGCTTCCCCAACTTGCGAATAGTAAGTAGCGAGATTTACTGGGGATCTAAGATTCTGGCGCGCGGAGTACCTGAAAAATGACCTCGCTTATCACCCTCCTGAGCCCGTCGCAGTTCGCTGCGCTGTCGACGACGGCCATCCAGAATCTAGCGGTCACCGATATCGCGGCGATAAGTGCCGCGCAAGCTGCAGCCGCCACGGCTACTCAAGTAGACGTGCTGAACACAACGCAGATCGGGGCGATCAATAGTACAGACATCGCCTCCCTGACGGCGACCGCCATCGACACGCTTGCTACCTGGCAGCTGTTCAGCTTGAGCGCGGCTCAGCTCTCCGTCTTGACCAGCAGTCAGATCGGCGGCCTGACGGCGACCCAGGTCGGCGCGCTCAGCGTCACGGGGGTGAAGGGCCTGACTTCTACGGAAGTCGGTGAACTCGATCCGACGACGCAGATCGAGGGCCTGACCTCGACGCAGATCGGCGCGCTCAGCGCGACGCAGCTGGGCGGCCTGACCTCGACGCAGGTCCAGGCGCTCGACCCGACGACGCAGCTCACCGGCCTGACCGCGACCCAGATCGGCAGCCTGAGCACCACGGTGACCGGCGCGCTCAGCGCCACCCAGCTCGGCGACTTCACCGTGACGCAGGTGAAGGCCCTGACCACAACCGAGATCCGCACGCTCAGCCCGACGACGCAGCTGCCCGGCCTCGACGTCACCCAGATCGGGGCGTTGAGCACGACCCAGGTCGGCGGCCTGACGGCATCCGAGATCACCTCGCTC
>JBKQTR010000430.1:0-3340 GCA_052143095.1 Allostellaceae bacterium
CGAGCGGCCATATCCCGGCGTTGCGCGAGGCCGCGATCAAAAAGTATGGCGAGCTGATCGAGCGGGAGGTGACCGCGCAATGAACGACGTCGCGCGCCTTTACGACTTCGCCGGCAAGGTCGTCGTGATTACCGGCGGCAGCCGCGGGATTGGCCACGCGATGGCGCTCGCCTTTGCCAAGGCCGGTGCGCGCGTCGCGGTCGCGAGCCGCAAGCTCGACGCCTGTGAGGCGACGGTCGCGGAGATACGCGCCCTCGGCAGCGACGGCTCGGCGCACGCGGCCCACGTCGGCAAATGGGAGGATTGCAACCGGCTGGCCGAGGAGGTCTATGGGCGCTGGGGGCGCAGCGACGTGCTGATCAACAACGCCGGCCTGTCGCCGCTGGCACCCTCGGCGCTCGACTTGAGCGAGGATCTCTTCGACAAGATTGTCGGTGTAAACCTCAAGGGACCCTTTAGATTGTCGGCGCTCTTCGGCTCGCGCATGGCGGCGGGCGAGGGCGGTGCGATCATCAACGTTACGTCGACCGCCGCGATTCGGCCCGACTCCGACATGGCCGTCTATGGCGCCGCCAAAGCGGGCCTGAACGTACTCACGCAAACCTTCGCGCAGGAATACGGACCCAAAGTCCGCGTCAACTGTATTATGTGCGGTCCGTTCCATACCGATATCAGCAAGGGATGGTCGCGCACGCCGGAGTACACGAAGCGCGCCAAGGAGACCTTTCCGTTGCAGCGCGCCGGAGAGGCCGAGGAGGTCGCGGGCGCCGCGCTCTACTTCGCCAGTCCCGCCGCGAGCTTCACCACGGGCGCGATCCTCACGATCGACGGTGGGACGTCCAACCCCCTCTCGCGAACCCTCTACGAGGACGCCCCGTAATCTGAGCGCGCGCTTTTTCATCCGAGCAGGGGTTTGCTAATGTCCGCAGGAATAAGCCCAGTGGCGGGTTCCAGCCGGGGGCGCCACCAGCCAAGGGTGCGAGGCGACCTATGAAAGTAAACTGGTTCCATCTGATGCCGTGGCGATTCCTGCCACCGAACTTCGAGAACGATCATCACAGCGTCTGGGTGGATATTCCCACCAAGCTCTACGACTCGACGCGCGGTCATCATCTGTACAACGAATTCCTCGACGAGATGGAGTTCGCCGACCAAATGGGTTTGGACGGGATCTGCGTGAACGAGCATCACGCCAACGCCTACGGCATGATGCCGTCGCCCAATCTGATGGCGGCCGCGGTCGCGCGCCGAACCACGAACGCCAATCTGATCGTGCTGGGCAACAGTATCGCGATGTACAATCCGCCGCTCCGCGTGGCGGAGGAGTTCGCGATGCTCGACCTGATTTCGGGCGGGCGCCTGGTGGCGGGCTTCCCGGTCGGCAGCAGCCCCGACGATAACTTCGCCTACGGCTTCATCCCGGCGACCTTGCGCGAGCGCTATTACGAGGCGCACGACTTCATCAAAAAAGCCTGGACGGAAGAAGAGCCGTTCGTCTTCAACGGGCGCTACAACAAGGTGCGCTACACCAACATGTTCATCCGTCCCGTCCAGAAGCCCCATCCGCCGATCTGGATTCCGGGCGGTGGCTCGGTCGAGACCTGGGACTGGACGCTTGAACACGATTACGTGTACTGCGCGTTGTCATACCTCGGCTACGAATATGGCAAGCGCGTGGGCAACGGCTATTGGGATCGCGCGGCGAAACTGGGCAAGGACCTGAATCCCTATCGCTTCGGCTACCTGCAGCTCATCTGTGTCGCGGAAACTGACGCGCAAGCCGAGAAGGATTACGCCGAGCATCTCGAATACTTCTACAACAAGTGCGTGCATATCGGCGACGAGTTCGCCGACGCGCCCGGCTATCGCACCGAGGCGACGGTCCGCGCCGGTCTCCGCGGACAGGGCGGCAACGCCGCGTCGATGTTCCGCAAGGGGCTCAAGTGGAAGGACTTCGTCGACCGCTCTTACGTGGTTGCGGGGTCGCCCGCCACCGTGCGCGATAAGCTCACCTGGATCCTGAAGGACCTCAATGTCGGGCAGTTGATGGCGCTGCAGCAGATCGGCAGCATGCCCAAGCATCTGGTGATGAAGAACACGGAGCTTTTCGCCAAGGAAGTGATGCCATCGATCAAGAAGATCTGGAGCGAAGAGTGGGAGGACCGCTGGTCGCCCAAGCCGCTGCCGTTGCAGGAGCGCGCCGTTCCCGGACAGGCGGAGGCGCGCTAGGCCGCGCGGGCTGTGCTCGATGAGTGAAGTCAAAATGAGTGACCTTAAGACAATTACGCTTCGTGGCGGGGATTTCTCCGTCAAATACTATCAGCAGGGCAGCGGCGATCATCTGGTGTTCCTGCATACCGCCGGTGGACTGCCGGCCTTCACGCCCGAGCTGCAGGAATTCAGCAAACGCTTTACCGTGACGGCGCCGCTGCTCCCCGGTTTCGGTTCAACCGGCGAGGAGCATCTGCACGAGGATGTGCAGAAGCTGGTGTTCTGGGGCTGGGACCTGCTCGACGCGCTGAAAATCGAGCGCGCGATTCTGGTCGGCCATTCGTTCGGCGGCATGATGGCGGCGGAGATGGCGGCGACCGAGCCCGGCCGGGTCAAGAAGCTCGTGCTGGTGGCTCCCGCCGGACTCTTTCTCGCCGAAGACCCGACCCTGGATTTCTTTGCTTGCAGCCCGGACAAACTCGCGAAAGCCGCCTTTCACGACCCGAATTCCGAAGTCGCGAAGGCTTTCGTCGCGGTGCCGAGCGATCCCGAGGCGGCGACCGAGGCGATCGTGGCGCGGGCCAAGGCGCTCGCGATGGCTGGGCGCTTTCTCTGGCCGAATGGCGACCGCGGACTAAATGAGCGGCTCTACCGGATCAAGGCGCCGACCCTGATCCTCTGGGGCGAGTCGGACGGAATCGTCCCACCGTCGTACGCCGAGGCGTTCAAACGCCTGATGGTCGGGTCGACGGTGAAGGTCCAGAAAATCGCCGCGGCGGGGCACGTACTGTTCGCCGAACAACCGCAAGCTTCGGTCAAAGCGGTGATGGATTTCTGCGCGAGCTGAACGCCCAGGCGTGAGGCCGATAAACTGAGTTAACGACTTTTCACCTGAGAGGAAGAGGGCCATCACATGAAGAGTGAGAACATTCAGTACAAGGACGGCGACGTAACATTGCACGGCTTCGTCGCGTACGACGACCAGGCTTCCGGCAAGCGTCCAGGCGTGCTCGTGATGCCCGAGGCGTTCGGGCTCGGACCCCACGCCAAACAACGCGCCGAGCGTATCGCTCAGCTGGGGTACGTCGCGCTGGCGGGCGATCCGTACGGCAACGGCCTGATCGCCAAG
>JBKQTR010000431.1:0-9586 GCA_052143095.1 Allostellaceae bacterium
GGCCCTCGATGTAGTCCTGGCTGTCGAAGCAGCGCGCCACCAGCGCCTCGCACTGGTCGCGGTCGATCTCGGCGTGGGGCTTCGCGAGCTCGCCGACCACGCCTTTCACCGCCTCCATGGTGAGCGGTGCGTTGTCGGCAATGAGCGCGCAATACTGACGCACATAGGCGTCGAGCTCGGCCTCCGGCAGGGCGCGGTTGATCAACCCCATGGCCAGCGCTTCGGCGGCCGAGAAGTGCCGCGCGGTGAAGAAGATCTCCTTGGCGAAGCTCGGGCCGACGAGGTCGACGAGCTTCTTGACGCCGGCCCAGCGATATCCGAGGCCCAGCCGCGCCGCCGGCACGCCGAAGCGCGCATTGTCGGCGGCGATGCGCAGGTCGCATTGCAAGGCGACGCCGACGCCGCCGCCGATGCAGAAGCCGTGGATCATGGCGATGGTCGGCTTGCGGATGTGCTGCAGCTTGGCGTTCGCCACCTCGGCGATGGCGTCATATTGCGCGATGGTCTCGGGCGAGGAGCGCTGCTTCTCGAATTGCGAGATGTCGGCGCCGGAGATGAAGGCTTTGTCGCCGGCACCCCTAAGCACGACGACGCGCACCTCGGGATCGCGCTCGAAATAATCGAGGATCACCGGCATCGCCTGCCACATGTCGAGCGACAGCGCGTTGCGGCGCTCGGGGTTGTTGAAGATCATCCAGCCGATCGCGCCGTCCTTTTGCGCGATCATGCGCTCGCTCGGGGAAATCATCTGCTCCTCCTCAAATCACGCCCTTGGCGCGCAAGCCGGCGATGGCCTGGTCGTCATAGCCGAGCTCGCGCAGCACCGCGTCGGTATGCTCGCCGCGCTCGGGCGTCGCGCTGCGGATGGCGGACGGCGTGCGGCTCAGGCTCACGGCTTGGCCGACCACCTCGATGCGGCCCAAGCTCGGATGCTCCACCCCTTGCGCAATGCCGATATGCTTCACCTGCGGGTCGGCGAAGACCTCGTCCATCTTGTAGATGGGGCCGCAGGGCACGCCCGCCTTGTTGATGAGCGCGATCCACTCGGCCGAGCTCTTGGTCTTGGTGATCTCCTCGATCGCGGCGTTGAGCCGGTCGCGGTTTTTGGAGCGCAGCTTGTCGCTGGCGTAGTCGGGATCGCTGGCGAGGCTCTCCGCCCCCAGCGCCTTGCACAGCCGCTGATAGATCTCGGCGCCGGCGGCGGCGATGTTGATGTGGCCGTCCTTGGTCTTGAACACGCCGGTGGGGATGCTGGTGGGATGGTTGTTGCCGGCCTGCCCGGGCACCTCCTTGCCGATGAGCCAGCGCGCCGCCTGGAAGTCGAGCATGGCGATCTGCGCTGCCAGCAGCGAGGACTGGACCCATTGCCCCTCGCCCGAGACCTCGCGCTCCAACAGCGCCACCAGGATGCCCATGGCGCAGAAAATGCCGGCGGTGAGGTCGGCGACGGGAATGCCGACCCGCACCGGCCCCTGGCCGGGCAGGCCGGTGATCGACATCAGCCCGCCCATGCCTTGCGCGATCTGGTCGAAGCCCGGCCGGTCGCGATAGGGCCCGTCCTGGCCGAAGCCGGAGATGCTGCCATAGACGAGGCGCGGGTTCACCGCCTTGAGGCTTTCGTAATCGACCTTGAGCCGGAATTTGACGTCGGGACGGTAGTTCTCAACCACGACATCGGCGTCCTTCACTAGGCGCTTCAGGATCTCGAGCCCGTCGGGCTTCTTGAGATCGAGCGTCATGCTGCGCTTGTTGCGGTGCAGGTTCTGGAAGTCAGGGCCGTGGCGCGACCCGCCGAGCCCGCCATCGCCGTCGGCGGCCTCCACCTTGATGACGTCCGCGCCCCAATCGGCGAGCTGGCGCACGCAGGTCGGGCCGGCGCGCACGCGGGTGAGGTCGATGACTTTGAAGCGGGAGAGGGGAAGCTTGCTCATGGTTCCTCGGGGGCTCTGCGGCCGATTTGCGGCGGTCACTATCGGGCTTCCGCCGGGGACGGGCAAGCGCCTCGCCGGCGCCCGGATCGGCAGCGCCGCCCAAGGTGTTAACCGGGGCAGGAGGCGAGCGGCACCGCGATGGACGCACTGAGGGAGGAAGAGACTCTCGCCCGCGAGCAGGTGGGATGGCGGGAGCTCGGGCGCTGGGTGGCGCCGTGGATCGCCGGCGCCGTGCTCGTGGCGGCGGCACTGCTCGGCCTCTTCACCGCGAGCCGGGCACGGGACGCAGACGCCTATGCCATGGGCTTCGTCACCGCCGGGCTGGCGCTGCTGGCGCTCGCCGTGCAGGTGAGGCATGCCTGCGACGGCGGGGCGCTGCGCGCCGCGCTGCCGGTGGTGGTGGAGGATGCCACGGCGCTCATCATCCTGGTCGCGCTGCTGGCGGCGCTGGCGGTCTTCGGGCTGCTGCTGGCCGCGCGTGCCGGCGAGGTCAGGCTGGAGGTCACCGGCTATGCGCTCTTCGGCTTCGGCCTCGTCTTCATCTTCTGGAACCTGAAGCACTATTTCGACGCGCGCGAGCGCCGCCCGCGGGGCTGAGGCCGGCTGTTTACAGCCGGGGCGAAGCCGGCGAAGATGCAACCGCCGCGTGCCCAGGGAGGCGGGCGCCGGCCAAGAAGATCGTGCTGCAACGACCTCCCAGGAGGAAACGACCATGACGTCCCGCCCCTGGGGCGCCAGTCTTGCCGCGCTTGCGGCGCTGGCGCTCGCCGTCGCTCCCGCCGCGTCGGCCGCGCCGCAAGCCGCCGCGCCCGAGCTCGCCCAGGCCGCGCCGCCGGCCAGTCCGCCTGCCGCCGCTCCCGCGCCGCCGCCCTGGCAGCAGGGACGTCCGGCCGACCTCGCGGAATCGCCACTGCATCCGCATCTCCCGGCGCTCATCGGCACGCCGGCCAAGGACATCCCGCTGCAGAACGCGACGCTGCCGCCGGGCTTCAAGATCGAGATCTGGGCGAGCGGGCTGCCCGAGGCGCGCGAGATGGCGCTCGGCGCCAAGGGCACAGTCTTTGTGGGCAACCGGCTGCGCGACGAGGTCTTCGCCGTCGTCGACAAGGGCGATCATCGCGAGATCAAGAAGATCGCCCATGGTCTGGCCGCGCCCAACGGTGTCGCCTTCAAGGACGGCACGCTGTTCGTCGGCGAGCGCGAGCGCATCCTGCGCTTCGACGACATCGAGAGCCATCTCGACAACCCGCCGGCGCCGAGCGTGGTGATCGACGGCCTGCCGGCGCAAACGAACCATTTCTGGAAATTCCTCGTCGTCGGCCCCGATGGCTGGCTCTATTTCAACCAGGGCTCGCCGTTCAACATCGGCCTGCCGAACGTCCTCCAGGCCTCGATCCTGCGCGTCAACCCCGAGACCCGCGTGCTGGAGCAATACGCGCTTGGCGTGCGCAACAGCGTCGGCATGGCGTTCCATCCGGTGACGCATCAGCTCTATTTCACCGATAACGGCCGCGACTGGCTCGGCGACAACAGCCCCTCCGACAAGCTCAACCGCGCGACGCGCAAGGGCGAGCATTTCGGCTATCCGTTCTGCCATCAGGGCGACGTGCCCGATCCCGAGCTCGGCAAGTATCGCAGCTGCGCCGAGTTCGTGCCGCCGGTGGCCAAGCTCGGTCCGCATGTCGCCTCGCTCGGCATGCGCTTTTATACCGGCAAGATGTTTCCCGCCGAGTACCGCAACAACATCATCATCGCCGAGCACGGCTCGTGGAACCGCAACCAGAAGAGCGGCTACAACCTGACCCGCGTGAAGCTCGGCGCCAAGGGCGAGGTGGTCAAGACCGAGCTGTTCCTCGGCGGCATCCTGCAGGGCAATGATTTCTGGGCGCGGCTGGTCGACGTGCTGGTGCTGCCCGACGGCTCGCTGCTGGTCTCCGACGATTGGAACGGCGCCATCTACCGCATCACCTATCGCAAGACATGAGCCTGCGGCATCGGGCGCCGCGGCCGCGCCGCGGCGCCCTGCTTCTGGCGCTGGCGTCCGCGCTCGCGCTGCCGGCGCCGGCGCTGGCCTATGATGCCGCGGCCGGCCGGCAGAAGGCGGAACCCTGTCTCGCCTGCCATGGGCCGGACGGCAATTCCACGACCCCAAGCGTGCCGTCGCTGGCGGGACAGCAGACGCGCTACCTGATCTTGGCGCTCTATCAGTTCCGCGCCGGGCGGCGGCATTCCGACGTGATGGCGCCGTTCGCCGCCCCGCTCGCCGATGAGGATCTGGGCGATCTCGCCGCCTATTTCGCCGCCCAGGCGCCGGCGCCGCCGCGCCGCGATGCGGACCCGGCCAAGGCGGAAGCGGCGCGCCAGCTCGCGCAGCAGAACCATTGCGTCCAGTGCCATGGCCCGGCGCTCCTCGGCCAGGAGCACATCCCGCGCATCGCCGGCCAGGATGTCGACTACCTCCTGGCGCAGCTCCGGGGCTTCAAGGCGGCGACGCGCGCCGATATCGACGGGCTCATGACCTCGGCGGCACAGCCGCTGTCCGATGCCGATATCGACCTGCTGGCCGACTACCTCGCGGGCCTGCGCTGAGCCCGCCGGCGGCTCTACACGCGCTAGAATCCGCGCTTTTATCAGAGGTTTAGCCGGTATTCACGGCTTCTTAAGGCGGCTCATGGTCAACTGCGCGTGTCAGATGGCGTCCCCTGTCGGGGCGGCATCGCGAAACGGCAAACCCGGGGCGACCTGGGGACGCAAAGCCTCCGGTCTCTTCGGGAGATAGCGGGGTTTCCGAACGAGGCCCCCGATGCGGCTCTGGCGATCTCTCCCCCTGCTTCTCGTACTTGCTTCGCCCGGCGCCGGTTTGGCGGCGAGCCAGGAGGCGCTGTCGCCGCCCGCGCTTTTCGGCACGCGCGAGGTGTTCTCCGCCGACAGCTCCGCCTTCTTCAAATGGCACGGCATGCTCGAGCGCTTCGCCGCCGAGCGCCGGCAGGGCGCGGCGGCTTGCGCGCCCGCCGCCGTCGAGCGCTGCGCGCCCGCGGAGTGGGTGGCACTGGTGGCCGAGCTCAAGCGGCTCGATCTGCGCGGCAAGCTCGACCGCGTCAACGCCGCGATCAACCGTCATCCCTACGTGCCGTCCTTCGTCAATTGGCACGAGAGCAACCATTGGGAGACGCCGTTCGAGTTTCTGCGCAAGGGCGGCCAATGCCAGGACTACGCCATCGCCAAATACCTGCTGCTGCGCGCCGCCGGCGTGCCGGCCTCAAACCTGCGCCTCGTCGTGCTGCGCGACACCCATCTCGCCCTCGACCACGCCGTCACCATCGCCTATGTCGGCGGCGAGGCGCTGGTTCTCGACAATCAGCAGCGCGCGGTCGTGCCGGCATCGACTCTCGACCACTATCGGCCCTATTACTCCATCAACGAGCAGGGCTGGTGGCTCCATCGCGCAGCGGGCGCACGCTATGCTGCGATCCACTGACCGGCTCGTCTGGGGCGAGGACGCCGCGATACAGAGTAACCATTCTCCATGACACCCGCTCTCAGGGAGGAACGTCCCGGGCGCATCGCCGCCGCCGCCGCCGAGTTTCAAGAGCCTCGTTGCGCTTCGGCACGCGCGATCGTGACCGGCGCCGGCGTCATTCTCGACTCGACCTTGATCGCCCTGACCGCGTAAATTCACCCACCCCTTAAGGATAAAACAGAAGAGGGCGCCCCAGACGTTGTTTTCCTCGCTTTGGTCCAACCGCCTGCGCCTGCTTGGCGCCACCGTCGCCGTCGCGGCGGCCCTGGCGCTCGTCTGGTGGCTGAGCGAGGTCATGCGTGACGCCGACGTGCCGCGCCTTATCCACCAATACGGCGTATGGTTCTACCTTCTTGCCTTCGCCTGGACGTTCGTCGAAGGCGAGACCTTCGTCCTCGTCGCCGCCTTCTTCGCCGCGCAAGGCCTGCTCAACGCGCCGCTGCTGCTGCTCGCCGCCTGGTTCGGCAGCTTCGCCGGGGATCAGTGCTATTTCTGGATCGGTCGGCGCTACGGCTTGCGGCTGATGTCGCATCGGCCGCATTGGCGATCGCCGGTCGACGTCGCGCTCGGCTGGGTCAAGCGCTATGACAAGTGGTTCATCCTGAGCTTCCGCTTCATCTACGGCGTGCGTAACTTCTCCTCCTTCGCGCTCGGCATCAGCGGCATCTCCTGGCGGCGCTTCCTCGCGCTCAACTTTCTCGCCGCCTTTCTCTGGGCCGCCGTCTTCGTCGGCGGCGGCTATTTCTGCGGCCGCGCGCTGGAGCGCATGCTGGGCGAGATCGCCGACGAGTTCAGCATGATCGCGCTCGCCGTCTTCATCGTCGGCATCATCGCCGCCGTCATCCTGCACCAGTGGCGCCGCCGGCGTCGGCGCTCGGCGGCGGCGGTTTCGCCCTCCTCGTGATCGCGCGAAGCGCGCATAGAACCGGCAAAATTGTCGTAATTGGTGACATTTCTGTGGCACCGCACATCGAAATTGCTCATTAACCTCCGACGCGGCATCATTCGCCGCGTCGCTCCCGTCAGTTCATGGTGAAGAGAATGATCAAGGTCGCAACCGCTGCCGCTCTAGTGCTCGGCTCGGTCGCGTGGGCCGCGGCGGCGACGCCGCAATGCCTGCGGGCCAACGAGGTCGAGGCCGAGCAAGCGATCCGGTTCCAGACCGAGCTCATGGTGGTGAGCGATACCTGCGGCGCGCAGACCTACACCGCCTTCGCGCGCCGCAACCGCGACGCGCTGGTGGCTTATCAGCAGCAGGTCATCGACCGCTTCCGCCGCAGCGGCGCGAGCCACGCCGAGGCGAGCTTCGATTCCTACCTGACGCGGCTCGCCAACGAGGTATCCCTGCGTGTCGGCGCCAAGCCGGTGGCAACGATGTGCCGCGACGCCGAGCGCTTCCTCGCCACCGCCGACACGCTCGCCGGCGACCAGTTCCGCCGCTATGTCGCCGAACAGGCCGCCGCCGGCGGCGACTATCGGCGCTGCCGCGATTAAAGCGCGCCGCGCCGAGCGCGTGGCGGGCGGCGCGGCCGGCGGGGCGCTGATCGCGAGACGGGCGATGCTGCTTGCGACGCTGGCGCTGCCGGCGCTCGCCGCGCCGGCGCGGGCCGGCGAGAGGCTGCGCATCGGCGTCTTGAAGCTCGCATCCTCCGGGCCGGTCTTCATCGCCGCATCGCGCGGCTATTTCGCCGCCGAGGGGATCGATGCGGAGCTGCGCTTCTTCGACGCGGCGCAGCCGGTCGCGGTGGCCACCGTGGCCGGCGACGTCGATATCGGCGTCACCGGTCTTACCGCCGGCTTCTACAACCTCGCCGGCAAGGGCGCGCTGCGCATCATCGGTGCCCAGAGCCGCGAGGAGCCGGGCTATCATCTCATCGCCTATGTCGCCTCCAACCGGGCTTTCGCCGCCGGCCTCACCGCGCTTGCCGACCTTCCCGGCCATTCCGTGGCGATCACCCAGGTCGGCTCGACCTTCCATTACAGCATCGGGCTGCTGGCGCAGAAGCTGGGCTTCCCGCTCGCCCGCCTGCGGCTCGTGCCGCTGCAATCCATGAGCAACATGGCGGCGGCGGTGAAAGGCGGCCAGGTCGACGCTGCGCTCATCCCCGCCACGCTTGCCGTGCCGCTGGTGGCGCAGGGCGGAGCGCATCACCTCGGCTGGGTCAGCGACGAGACGCCCTGGCAGCTCGGCGCGATCTTCGCCGGCGAGCACACGCTTGCCGCGCGCCGCGCCGGGGTCGCCGGCTTCATGCGGGCCTATCGCCGCGGCGCGCATGATTTCTACGCCGCCTTCCTGGTGAAAGGCGCCGACGGCCGGCCGCAGGAGGGGCCGCAGGCGGCGGAGTGCCTGGCGATCATCGCCGAGCACACCGGCCAGCCGGCCGATCAGATCCGCCTCGGCATCCCTTATGTCGATCCCGACGCGGCGCTGCTGGTGCCCGACGTCTACCGCCAGGTGGCGTGGTATCAGAGCCAGGGGCTGGTCGACAAATCCGTCGTTGCCGAGAGCCTGCTCGATCTCTCCTTCGGCGGCGCGCGGGCGCAGTAGCGCGGCCGCTCAGGCGGCGGTGACGGTCGTGCGCTGATCGCGCAGCGCGCTGGCGAGCAGGCGGCGCGCCAGGATCTCCGGCGTCAGCGGCCTGAGGCCAAAGGCGAAATGCGGCGTGACGCCGGAAGCGGGCAGCGCCAGGCGGCCGGCATCGGCCGCCGCCAGCATGCCGCCGAGGCGGAGCACGAGGTCGAGACGCGTCGGCACCAGGGTTTTGGCCGCGAGCGGCGCGCAGAAGCGCACCATGGCGACCGCCTCTTCGGCGGCGATGTCGGCCGGCATCACCAGCACCGGCTCGGCGCCGCTGGCGGCGATCAGCGCGGCCAGCGCCTCGCGCCCGGCCTCGTCGCCGGGCACCAGGCCGGCGGTGTCGATCACCACGCTCCTTCCGGCGGTGCCCGCGACCAGACGCTGCAGCGCCGCCGCATCCTCGGCAGCCACCGTCGCCAGGCCGAGCGCGTCGGCATATTCCTCGATTTGCGCCAGGCCGCCGGCGCGGCCGGTATCGGTGCTGACCAGCAGCGCGTGCCGCTCGCCGAGCCGCGCGGCGAGCTTGGCCGCAAGTGTCGTCTTGCCGGCGCCGGGCGGCCCGAGCAACAGCAGCAGCCGGTGGCGCAGCAGATCGGCGAGCTCGGAGAAATGAATCTGATCGGCGAGCGCCGCGCTCAGCCGCTCCAGCAGCAGCGTGTTCAGCGGCAGCGCCGCCGCGGCCCGCGTGAGCCGCCTGACCAGCGCCGCCGGCAGGTGGTGGGACTCCAGCACCGCGGTCAGGAAGCCGATATCGTTGCTCGGCCAGGGGCGCGCCGGCATGCCGGCCTCGCCGGCGCTGCGCGCCGCTACGGCCAACAGATTGAAGTCGGGCTCACCGCCCTCGCGGTTGCGCCGGGCGGCGCGTCGGGCGCGGCGCTGTGGCGCCTGCAATCGCCGGGTCATGCAACGGGTCCCCTTTGCTGCCAGGGTGGCGCGAAAGGCTTAAGATTTGGTGGCCGTGGCCAGCAGCGACAGCCCTGCGCCGGCCGCGGCCACCGCCGCCATGGCGAGAAACGCGCGCCCGCCCAGCACGCCGTAGAGCACGCCCGCCAGCAGCATCAGCAGGCCTTGACCGACGCCGACCACGGTGGCGTAAAGCGCCTGCGCCGTCGCCGCTTGTCCCGCCGGCAGGCTGCGCGCGAGAAAATGCATGGCGCCGAGATGCGCCGCGCCGAAGGTGAGGCCATGCAGCAGCTGCAGCAGCGCCAGCGCCGGCACGCCGGCGGCGAAGCCGGTGAGCGTCCAGCGCACCACCCCGGCGCCGCCGCCCAGCGCCAGCAGCCCGCGCGGCCCGAGCCGCCGCAGCAGCGGCGCGCCCCAGTAGAACAGCAGGATCTCGGCGACGACGCCTTCCGACCAGAGCAGGGCGATGGCGCCATCGGCGATGCCGAGGCGCTGCCAATAGAGCGTGCCGAAGCCGTAATAGACCGCATGGCTGCCCTGGATCAGAGGCTTTGATCCAGGTGTAGTTCGAAAGAGTGTGAGTCCTGGTGAGATACGACTGGACTCCAAAGGTGAGCCGGAAATATCTGGACCAAACGGGTGCGCGTTTGTCTT
>JBKQTR010000432.1:0-22098 GCA_052143095.1 Allostellaceae bacterium
CGGCCGACCGCCGCGTCGTCGGCGACGTCGAAGGCCAGCGGCGCCGCGGCGAGCCGCTCGGCGCGCAAGGCCTCGACCGCCCGCGCGAGCCGCGCCTCGTCGCGGCCGTTGAGCAGCACCTGCGCCCCCGCCCGCGCCAGGCTCGCCGCCATGGCGAAGCCCAGCCCGCGCGCGGCGCCGGTTACCAGCGCCAGCCGGCCGTTGAGCGCGAAGGGCGGTTCCGCCATGCCGCCGGCGTCGTTCAGGTGAACAGCCGGTCGGAGGCGAGACGCGCCCCGTCGCGAAGCGCGCTCAACTTGGCCCAGACCACGTCTTCGGCGACGCGCCCCATGCCGGCGGAGGTGTCGAAGCCGCAATCGGTGCCGGCGATGACGCGACGAGGATCGCCCACCGCCTGCGCCACGCGCTCGATGCGCTCGGCCACCACCTCGGGATGCTCGACGAAATTGGTGAGGCTGTCGATGACGCCGGCGATGATGAGCTGGTCGTCGGCCAGCGGCAGCGCCTCGAGGCAGCGCACCTCATGCGCATGCCGCGGGTTGGCGAAGGGCAGCACGAAGGCGCCCACCTTGGCCTGCCGCAGCACCGGCCAGATCTCGGCAAGCGGCACGTCGCAATCATGCGGCGCCTCGTAATTGCCCCAGCAGACATGCATGCGGACGCGCTCGCGCGGTATGTCGGCCAGCGCCGTGTTGATCGCCGCGATCACGCGCTCGACGAATTCGAGGAAATCGCCGAGCGGCCGACCCATGTAGGAGACATGCCGCTCGAGCGCGAGGTCGGGGCAATCGAGCTGCAGCAGGAAGCCGGCGGCGACGATCGCGTCGTACTCGACCTTGAGCGCCGCGCCGAGCGCCGCGAGATAGGCCTCCTCGCTGGCATAATGCTCGTTCAGCACCGCCGCCGCGACGATGCCCGGGGATGGCGCGGTCAGGAACGGCTCGACGAAACCACGCTCGATCCCATCGAGCGCGGCGCGGAAATCGCGGCACTCGGCCTGGACCAGCGCGGGATCGAGATAGCGGATCTCGCCGACCGCCTTGGGCGGCGCGAAGTTGCTGACCGCTTCCTTGCCGGCGAGCTGGCTCAGCAGCGCTTCCTTGAACAGGGGATAGCGCTCGATATCGCCGCGCGGCGAGCGCTGCCAACTGCCGCCGAACCCGCTGAGCCGGTGGCGGAGATAGAGGAAGAAGCCCTCGCGCTGCTGCTCGCCGTTATTGCCGATGTCGATGCCGGCATCGAGCTGCTTCGGCAGCACCCAGCGCAGCGCGCGCCGCCCGGCCTCCGCGAGCGCCGCCTCGTCCACCGCCTCGCCGCGCGCGCGGCGGCTATAAAGCCGCGTCAGCTCCGCCGGCCGCGGCAGGCTGCCGGTATGCGTGGTCAGGAACCGTTCCGCGCTGCACTGCATCGCCCTTCCTCCCTGCCAGCCACTTTACCGCGGCGCGCGCCATGGACAATCCCCCGACGATACAGCATGGTCCGGCAAATACCGCGGGAGAAGCCCATGGTGCGGATGTTGAGGCATAGCGGCAGCCGGCGGGATCCGGTCGAGTTCGCGGTCGCCGATCTCGTGATTGCCGGCTGGACCGGGCGCGATACTGCGGGGCTGCAGCACCATATCGACGAGCTCAAGGCGATCGGCGTCAAGCCGCCGAGCAGCGTGCCGCTCTTCTACCGCGTTGACCGCGGGCTTCTCACCACGGATGCGAGCATCGACGTCGTCGGCCCCGACACTTCCGGCGAGGTCGAGACGGTTATCTTCTCCGCCGGCGGGTTGTGGGTGGGGCTGGGTTCCGACCACACCGACCGCGCCGCTGAAGCCTATTCGGTGGCGCTCTCCAAGCAGCTCTGCCGCAAGGTGGTGGCACCCGAGCTCTGGCGCTTCGAGGAGGTGGCGCCGCATTGGGATCGCCTGATCCTGCGCGCCCATGCGATGGCCGGGGGCAAGCGGCGCCTCTATCAGGAGGGCGCCACGGCGGTCATCCGCGACCCGCGCGAGCTGATGGAGCGTTTCACCGGGCGCGGCCCCGGTCTGCCGGAGGGCACGGTCATGTTCTGCGGCACGCAGCCGGCGATCGGCGGCATCGCCGCGGCGGACCGCTTCGAGATGGAGCTCAAGGATCCCGTCCTCGGCCGCTCCATGCGCTGCGCCTACGATATCCGCACGCTGCCGCTGGTCAGCTGACCTCGCCTTCGCTGCTCCTGAGCGCGTTCAGGATGGCGATGAGCGTGCGGTCGCGCCGCGCTGCAAGCTCGGCGATCGAGCGGCCGGACGCTTCGGCGGCGACGCCGTCGATGATCTCACGCTGTACCGCCGGCGTCATCTCGGGGCTGCCGAGATCGTCCCACCAGCTTTGCATCGGCACCAGCAGGTGCTTCATGAAATGCTCCATGCCGCCGACGCCGCCGGCCAGGTGAAAGGTGAGATGCGGGCCATAGATCGGCCACCGCAGCCCCGGGCCGTAGGTGATGGCCGCGTCGATATCGGTGACACTCGCCACGCCCTCGGCGACGAGACGCACCGCTTCGCGCCACAGCGCCGCCTGCAGCCGATTGGCGACGTGGCCGCCCACCTCCTTGCGGATGTGGATGGGATGCTTGCCGATCTCGCGATAGAAAGCGAGAGTCCGCTCGACGGCGTCGGCCGAGGTCAGCGCGCCGCCCACCACCTCGACCAGCGGTATGAGATGCGGCGGGTTGAAGGGATGACCGAGGACGCAGCGCTGGGGATGCCGGCAGCGCGACTGCAGCCGGCTGATCAGCAGCCCCGATGAGCTCGAGACGATGAGCGCCTCGGGCGGCAGCACGCTGTCGAGCGCGGCAAGGAGCTCGATCTTGAGATCCTCGCGCTCGGGCCCGTTCTCCTGCACCAGCTCGGCGCCGGCAACCGCCCGCTGCGCGTCGCGCTCGAAGCGCAGCGCCTCGGGCCGCGCACCGGGTGCGACGCCACCGAGCCGTTGCAAGCTCGGCCAGGCCTGGGCGACCGCATCACGCGCGAAGGCCTCGGCGCCGGGCGCGGGGTCGCTCGCCGTCACCTCGAGGCCGCGCGACAGGAAATAGGCGGCCCAGCTGGCGCCGATCGTCCCGGCGCCGACGACCGCGACCTTCTTTACCGTCATGTCCCCTCCTGAAGGCGCGTGAAAAAGCCGCGGATCTCACGGCAGGCGAGGTCCGGCTTCTCGTAATGGACGAAATGGCCGACCTCGGGCACGGTCGTCACCGTCGCGTTGCTGAAGAACTCGCCGATGCGATCGGCCCAGGCGCTCCTAAGGATGGGATCGCTCTCGCCCCACAGCACCCGCGTCGGGAGCGCGATGGGCGCGCGCAACGGCCGCGGCACCTCGCCCCGCATCACCGCGAGGCGCGCCTGATGCGCGGAGATATACCAGTTGAAGCCGCCCTGCAGATTGCCGGGCTTCATGAAATTATCGACCCAGGCCTCGAGATCCTCGTCGAAGGCGTGAGGATCATGTGCCCAATGGCTGAGGAAATGGCGAAAATAGGTGCGGCATGCCGCGCGCGAGCTGCCGACCAGCTCGGCCGCCCAGCTCTGCTGATGGAAGGACTGATACCAGATCTCGATCAGATGGTCGGGGGCGGCCCAGCGACCGCCGATGCCGGGATAGGGGCAGTTGAAGAAGAAGAGGCCGCTCAGCCGCTCCGGATGGAGCCGCGCCAGGCTCTGGGCGACATAGGCGCCGACGTCGTGCGATACGATGCCGACGGGGGCAAGGCCGAGCCCGTCGATCAGCGCCGCGATATCCGCCGCATGAACCTCCGCCCCGGCATCGGCCGACGGGCCCGGCGACGGCTTGTCGCTGTCGCCGAAGCCGCGCAGATCAGGCGCGATGACATCGAAGTCGCGCGCCAGCGCGGGGATGCATTTGCGCCAGACATACCCGAATTCCGGCCAGCCATGCAGCAACAGCAAGGGCGCGCCGTGTCCCTCGCGCACGTAATGGAGGCGAATGCCGTTCGCGGTGATGAAGCGCGAGGTGAAGGATGTCATGGGCCTGCCCTTTGCCGCAGGGTATTGTTCCCTGCGGTTCGGCCGAAGGCAATCGGTGCGTCCTCACACCGCCTGCAGCGCCTGGTCGAGATCCGTGATCAGATCGGCAGGGTCCTCGAGCCCGACCGAGAGCCGCACCAGCCCGTCATCGATGCCAAGCTCGGCGCGCTCCTCGGGCTTGAAGCGGTGATGCGTCGTCGTGGCGGGGTGGGTGATCAGGCTCTTGCCATCGCCGAGATTGTTCGAGATCTCGATGAGCTTCAGCGCGTTCTGGAAGCGGAAGGCGCCGGGCTTGCCGCCCACGACCGAGAGCGCCAGCAGCGTGCCGCCGCCGCTCATCTGCCGGCGCGCGAGATCATGCTGCGGATGGCTCTCGAGACCGGGATAGAGCACGCGCGCAACCTTGGCGTGACGCTCGAGGAACGCCGCCACCTCGGCGGCGGAGCGGCTCATCGCCTCGACGCGCAGCGGCAAGGTCTCGATGCCCTTGAGCAGCAGCCAGGCGTTGAACGGGCTCAAGGCCGGACCGGTGTGGCGCAGGAACGGCATCAGGCTCTCGCGCACGAATTTGTCGCGTCCGAGCACCGCGCCGCCGAGGCTCCGCCCCTGGCCGTCGATATGCTTGGTCGCGGAATAGACGACGATATCGGCGCCGAGCTGCAAGGGGCGTTGCAGCAGCGGCGTCGCGAAGACGTTGTCGACGACGAGCACGCCGCCCGCGCGGTGGGTGAGGTCGGCCACCGCCGCGAGGTCGACGAGCTCCAGCGTCGGGTTCGATGGGCTCTCGCAGAACACCGCCTTGACGCCCGGCGCGAGCGCGCGCTGCCAGGCGGCGAGGTCACGCCCATCGACCAGCTCGGTGGTAACGCCATAGCGCGGCAGGATCTGGGTGATGATGAAGTTGCAGGAATTGAACAGCGCGCGCGAGGCGACGACCCGGTCGCCGGCCTTGACCTGCGCGGCGAGCGCGGCGAAAACCGCCGCCATGCCGCTGGCGGTGGCGCGGCACCCCTCGGCGCCCTCGAGCAGCCGCAGGCGCTCCTCGAACATGGCCACCGTCGGATTGGCGTAGCGCGAATAGACGAAGCGCGAGCCGTCATTGGCAAAGGCGGATTCCGCCTCCTCCGCCGTCTTGTAGACGTAGCCCGAGCTCATATAGATCGCCTCGGCGGTCTCCATGAACTGGCTGCGCAGATGGCCGCCGCGCGCCATTACGGTACGCGGCCGAAGGCCTCGGGGAAGCTCGCGAAAAGCGTCAGGCATCGTCATTGCTCCTGCGGTCGCCGGCAAACGGCCACGAAAAAACCCTGGATCCGCATAGGGCCAGGGTTCCGGGAGGAGCCTCCGACCTTTTAGCGGTTGGTTTAACGTGGCCGCAAGCCGGTCGGCTCAAATTACCACGGTACCTGAGCGGGGTACTCCCGGCGGACGCTCCTGTCAAGCCTCTCGCGCGGCTAGCGCACCGCGGCGTTGGGGCGGCAGACGCTATACCAGACGCCGAGATGCGCCTCTTTCCACTTGGGATCGGCGCAGTTCTTTTGCTGCTCGACGGCCTCGGCCTGATCCTGCGCCGGGTCGATGCCGTTGCCGGCGCCACAGGCGGACAACAGCAACAAGACCACGGCAAATCCAACTCTTTTCATCGCATCACCTCTCGCTCGGCGATTGCCTTGTTTTTCGCGCGGCACGGTGGTCCTTGCCAATTAAAATTTCTTTACCCGCAGGGATGACAGCGGCGACGAAAATCGACTAGCTTGCCATCTTAGGCCGGAAAATGCCGGCGTCAGGGATGAAAACGGGGGTAGGCATGTCGATTTTCGATCTCGCCGGCAAGACCGCGGTCATCACCGGCTCCTCCAAGGGCATCGGCCGGGCGATCGCCGAGCAGCTGGCGTTGTTCGGCGCCAACGTCGTGGTGTCGAGCCGCAAGGCGCCAGCCTGCGAGGAGGTGGTCGCCGGCATCAAGAAGGCCGGCGGCAAGGCGGTGGCGATCCCGGCGCATATCGGCGACAAAGCGGCGCTCCAGAACCTCGTCGATCAATCCATCCGCGCCTTCGGCCAGATCGACGTCCTGGTTTGCAACGCCGCGGTCAACCCCTATTACGGCCCGCTCTCCGGGATCAGCGATGATGCCTTCGACCGCATCATGGACAGCAACATCCGCAGCAACCTCTGGCTCTGCAACCTGGTCATCCCCGCCATGGCGAAGCGCAAGGACGGCGCCGTCGTCATCGTCTCGAGCATCGGCGGATTGCGCGGCAGCTCGATGCTCGGCGCCTACGGCATTTCCAAGGCGGCCGACATGCAGCTCGCGCGCAGCCTCGCGGTCGAATGGGGCGAGCACAACATCCGCGTCAACGCCATCGCCCCCGGCCTGGTCAAGACCGATTTCGCCCGCGCGCTGTGGGAGGACAAGGAGGTCCTGGCTCAGACCCTGAAGCAGGCGCCGCTCGGCGTCATCGGCGAGCCCGTGGATATCGCCGGCATGGCCGTCCTGCTCGCCTCCAGCGCCGGCCGCTTCATTACCGGCCAGACCCTGGTGATCGACGGCGGCGTGACCATCGCCGGACGCGGCTGAGGGTTACTCGCCGGCCGCCGGCTGGGGCTTGTGCCCGCGGCGCCTCAGGCGCCGATGGGCCCATTCGCGCAGGTGCTGAAAGACGACATAGAGCATCGGGATGAGAAAGATGCCGATCGAGCTTGCCGCCAGCATGCCGGCGAACACCGAGGTGCCGACGTCACGCCGGCTGATCCGCGCCGCGCCCTCGGCGATCACCAGCGGCACCAGGCCGAGCACGAAGGCGATCGACGTCATCATCACCGCGCGAAAGCGCATGCGTGCGCCGAGCGCCGCCGCGTCGCCGATCGGCATCCCGGCCTCGCGCCGCTCCTTGGCGAATTCGACGATGAGGATGCCGTTCTTGGCCGCCAGCGCAATCAGCACCACCAGCCCGATCTGAGCGTAGAGATCGAGCGTCAGCCCGGCGATGAGGATGCCGGCATAGGCGCCGACCACGCCGACCACCACCGAGAGCAGGACCGGGATCGGGATCACCCAGCTCTCATAGAGGCCGACGAGGAACAGATAGGCGAAGATCACCGCCGTGGCGAGAATGGGACCGGTCTGCCCGCTCGCCTCGTGCTCCTGAAAGGCGGTGCCGGTCCATTCGAAGGTGTAGCCCGGCGGCAGCGTCTTATCCGATACGTCCTGCATGGCGGCGAGCGCCGCGCCCGAGGAGCCGCCCGGCGCCGGGCTGCCGTTGATGGTGACCGAGCGGTAGTTGTTGTAGCGCGTGACCACCTGCGGTCCGACGATGAAGCGCAGATTGGCGATCGAGCGCATCGGCACCATCTCGCCGGCCTTGTTCCGCACATAGATCTGCCAGATGTCGGAGATGTTGCGGCGGTCGGCCGCCTCGCCTTCGATATTGACCTGCCAGGTGCGGCCGTAAAGGTTGAAGTTGTTGACGAAGAAGCCGCCCAGCGTCGACTGCAGCGCGGTGAAGACGTCGTTTATGTTGAGCCCCAGCGCCTGCGCCTTGTCGCGGTCGATGTCGAGATAGATCGACGGAGTCGTCGCGGTGAAGGTGGAGAAGACACGCGCCAGGCGCGGATCCTGGTTGGCGGCGGCGATGATGCCCTGCATGACGCTGCCGAGGCTGGCCGGATCCTGGCCCTCGAGCGCCTCGAGCTGGTACTCGAAGCCGCCGCTGGTGGAGAGGCCGATGATCGGCGGCAGATTGAAGGGAACGATGGCGGCGGTCCGGATCTGCTGCGCCTCCGCGAACATGCGGCGGATCAGCGCCTGCGCCGAATTGGCCGTGCCGGCGCGATCTTCGAACGGCTTGAGCTTTGCCACCAGGAAAGCCGCATTCGATTCATTGGCGCTGTCGAGCAGCGAGAAGCCGATCACCGCGAAGATATCCTGCACCTGCGGCATCGCGCGCAGTACCTGCTCGACCTGCCGCACCGTCTCGCTGGTCCGCGACACCGAGGCGCCGTCGGGCAGCTGCACGTTGAGGAAGAAGGCGCCTTGGTCCTCCTCGGGCAGGAAGCTCGTGGGCGTGATGCGCGACAGGCCGTAGATGCTGAAAGCGAAGACCGCGGTCAGCAGCAGCGACAGCACGGCGATGCGCACCAGTCGCCGCACCACCGCCGCGTAGCCATCGCGCACATGGTCGATGCCTCTCAGCACGCGCGCCATGATGCCGCGCCGCGGCCCCTCGTGGCGCAGCACCAGCGCGCAGAGCGCCGGCGACAGCGTCAGGGCGTTGAGGGCGGAGATCAGCATGGCGACGCTGATGGTGACGGCGAACTGGCGGAAGAGCTGTCCGGAAATGCCGGGGATGAACGCCACCGGCACGAACACCGAGAGCAGCACCAAGGTGATGGCGATGATCGGACCGGTGATCTGGTTCATCGCCCTGATCGTCGCCTCCGCCGGCGTCAGCCCGGGCTCCTCCTCCAGCACCCGCTCGACATTCTCGACGACGACGATGGCGTCGTCGACGACGATGCCGATGGCCAGCACCATGGCAAGGAGCGATACCGTGTTGGCGGAGTAGCCCATCAACAGCAGCACGGCGAAGGCGCCGATCAGGCTGACCGGGACGGCGACCGCGGGGATCACCGTGGCACGCAGGTTGCCGAGGAACAGGAAGACGACGATGACGACCAGGACGAAGGCCTCGGCGAGCGTCTTCAGCACCTCGCGGATGGTGTCGCCGACGAAGACGGTCGAGTCGTAGACGACATGCGCCTTGAGCCCGGCCGGGAAGCGCCCGCTGAGCCGCGCCATCGCCCGATTGACCAGCGTCGCCGTCTGCACCGCGTTGGCGTCGGGCGTGAGATAGAGCGCGATGCCGACCGCCGCGCGGCCGTTGATGCGGGTCTCGGTGTCCTCGTTCTGAGCACCCATCTCGACGCGCGCCACGTCACTCACGCGCAGCACCGAGCCGTCGGGATTGGCGCGCAGGACGATGTCGCCAAACTGCTTCGTCGTCGTCAGTCGACCCTGCGTCTGCACGTTCATCTGGAACTGCTGATCGTTGTTCACCGGGCGCGCGCCAATGCGCCCGACCGGCGCCTGGACGTTCTGCGCTTGGATGGCGTTGACGACGTCGGAGGGCGACAGGTTGAGGCTGGTGAGCCGCTGGGTGTCGAACCAGATGCGCATGGAGTAGTTGAGCTTGCCGAACAGCAGCGCCTGGCCCACTCCCGGCACCCGCGAGATCTCGTCGAGGATGTTGATCGTGGCGTAGCTGGTGATGAAGACCGGGGTGAGCTTCGCATCTTCGCCGTAGAGCGCCATGAACTGCAGTATGGCGGCGGAGCGCTTCAGCACCACGAGACCTTGGAGCTGCACCTCCGGCGGCAGCTGCGCCAACGCGGTCTGCACCCGATTGTTGACGTTGACCGTATCGGTATCGGGGTTCGTCCCCGGCAGGAAGCTGACGGTCAGGTTGTAACTGCCGTCATTGCCGCTCGTCGACTTCATGTAGATCATCTTGTCGACGCCGACGATCTGCGCTTCGAGCGGCTGGGCGACGGTGGCTTCGACGACGGCGGCCGAGGCGCCGGGATATGTGGCGCTGACCTGAACGTGCGGCGGCACGATATCCGGGAACTGCGCCACGGGAATGCGGGTGAGCGCGATCGCACCGGCGATGGTGATGACGATGGCGATGACGATGGCGAGCCGCGGGCGGCGGACGAAGATGGCGGAGATCATCGCGACGCTCTGCGGCTCAGGAGCGCGACGGCGACGCGCTGGCGCCCGGGCTCGGCGCAGCGCCGGAGCCGGCGCTGGGCGCGCTTGCGGCCGGGGCGGGCGAGACCGTCTGGCCCGGCCGAATGCGCTGGATGCCGTCGAGGACGACGTTCTCGCCCTCGCTGAGGCCGCTCGCCACCACCGCCAGCGTCGGCGTCGGCGAGGATTGACCGAGCTGGATGCGCCGCTGCTGCACCTTGTCGTCGCCGCCGACGACATAGACGTAGTCGCCGCTCTGGTCGGTGAGCACGGCGGCGCGCGGGATGGTGAGCGCCTCGATCGGCTGCGCATCCTCCAGGATCGCCGTCACGAGTTCGCCGTCGACGAGCTCGCGCACCTTCGACTCGCCCTTGGCGTCGGAGAGGACCGGGTTGGCGATGGTCGCGCGCAAGATGATGGTATCGGTATTGCCGGCGACGGTGTTGTCGACGAAGTCCAACGTACCGTTCCGCTCGTAGGTACGGCCATCCGGCAGGCGGACCTTGACCACGATGGAGCCGAATCCGCCCTTCTGGGCGGCGCTTTGGCTGAGGGTCATCACCGTGCGCGCCGAGACCGGGAAGACGACGTACATCGGGTCTTGGCTCACGATCGTGGTGAGCACGCCGGAATTCGGGGTGACATAGTTGCCGATGGTTACCGCGGTGCGGCCGATCTTGCCGTCGATCGGCGCGTGGATGTCGGTGTAGCCGATATTGATCTGGGACTGCGCCAGCTGCGCCTGGGCGCCCAGCACCTGGGCCTGGAGCGACAGCTGGTTGGCAAGCGCGGTGTCGACGTTCGATTGCTGCCCGGCCGGGGTATTGAGCAGCGCCTTGAAGCGCGCCAGCGTCACATCGGCATTCTGCAGCTGCGCCTTGTATTGAGCGATCGCCGCCTGCTTGGCCTGAACATCGGCCTGGAACGGGCCCTGCTCGAGGCGGTAGAGCAAGTCGCCCGTCTTGACTTCAGCACCCTCGGTGAAAAAGCGCACGTCCAGGAACGCGGCCACGCGCGCCACCAGATTGACCCGGTCCTTCGCCTGGATGCGGCCGACATACTCGCTCGACTGCGTGATCGGCTTGCGCATCACCGGGACGACGCCGACGGCGGTCGGCTTTGGAGGTCCCTGCTGTGCAAGCGCGGACAAGGGCGCGACGCCAAGAGCGGCGATGAGCAGGATCTGGCACAGACGCATCATCCGCATGCCGCTCTTTCTTGCGGCCGGCGCCGCCGAGCGATCGCAAGGCTGCGATCCGGTTTCGCCCGAGATTAGTTTCAACGCGCCACCTTCGCAAACGAAGAGGCCGCCCGTGCCGGGCGGCCTCTGCCGCTCCGCCGCTGCCGGCGGCTCAAACGATCTCGAACAGCCCCGCCGCGCCCATGCCGCCGCCGATGCACATGGTGACGACGGCGTATTTGGCGCCGCGGCGCTTGCCTTCGATCAGCGCGTGGCCGGTCAGCCTGGCGCCGCTCATGCCATAGGGATGGCCGATCGAGATGGCGCCGCCATCGACGTTGAACTTGGCGGGGTCGATGCCGAGGCGGTTGCGGCAATAGAGCGCCTGCACGGCAAAGGCCTCGTTGAGTTCCCAGATATCGACGTCGCCGACCTTGAGCCCGTGCTGCTTCAACAGCTTCGGCACCGCGAAGACCGGACCGATGCCCATCTCGTCGGGCTCGCATCCCGCCACCGCCATGCCGCGATAGATGCCAAGCGGCTCGAGCCCGCGCTTCTCGGCGAACTTCGACTCCACGACAACGCAGGCCGAGGCGCCGTCGGAAAGCTGGCTGGCATTGCCGGCGGTGACGTAGCCGCCCTCTCGCACCGCCTTCAGCGACGCCAGGCCCTGCGCCGTCGTGTCGGGCCGGTTGCCCTCGTCCTTGGCGAGCGTGACCTCCTCGGTCCAGGTCTTGCCGCTGTCTTTGTCGGCCATCAGCTTGACCGTCTTCATCGGCGCGATCTCGGCGTCGAAGCGTCCGGCCTTCTGCCCCGCGGCGGTGCGCTGCTGGCTCAGCAGCGCGAACTCGTCCTGCTGCTCGCGCGTCACCTGATAGCGCTGCGCGACGATGTCGGCGGTCTCGATCATCGTCATGTAGATGTCGGGCTTGTGCTCCACCAACCACTCATCGGCGAAGCGGTGCTTGTTCATGTTGTATTGGACGAGGCTGATCGATTCGACGCCGCCGCCCACCGCCACGTCGATGCCGTCGACCATGACGCGCTGCGAGGCGATGCTGATCGCCATCAGGCCCGAGCTGCAGAAGCGGTTGATCGTCTCGCCCGGCACCGTCACCGGCAGCCCGGCGCGCAGCGCCGCGTCGCGCGCGATGTTGTGGCCGGTGGCGCCTTCGGGATTGGCGCAACCGATGATGACATCCTCGACCTCGCCCGGCTCGACCTTGGCGCGCTCGACCGCCTTCTGGATGACGTGGCCCGTCAGGCTCGCGCCATGCGTGTTGTTGAACGCGCCGCGCGCCGCCTTGCCGATGGGCGTGCGTGCCGTGGCGACGATGACCGCTTCTCTCATGGGCCTCTCCTCGTGATTTTGTCGCAGCCTCGCCCACGCCTCCGGCAGTGTCAACCCTGCCGCTCTGGACGCCGCGCCCGCTTCAGGGAAGAATGCGCGGCCTTGTCGTCCGGGAAAGGATCTTGCCGATGCGCCAGTTTG
The DNA here is from genome assembly GCA_052143095.1 of Allostellaceae bacterium. Lineage (GTDB taxonomy): Bacteria > Pseudomonadota > Alphaproteobacteria > ATCC43930 > CGMCC-115725 > DAHUYF01. The sequence continues at coordinate 12,431 of JBKQTR010000432.1, forward strand.
CCGATGTCCAGGAACTCAAGACCGTCGTCGGCCAGGTGCTCGGCGAAAGCGAGTGGGTGACGGTGAGCCAGGAGATGATCGACCGCTTCGCCGAGGCGACCGGCGACTATCAATGGATCCATGTCGACCGCGAGCGCGCCAAGGCCTCGCCGTTCGGCAACACCATCGCCCACGGCTTTCTGACGCTGTCGCTGATCCCGCGGCTGCTCGACAAAGTCTATCAAGTGGGGAAAGTGGCGGCGCGGCTCAATTACGGCTGCAACAAAGTGCGCTTCACCCAGCCGGTGCCGAGCGGCGGCCGCATCAAGGCGCTGATCCGGCTGGCCGATGTCGAGGACACGGCGAAGGGGGTGCGCATCACCTCGGAAGCCACCGTGGCGCTCGAAGGCTCGGACCGGCCCGCCTGCATCGCCGAGCTGGTGGCGGTGGTGCTGCCGGAGACCTGAGACCGGCGCCGTGATGGGCATGCCCTCGTCGAAAGGCTGCCTGGCCAGGGGGTAGCCGCGCGGCGGGGCGTCCTTATAATCGACCTCCTTCTTACCAGCGAGGCAGCCATGCCCCTGCTCGACGAAACCGCCCGGGGCGTCTACGTCATCTCGGCCACGCCCTTCACCGATACCGGCGACATCGATTGGTCCTCGACCGACGGCTTGATGGACTTCTACCTTGGCTGCGGCGTCGACGGCATGACCATTCTCGGCGTCTTGGGCGAGGCGCCGAAGCTTTCAGCCGAGGAATCCGAGGCCTTTGCCGCGCGCTGCCTGAAGCGGGTGCGCGGGCGCGTGCCGATCATCGTCGGCGTGAGCAATCCCGGCCTCAAGCTGCTGGGCGATTTCGCGCGCCGCGTCATGGCGCTGGGCGCCGCCGGCGTCATGGTCGCGCCGGCCACCGGCCTCAAGACCGACGAGCAGATCTATGGCTATGTCGGCAGCGTGGTGAACGAGCTCGGGCCCGATATCCCGGTGGTGCTGCAGGATTACCCGCAGCTCACCCAGGTCTTCATGTCGGCGGGTCTGATCAACCGCTGCTTCGCCGATTTTCCGAGCCTCAAGATGCTGAAGCACGAGGAATCGCCGGGGCTGCGCAAGCTCTCGACCGTGCGCGCCGCGGACGCCGAGCGCCAGCGCCGCATCAGCATTCTCACCGGCAATGGCGGCATCCACCTGCCGCAGGAGCTGGCGCGCGGCGCCGATGGCGCGATGACCGGCTTCGCCGTCCCGGAGATGCTGGTCGAGGTGTGCCGGCGCTTCGCCGCCGGCGACCCCGAGGGCGCCGAGGACGTGTTCGACGCCTATCTGCCGGTGGTGCGGCACGAGCTTCAGCCGGGGATCGGCCTCGCCTTGCGCAAGGAGACGCTGCGGCGGCGCGGCGTCATCGCCAGCGCCCGGGTCCGCGCGCCGGGCCCGGCGCTCGACGCGGCCGACCAGGCGGAGCTGACGCGGCTGCTCAAGCGGCTGGAGCGCGCCACGGCCCATTTGCCGACCGCGCCGCTGCGGCTTGCAGGCGACTAGATCGCTAAAACACGCGTAAAATCCGCGGCGATTGTGCTCGCTTTAGCCGCGGCCTCACCCCAAATTACTGCCATGGGCGACCCTCTCTCCATCGCGGTTTCCGGCTTGAACGCGGCCAGCCTGCGGCTTGACTCGGCGGCGAGCAATATCGCCAACAGTCAGGATACCGCGCCGCTGACGCCGCAGCCGGGGGATCCCCAGCCCTATCAGCCGACCGACGTGACGCAGACCGCCGCGCCTGGCGGCGGCACCGTCGCGGTGGAACAGCCGGTGGCGCCGCCGAGCAACGCGATCTACGATCCCAACTCGCCTTTTGCCGACAGCAACGGCAATGTCGCGTCGCCCAACGTCGATCTGGCGCAGCAGGCGGTTAACGTCGATGCCTCTGCTCTCTCCTATGACGCCAATCTCAAGGTGATCCAGACGGCGCAGCAGATGCAGGGCTACCTCCTCAACATCTTCTCCTGACCTCGCGGGCTCCGGCTACTCTTCGCGCGGCAGCGCGCTCTCGTGCCAGTGGCCGATGAGCCGCTGCGCCAACCAGCTCAGCACGGCAAAAATGGCGATGCCGGTCGCGGCCAGCAGCAGCAGCGCCGCGAACAGGCGCGGCATCTGCAGCCTGTAGCCCGCCTCCAGAATGCGCGAGGCGAGCCCGGTATCGGTGCCGCCGGTCCCGGCGACGAATTCCGCCACCACCGCGCCGATGAGCGCGAGGCCGCCGCTGATGCGCGTGCCGGTGAGGAAATAGGGCAGCGCCGAAGGCAGGCGGAGGTAGCGCAGCGTCTGCCAGCGCGACGCGCCATAGAGCCGGAAGAGATCGACGAGGTTGCGATCGGCGCTGTTGAGGCCGAGCGTGGTATTGGCGACGATCGGAAAGAAGGCGACGATCCAGGCGCAGACCAGCAGCGACAGGAACACCTCGTCCTTGAGCCAGATGATGATCAGCGGCGCGATGGCGACGATCGGCGTCACCTGCAGGATCACCGCATAGGGGAAAAGGCTGAGCTCCAGCAGGCGCGACTGGGCGAAGAGGATGGCCAGCGCGCCGCCCAGGATCACCGCGGCGGCGAACGCCGCCAGCGTGATGCGCAAGGTCACCAGCAGCGAGCCGAGCAGGCTCGGCCCGTCGCGCCACAGCGTCTCCGCGACCAGCAGCGGGCCGGGCAGCACATAGGACGGGATCTGCTCGACCCTGACCAGCAGCTCCCAGCCCAGGATGAAGAGCAGGCCGACCGCGAGCGGTGCGGCGATTCTGGCGACGCGCGCGGTCATGCCATGGCCTCGTTCAGCAGCGCCGAGATCGCCCGGCACTGCTCGGCGTAATGCGGCGCGGTGCGCAGCGCGCCGTCGCGGGGATAGGGAAGATCGATCGGCAGATCCGCGAGGATCCGGCCGGGGCGCGGCGTCATGACCAGGATGCGGCTCGACAGGAACACCGATTCGAACACGCTGTGGGTGACGAAGACCACGGTCCAATGATGCCGTTGCCAGAGGCGCAGCAGATCCTCGTTGAGCCTGAAGCGGGTGAACTCGTCGAGCGCCGCGAAGGGCTCGTCGAGCAGCAGCAGCTGCGGCTGCGTGACCAGCGCACGGGCGAGCGAGACGCGCATGCGCATGCCGCCCGAGAGCTCGCGCGGATAGGCCTGCTCGAAGCCCGCGAGGCCGAGCGAATCGAGCGCCTCGGCGATGCGCGCCGCCACCGCCTCGCGCCGCTTCCCGGCGAGCCGCAGCGGCAGGTAGACGTTCTGCCAGACCGTGGCCCAGGGCATCAGCGTCGGCTCCTGGAAGACGAATCCCAGATGCTGCGAAAGGTCGCGCTCGCCTTGGATCACGCGGCCGGAGGATGGTGGCACCAGTCCCGCGATGATGCGCAGCAGCGTGCTCTTGCCGCAGCCGGACGGGCCGAGCAGGCTCACGAAGCTGCCGGCACCAACCGCGAGATCGATGTCGGCCAGCGCCTCGACGCCGCTGCGGAAGCGCTTGCCGACGCTCTCGAGGGCGATGATGGGCGGCTCGCTCCGGCCCCGCTCCATCACGCGCCTATTTCTTGAGGTCCATGCCGACCCGCTTGCCGACGAAGCGCAGCGTATAGGCCTGCCGATCGTCCAGCGTCTTGGGATAGAGGCCCTGCTCCGCCATGACCGCAAAGAAATCCTGCCAGCGCGCATCGCTCATCGCGCCGATGCCATTGGTCTCGGCCTCGCCGCTGTCGACGATGCCGTATTGCTTGATGCGGGCGATGGCGTAGGCGAGCAGCGCGTCGGTCATTTCCGGATTGTCTTTCTTGATGAGCGCGTTCGCCGGCGCCGGGTCGCCATAGAGATAGCTGTACCAGCCCTCGATGCTGGCGTCGACGAAACGCTGCACCAGATCGGGATTCGCCTCGACCAGCTTGCGCGAGGTCTGGATGAGCGAGGCGTAGCTGGCATAGCCGGCATCGGCGAGGAGGAAGACGAGCGGCTGCTCGCCCTGCTGCTCGACGAGGAACGGCTCGCTGGTGAGATAGCCCTGCTGCACCGACTGCTTGTCGACGAGGAACGGGGCGACGTTGAAGGTATAGGGACGGATCTGGTCGTCGCTGTAGCCGAACTTGGCCTTGAGGAAGAGCCACCAGCCGACGCGCGTGTCGGCGCTGATCATGATCGGCTTGCCCTTAAGCGCGGCGAGGCTGTCATTGCCGACGCCGCGATGGGCGATGAGCACCGAGGGGTCCTTCTGGAACATCGCCGCGACCGCGACCATGGGGATGTTCTCGTTGACGAAATTGAGCGAGATGAAGGAATTCGGTGCCTCGTTGAAATCGAGCCGCCCGGCCGCCAGCAGCTGCGCATGGTTCACCTGCGGTCCGCCCTGGCGCAGCGTCACCTCGATGCCGTGGCGACCATAGATGCCGGTGGCGATCGCCTGGTAATACCCGCCATGCTCGGCCTCGGCTTTCCAGTCGGTGCCGAACGTGACCTTGTCCTGAGCCAGCGCCGGCGCGGCAAGCGTGACGGCCGCGCACAGCATGACGGCGATTCGACGGATCATGTCTTCCCCCCTGCCGCTGGAACTAGCGCCGGCCCTACGTCGCTGGTGTACACCGGCGACAAAAAATCTGCGTGCGTCGATGACGTAGACGAAAGCAGAGTCGGCCAAGTGAATCACTCATCTTCGACACTCGGTACCAGTACCGACGCTCGCGAATCCGTGACTGCCCCACCTCACCCCAACCCTCTCCGCCCCCCGGGGCGGAGAGGGAGGGGCCCATCGCAACGCGATGGGAGGGTGAGGTGGGGGCGGTGATCCTGTACGCTGTCATCAGCATTTCTGCTTCGCCAAAGAGAGGCTCCGGACTCAAGGATACGCAAGCACCCCTCAGCCACCAAGGCTACCGCTCCTCCGCCTTCGCCCGCTGCCACTCGGCCTCCATCTCCTCGAGGCTCGCCGTCTCGGGCGAGCGGCCCGAGGCGGCGAGCAGCGCCTCGATGCGGCGGAAGCGGCGCTCGAACTTGCGGCAGGCGGCGCGCAGCGCCTGCTCGGCATCGGTCTCGGCGCGCCGCGCCAGATTGACCACGGCGAAGAGGAGATCGCCGATCTCGTCGGCGACGCGCGCGGGGTCGCCGCCGGCCAGCGCGTCGCGCACCTCGTCGATCTCCTCGGCGATCTTGTCGAGGATCGGCGGCAGCTCGGGCCAGTCGAAGCCCACGCGCGCGGCGCGGCGCTGCAGCTTCTCGGCGCGGGTGAGGGCAGGGAGCGCGGCGCCGACGCCGTCGAGCGCGCTCGGCGCCACGCCCGACGCCGCCGCCTTGGCGCGGCGCTCGACCGCCTTGTGCTCTTCCCAGGCGACGGTCTGCGCCGCCTCGTCGGCGATCACGGCGCTGCCGAAGACATGCGGGTGCCGGCGCAGCATCTTGTCGGAGATCGCGCGCGCCACGTCGTTGAAGGCGAAGAGCCCGGCCTCCTCGGCCATGCGCGCATGGAACACCACCTGGAAGAGGAGATCGCCGAGCTCGTCCCTAAGCGACGCGGGATCGCCGCGCTCGCAGGCCTCGGCGACCTCATAGGCTTCCTCGACGGTGTAAGGCGCGATGGTGGCGAAGCTCTGCACGCGGTCCCAGGGGCAGCCGCGCTCGGGGTCCCGGAGCGCCGCCATGATGGCGAGCAGCCGTGCGAGATCCGGCGCGTCGCTCACGGCGCCGCGTCCTTCGCCCGGGCGCGGTCGATGGCGGCGCTGAGCAGCGCCTTTGCCTCCGCGGCGTCGGCCCAGCGCTCGACCTTGACCCATTTGCCGGGCTCGAGGTCCTTGTAGTGGCGGAAGAAATGCGCGATCTGCTCGCACAGCAGCGGCGGCAGGTCGCGATAGCTTTGGACGCCGGTGTAGAAGGGATGGAGATCGTCGACCGGGACGGCGATGATCTTCTCGTCGCCGCCGCTCTCATCCTGCATCAGCAGCGCGCCGATCGGGCGCGAGCGGATGATCGCGCCGGGCACCACCGCCACCTGCGCCACGACAAGCACATCGACGGGATCGCCATCCTCCGACAGCGTGTGCGGCACGAAGCCGTAATTGGCCGGGTAGAACATCGCGGTGTGCAGGAAGCGGTCGACATGCAAGGCGCCCGAAGCCTTGTCGATCTCGTATTTGACCGGCGGGCCGCCCTGCGGGATCTCGATGACGACGTTGACCTCATCCGGCGGGTTGCGGCCGATCGCGATCTTGTCGATGTCCATGGCGGCGCCCTCGCTCGCTGATCGGCTCAGGCCGGCTTGTCCTGGCCGTATTGCAGCACCTTCACCTTCTCCAAGGTGACGAGGCCGCTGCCGATCATGGCATCGAGCAGCGGCAGGAAGGCGTTGATCTTGTCGTCGCTGTCGACGATCTCGATCACCATCGGCAGATCCTCGGAGAGGCGCAGGACCTTGGCGGTGTGCAGCCGGCTCGAATGGCCGAAGCCCATCGGCCCGCGCAACACGGTAGCGCCGGCGAGATGCTGCTCGCGCGCCTTGAGCACGATCGCCTCGAAGAGCGCGAGATGCTCGTGGCGGTCGTCCTCGCCGATGAAGATGCGCAGCAGCACCGCATCACGGGGAATTTGCATGGGGGTCATCCTCCGGGAATGAGCGCGCCGAGGGCGAAGCCGGCCCAGACCGCGATGATGCACAGCGCCACCGAGCCGACGATGTTGCCGAGCGCGCGCCGCCAGTCGCCCTCGCGCGCCAAGGTGAGCGTCTGCAGGCTGAAGGAGGAGAAGGTGGTGTAGCCGCCGCACATCCCGATCATCACCAGCTGGCGCACCGTGAGATCGCCCGGCAGCGGGCCGCCGGGAGCAATCACCGCCGCGGCGATGCCGATGACGAATGAGCCGCTGATGTTCACCAGCAAGGTGCCCCAGGGAAAGATCTCGCCAATGCGGCGGGCGATGAAGCCGGAGAGAGCATAGCGCGCCATGCCGCCCAGCGCGCTGCCAAGCACCACCCAGAGCGGCGGGATCACGCCGGCTCTCCGCCATTCACATTCCATTGATGATGCCATAAAATCATAATGTTATGCGATCTTATTGCGATCATTCGTTAGCTTTCTGGGCAATCGCATGCCCAGACCAGACGCCAGCGAGGCCGAGCATCAGCGACAGCGCGATATTGGCCGAGGCGGCGAGCGCCCTGGCGTGCTGCAGCAGCTCCAGCGTCTCCAGGCTGAAGGCGGAGAAGGTGGTGTAGCCGCCGCACAGCCCGACCATGACGAACTGCCGCCCGAGCGGACTGACATAGACGCGCCCATCGGGGCCGGTGAGCGTGGCGAAGCCGCCGATGACGAAGGAGCCGATGAGGTTGATGATGATGGTGCCCCAGGGGAAGAGCCCGCCCCACAGCGCCACCGCCAGCAACCCGCAGCCATAGCGCGCGAGCCCGCCCAACGCGCTGCCGATCGCGATGACGAGAAAGGTGATGAGGGGGTTCATGGACCGGCCGGGCAGAGAGGCTCCTAGGCATACAAGGCGATCTCCGGCGCCGCAAGACTCGCCCGCGCGCTTGACAACAAAATCATCGTGCCCGCTTTTGGGGACGGGGAAGAAGGGGAGATCGAGACCATGTACCGTCTTGCCGCCTGGCTGGTGCTGACCGTGTTCGGGCTGGCGCTCGGCGCCGCGGCGCAGGCGCCGGCGGCGCCGCTCGGGCGCTGGCTGAGCGCCACCAAGCGCGGCGTGATCGAGATCTATCCCTGCGCCGACAAGCTCTGCGGCAAGCTGGTCTGGCTGATCGAGCCGCTGCGCCGCGGCGCGCCGGCGGTGGACGACAAGAACCCCGATCCCGCCTTGCGGCAGCGGCCGCTTTGCGGCCTCACCATCCTCGGCGATTTCCGCCTGCTCGAGCCGCAGCGCTGGGGCGATGGCTGGATCTACGATCCCGACGCCGGCAAGACCTATCATGCCACCATGACGCTGGCGGGCGAGACGCTGAACCTTCGGGGCTATATCGGCATCCCGCTCTTCGGCGAGACGCAGAGCTGGACGCGCCCGGAGGCGAGCTATGGTTCCTGCTAAGCCGCCGGTCGCAGGCGCCGCCGGATCATCGGCAGCAGCAGCAGCGCCACCAGCACCAACGCGCCGATGAACAGCCAGGCGTCGTTGAACGCCGCGACCAGCCCGGCGCGCTCGACCAGCGGCGCCACGAGATCACGGGTTGCCTGATCGACCGGGGCGAGCGGCACGCCGGTGAAGCGCTCGGTCGGCAGGCCGACGAAGCGGGCCGCCGCCGCATCGCCGGCCTGAAGGCGCAGGACCAGCGCCTCGACGTGCGCGGGCGCGCGGCGCTCGATGATCGTGTCGATGAGCGCGAGGCCGATGGCGCCGCCGAGATTGCGCATCAGGTTAAAGAGCCCGCTGGCATTGGGCACCTTCGCCGGCGCGAAGCCCTCGAGCGCCAGCGCCGTGCTCGGCAACAGGCAGAGCATGACCGCCGCGCCGCGCGCCACTTGCTGCCAGAACAGGCCCCAGAAATCGGTTTCGGGGGTCATGAAGCCGTTGCCGATGAGCCCGGCCGCGAGCAGCAGGAAGCCGGCGAGGCTCAACCGGCGGGCGTCGATACGCCGCTCGAGCAGCGCCGCCAGCGGCGCCACCGCGAGTTGCGTCGCGCCGGTCACCATCATGATGAGGCCGATATCGAACGCCTCGTAATAGCGCACCACGCCGAGATAGACCGGCAGGAGATATGTCGCGCCGTAAAGTCCGACGCCGAGCGCGAAGCTCAGGCACGAGCCCAGCACGAAATTGCGGTCGCGGCAGCAGGCGAGGTCGATCAGCGGGTGGGGGTGGGTCAGGCAGCGGCGCAGCGCGCCCGCGCCGCAAGCGAGGCAGAATGCCTGCAGCAGCAGCATCGCCGGCGCGCCCCAGCCGCGATGCGGCGCCTCTTTCAGCAGCACCTCGAGGCTGGCGAGAAACCCCGCCAGCAGCGGCAAGGCCCAGAGATCGACCGAGCCGATGCTGCGCCAATCCGCGCGGTCGACAGCGACGCTCCAGGCGACCAGCAGCCCCACGACGACGCCCGGCGCGACATTGATCAGGAACAGCCAGTGCCAGGAGAAGGTGTCGGTGATGAAGCCGCCGACGGTCGGCCCGAGCGTCGGCGCCAGCATCGCCATCGTGCCGGCGATGACCGTGGCGCGGACGCGCTCTTTCGGCGGAAACATCAGGAAGATCGCCGAGAACACCAGCGGGATGAGCAGCCCGCCGCAGAAGCCCTGCACCATCCGCGCCGGCACCAGCGACCAGAAGCCGGTGGAGCGCGCGCAGGCGATGCTGGCGAGCGTGAAGCCGGCGATCCCCGCGACAAAGGCGCCGCGCGTCGACAGCACCCGGGTGAGCCAGCCGGTCAGCGGGATGGCGACGATCTCGGCCATGAGATAGGCGGTCTGTACCCAGCTCAGCTGCGCCAGCTCGATGTGAAGGCCGACCTGGATGTCGGGCAGCGAGCTCGCGACGATCTGGATGTCGAGGATCGCCAGCAGCATGCCGGTGCTCATGGCGATGAAGCCGATCCAGGTCCTGGCGCCGACCGTGCCGGCAGGGCTCGTGACCGCGATCACGCGCGCGGCCGGGACATCGGGAAGAGGCGCATAGGCCAAGAGCTAGCACGCGCGCCGGGGCGCGGCTAGCGCAACGCGAAGCGTTGTCGCGT
>JBKQTR010000433.1:0-5145 GCA_052143095.1 Allostellaceae bacterium
AACTGGTCGTGCTGGCGGCGGTTCAGCGGCCAATCTCGCCCGCCTGCATCACGGTAGCGGTGGATCGACCGCTGTGGAAGGACCGTCCGACTTGGTTCCTCGTGGCGGAGCAGGATCGCATGATCGCCCATGAAACTCAGCGCTTCATGGCCGAGCGTATGCACGCAAAGGTGCGCTCGCATCCCGTCGATCATACGCCGATCGTGACCGCGCCCTCCGTCGTCGTGGACATCATTCGCGAGGCGATCGGCGCGGTCACGATCGGTGTATGATCGACGGGATACGAGCGCACCTTTGCCTGCATCCGCTGGGCCATGAAGCGCTGAGTTTCATGGACGATCATGTGATCCTGCTCCGCCACGAGGAACCAAGTCGGACGGTCCTTCCACAGCGGTCGATCCACCGCTACCGTGATGCAGGCGGGCGAGATCGGCCGCTGAACTGCCGCCAGCACGACCTGTTCCTCGACGCGGGCATGTTGGGCGAAGGCTGTGGCGAAGGCGTCCTCGGGCAGATAGATCAGCCCATGCTTGTCGGGAGCCAGCTTGGGAGCCTGCGGGTGGGGCTCGGCGCGGTAGAAAACATCGACGACGGTTTCGCCCTCATCCGGAGCCAGAGCGGCGACGTAGACGAGTGCCTTTACCTTCTCATCGCGCGTCGCCGCGATGACGGCGCCAGCATAAGCATGGCCGACGAGGACGACCAACCCCGTTGCTCGCTCCAGCGTGCGATCGAGCGCCGCTACGTCATCGTGGAACGAGGTCAGCGGCAACGGCGCCGCGACCACCTTGATACCGTCGGCCGCCAGCGGCCCGATAACCTTTGCCCAGCTTGATCCGTCAGCCCAGGCACCATGGACCAGAACCACGCTCGCATCACTCAAGGACATCCCCGCTCTCCTTCAAGATGGATCCGTAACCCCCATGATGCGTCTGCGTAACTTGCAAACGCGGGTTACAAGGGTTATGTTCCTGCTCGATGCCGCGACGAGACGTCGCAGATCACCGAACCAACTACGCGAAGCCCTCTAGAAACTGGCTCGTGCGCCTTCTTCTCTGCAAGCCACGGCCAACTGACGATATCGGCTTCGGGTCAAACTGCGAACACCGGCGGCCTGCGCACCAGGGCCGCTTGGCAGCGGACTCTGGAAGCGCCGATAGAGCAACGGCGGCGGAGATGGGGTTGCAACTCTCGGACCGGAGTTGCTCTATCTCGCCTTTATCAAGCCGGCTCCATCCGACTCCGGCTGCGCGCTTGTGAGTCCATGCCCCGGCTACTCCGCCGCCGTGAGCTCCCGCGCCGCGAATTGCTCGCGCCAGGCCAGCAGCGCCGCGACGAGCCCGCAGGCGGCGGCGAACATCAGCCACAACCCGGCCACGGCGCGGTTGCCGGTGACGTGGAAGAGGTACTGGCTGATCGCCGGGGTGAAGCCGCCGAACAGCGCGGTGGCGAGGCTGTAGGCGACCGCGAAGCCCGAGGTGCGCACCGAGACCGGCATGATCTCGGTCAGCGCCACCACCATCGCGCCGTTGTAGCTGCCATAGAGGAAGGAGAGCCAGAGCTCGACCATGAGCAGCCGCGAGAAGCTCGGCGCGCTCACCAGCCAGGAGAGCGCGGGATAGGCGGTGAGCAGCGCCAGCACGGTGAACACGATCAGCAGCGGCTGCCGCCCGAGGCGATCGGAGACCGCGCCCATCACCGGCAGCCAGAACAGGTTGGAGACGCCGACGCAGAGCGTGACCAGCAGGCTGTCGAGGTTGGAGAGCTTCAGCACGTCGTGACCGAAGGTCGGCGTATAGGCGGTGATGAAATAGAACGACACCGTCGTCATCGTCACCATCAGCATGCCGATGACGACGATCGGCCAGTTGAGCGCAACCGAGCGGAAGATCTCGTGCGGCGTGGGATGGCGATGCGCTTGCCGGCGCGCCAGGAACTCGCCGGTCTCCTGCAGCGAGGCGCGCAGCAGGAACAGCAGCGGCAGGATGAGGCAGCCGATGAGGAAGGGAATGCGCCAGCCCCAATCGCCCATCGCCTCCGGCGGCAGCGCCGCGTTCAGCCCCACGCCCAGCAGCGCCACGAAGATGACGGCGATCTGCTGGCTGCCGGACTGCCAGCTGACATAGAACCCCTTGTTGCCGGGAGTGGCGATCTCGGACAGGTAGACCGAGACGCCGCCGAGCTCGACGCCGGCGGAGAAGCCCTGAACCAGGCGGCCGATGACGATGATGAGCGGCGCGAGGAAGCCGATCGTCTGGTAGCCGGGCGCCAAGGCGATGGTCAGCGTGCCCACCGCCATCAGCCCCAGCGTCAACAGCAGCCCGGCGCGGCGGCCGTAGTGATCGAGATAGGCGCCGAGCAGGATCGCGCCCAAGGGCCGCATGAGAAAGCCCACGCCGAAGGTCATCAGCGACGACATCAGCGAGGCGAACTCATTGCCGTTGGGGAAGAAGATGTGGCCGATGGTGCCGGCGTAATAGGCGAAGAGGAAGAAATCGTACATCTCCAGGAAATTGCCGCTGGAGACGCGGATCACGGACCAGATCTGCTGCTTGCGGTCGGGTTGCACGGCCACGGTTTCCTCCCTTGCGGCCAGGCCAATGTACAAGGCCGGCGCGCCCGTCCCAAGCCGCGGCGGCCTCAGACCTCGGGGGGCGCGAAGATCTCCTGCGGCTCGCTCAAGCCGCGCACCGGCTGAAAGCCCAGCGACAGCAGCGTGCCGCCATAGGCCTCGGCGAAGCCCTCGGAGAGCAGCAACGGCCGCCCCAGCCGCTTGGTCAGCCCCTCGAGCCGGCAGACCAAATTCACCGCCGGGCCGATGGCGGTGTAGTCGAGGCGGTCGACGGCGCCGACATTGCCGTAGATGACCTCGCCGAGATGCAGCCCGATGCCGATGGCGATGAGCTCCTGCCCGACTGCGGCCCGGTTGTTGTTGGTCGTGTCGATGCGGCGCAGCAGCTCCTCGCCGGCGGCGAGCGCGGCGCTCACCGCCTCGCGCTCGGAGCGGCCGCCCAGCTCGAAGATGGCGAGCACGCCATCGCCGACGAATTTGAGGATCTCGCCGCCTTGGCCGTGCACTGCGGCGGCGACGGCGTCGAAATAATCGTCAAGCAGCTGGATCAGCTCCTCGCCCGGCATCCGGTCGGAGAGATTGGTGAAGCCGCGCAGATCGACCGCCATCAGCGCTGCGCGCAGCCGCCGCCCCTGGCCGCGGAAGATCTCGCCGTCGAGGATGTGGCGCCCGATGGTGCGGCCGAGATAGGTGTCGAGCAGGACGGCGCTCATGACCCGCAGTGCGGTGGTCTCGACCACCATGCCGATCGCCGGCAGGATCGCCCTGATCCCCGCGATATGCGCGTCGGTGAAGCCGCCGGCACGGTCGGTAGCCCAAGTGACGACGCGGTAGCGGCTGGCAAAGGCGTGCAAGGGGCAGGCGAGATAGTCCGTGGCGCCCGCGGCGCGGAACGCCCGCAGCAGCGGGTATTTGGCGAGTGCCGCCGTGTCTTCCTCGAGCCGGTAGCGCACGGTGATGCCGCTCTCGACCGCCGGCCGCATTGGGCTTTCGAGAAATTCGGTGCGCCGCTCCATGCCGTGCTTGACGCGAAATTCCTGCGTCATGCCGCGGTCCCGCCACCAGCGGAAGCCCAGTCCCATGATCTGCGGGTGCAGCGTGCTGATGCTGAGATTGGCGCGCCAAAGGGGAATGTCCTGCCCGACCATGCGCCAGCACAGCGCGTCGAACAGCTCGACGCCATCGCTAGTCCGGCTCTGCTCGCCCAGGAGCCAGTCGACGAGATTGCCGCCGGCGATCGGGCGGCCCTCGCCCTGATACTCTCGGACGAGGGTAAAGAGGTCGTCGCCCGAGGTGGTGACCGCCGGCCTCTCCTGGGTCGGATCGAGTACCGCCCCGCTCGCGTCGCTGACAGTCATAGACCGGCTCTCCTGCGCCCGGCTGGGGCGTCACCAGCTGAGCTTACAAAACCGCGACGGCTACGTCAGCCTGGCCCGCAGCAGGGGGGAGGCGGCCTTGGTGCGGCGCCGGCAATTTCGCCCGCGAAACGACCGCCCGGGAGCCCGCGCCGGCACTCCCGCCGCGCCGACTTACGATCTTTTTAACAGGCGCCGGTTATCCTCTGCACTTCCAACGAACATGCAGATTTGGAGACAGGACATGAAGGGTCTTCTCATCGCTTCCGCGATCGCGCTTGGCCTGGGCGCGGCGGCAGCGCAAGCGGGGCCGGCGGCCGATCTGATCCAGGGAACGGCGGTCTTTGCCGGCAGCGGCTACCGCTTCGTCGAGCTGACCCGCGGCGCCGACACGCTGGTCTGCGCCAAGGACGACCTCCCCGCGGGGGCGACGATCGAGAAGGGACGCCAGGTCCAGTTCAGCGGCAGGTTCGCGAACTATGCCGGGCTCTACCAGCAGGTGATGATGCTGGCGCAGTGCGACATCCGCCCGCTGCCGCAATCCTGAGCCCGGGCGGCCGCTCGCCCGGCCGGACGGCGCGGTCCAGATGCGCGGCCGGTTTGCGTCGACCACGCGGTGTGCGGCGTGCGTGCGCGCCGGCGAGAGTAGCGCGCGCACCGTCACCCTGGCCAAGATCCTCAAGGCGGGGGAACTGAAGATCCGGAAAAACCTGTAGATCCGGAAGAAGAGCGTCCATCGATCAGCATCCAGCTTCCGTCAGCCTGCTGGCACATGGTGCCGGTGGCGAGCGCGCGCTCGCCAGCGATAAAGACGCTCTGCTCGACCACCTGGCAGACCTCGCCGCGCGCGTTCGTGAAGCTCGAGACGATCCGCACGCTGTGTCCCTCCACCACTGGCGGCTGAGGGATTGCCACCGGGCTGAGCAGGAAAGCCGCGATTACCATGCCTGAGCCACCACCGGCGCCTGCTCCGGCTCCTGCGCCGCCACCACCGCCTGCACCTGCGCCAGCACCTGCACCTGCACCAGCACCAGCACCAGCACCAGCACCAGCACCAGCACCAGCACCAGCACCAGCACCAGCACCAGCACCAGCACCAGCACCAGCACCTGCACCTGCACCAGCACCAGCTCCAGCACCAGCACCAGCACCAGCACCAGCACCAGCACCAGCACCAGCACCAGCACCAGCACCAGCACCAGCACCAGCACCAGCACC
>JBKQTR010000434.1:0-16167 GCA_052143095.1 Allostellaceae bacterium
CCTCACCCTGAGGAGCGCCCGCAGGGCGCGTCTCGAAGGGCGCACTGAGTCGATCCAGCGGAAACTTGCTTCGGCCTGTCCGTGTGCAGAATTCTGACCTCTGGGAAACGATCAAGCTGATCGACCCCAGAGGCCGATTGACTTCACCTGAGCTGCTGTTTTGGTTGCGATGCGGTAGAGGATGCGCTCTTCGACGGCGGTTGGCCAGCGAACTCCGGCCAGCGAAGCGCAGCGTGAGCATCACAGCACGGGGCCCAAGCTGAGCCTTGGCGGCCAAGGGGTGCAGTCTTACCATGGGATCCGAGCCGGTCTGCGGCGACGCTACGTCGTCGGCGCAGGCCGAATTTTTGTCGACGGTGTACACCGGCGGCGTAGAGCCCACGCATCTTGGGGAGGACGGGCATGGATTGCTGCGGTCACGGCCACGCCGTCACGCGTCGACAGTGGATATGGAGCACGGCGCTGACCTCGGTCGGCACGATGCTCGGCGGCGGCGTCGGACCGCGCGGCTCCACGGCCGCTGCCCAGACGGCCGAGACCGCCTCCGCCGCGCTCGACGTCCTGCGGAAATCCATCTCCGTCGATGTCCATACCCATGGCGGAACCAGCGGGATCACCTCGAAGGCGCCGCCCAACGACGATCTCGCCAACCGCATGCGGGCGGGATCGCTGGCGGTCGCGTGCCTTGCGGACGTGCCCGACGGTCCCATCCTCGGCCGGAATGCGGCGGGCGTCCTGACCGCGCTGCGCACGCCGGAGCCGGGCCTGCTTTACAAATACCATCTCGACCGCCTCGCCTGGGTGGACGAGATGGTCGCCCGTCATGGCCTCCGCCGCGCGCTTTCCGCGGGTGATCTCGAAGCGGCGCATGAGGCAGGGCAGCCCGCGATCGTGGGCGACGTGGAAGGGCTCGACTTCCTCGAAACGAAGCTCGAGCGGCTCGAGGAGGCGCATCAGCGCGGCGTCAGGCACCTGCAGCTCGTGCACTACACGCCCAACGACATCGGCGACTTCCAGACCGGCGTTGTCACGCATCAGGGCCTCACCGATTTCGGCGCCGAGGTGATCCGCGCCTGTCATCGGCTGGGATTCGTCTGCGACGTCGCGCATGCGACCGAGGACACGGTGAAGCAGGCGGTCAAAGTCGCGACCAAGCCTTTGCTGCTGTCGCACACCGCGCTCTCGGGATCGCGGGCGATGGGTCCGACGCCGCTCGCCGGCCGGCAGATCAGCGCCGACCATGCGCGGGCGGTCGCCGAGACCGGCGGGTCCATCGGCATCTGGCACTTCTTCCCGAGCCTCGACAACTACGTCGACGGAGTGAAGGAGATGGTCGACATCGTCGGCGTCGATCACGTCAGCATCGGCACCGACCAGCAAGTCGCCTCCGGCATCCTGCAGGATTATGCGCAATGGGTGCAGCTTGTCGCGGCGATGCTGCGCGGCGGCTTCACACCCGAAGACGCCGGCAAGATCGCCGGCGGCAATTATATGCGGATCTTTCGCGCGGCGGTCGGATGAGCTGCGGCGACGCTACGTCATCGGCGCAGGCCGACTTTGTGTCGGCGGTGTACACCGGCGGCGTAGAGCCGGCGCCGCGTCGCCGGTTAGCCCGGATCGGGTCGGTTCCCGAAATCCGGCTGGGCGCCAGACCTTATGAGCACTTGCACCAGCTATCGCCTTCCCAGTTCCCGCCGCAGCAGCGCCGCGCCGGCGCCGAGCGCCTGCAGCTTGGCGTTGGCCACCGCGCGGTCGAGCGGCGCCATTCCGCAATTGGTGCAGGCCTGCAGCCGCTCGGCCGGCACGAACTCCAGCGCGCGGCGCAGCACCGCCGCCACTTCCTCCGGCGTCTCGACATGCTCGCTCGCGACGTCGATCGCGCCCAGCAGCACCTCCTTGCCGTCGAGGAGGCGCAGCAGGCTCACGGGCACGCGCGAGTTGATGCATTCGAGCGACACCTGGTCGATGCGGCTCTTGGCGAGCGCCGGGAAGATCTCCTCGTATTGCCGCCACTCGCTGCCGAGCGACGCCTTCCAGTCGATATTCGCCTTGATGCCGTAGCCGTAGCAGATATGGACGGCGGTCTTGCAGCGTAGGCCCTGGCACGCGCGGTGCAGCGCCGCGATGCCCCACTCCTTGACCTCGTCCATGTAGACGTTGAAGGCGGGCTCGTCGAACTGGATGACGTCGACGCCCAGCGCCGCAAGCTCCAGCGCCTCCTCGTTGAGCAGCTCGGCAAAGCGCATCGCCATCGCCACCCGGTCGCCGTAATGCTCGTCGGCGATGGTGTCGATGATGGTCATCGGCCCCGGCAAAGTGAATTTGAGCTTGTGCGTCGTATGCGCGCGCGCCAGCGCCGCCTCGGTCTTGTGCACCGGCTGCTTGCGCCGCAGCGCGGAGGTCACCGTCGGCACCTCGGCGGTGTAGCGGTTTTTGCGGATGCCCATGGCGACGCGGCGGTTGAAGTCGATGCCGTCGACCTGCTCGAGGAAGCCGTGGACGAAATGCTGGCGCGACTGCTCGCCGTCGGTGATGATGTCGATGCCGGCATCCTCCTGCTCCTTCAGCACCAGCAGCGTCGCGTCGCGCTTGGCCTCGGCGAGCGCCGCGCCTTCCTGCGCCCAGGGCGCCCACAGCACCTTCGGCTTGGCGAGCCAGAACGGCTTGGGCAGGCTGCCGGCGATGGTGGTCTCGAGCATATTTCCTCCCTGGCCGCGACGGCGCGCGTTTATCGGCGGACCCATGATAATCCGGCCGTCGGGCCGGTGAAACCTCCGGCTTCCCGCGGCCCGCGCGGCTGCGCTAGTCTCACCGGCGACGATCCCAGACGGGTTCACCACGGAGGCACGGAGGACACGGAGAAGAGGTGTTGGGCGCTAAGCGCGTTTCCGCTGCATGGACGCCAGTGCGCCCTTCGACAGGCGCGCTGCGCGCGCCGCCAACCCGTTCGATCGCTCTGCGATCGAACCCTCCGGGGCCGCCCGCGAAGCGGTCGGCCCGGTTGGCCAGGATGAGGAAAGTTATTGGTGGCACAAAGAAAATTGCCTCATCCTGAGCGCGAGCGTAGCGAGCCGTCGAAGGACGCACTGAGTCAATCCAGCGGAAACACACTCTAAAAGCCGGCGTTTAGCGCACATTTTATGGTTTACGCCGCGTCAACCTCTGCTTCCTAGGCTGGCCGCCATCATGCCCGCCGACCCGCCGGCCGCCGCCTTCGCCCTCGAGATCCACGGCCTCGCCAAACGCTTCGACCGCCCCGCGGTCGACGGGCTGGAGCTCGTGGTGCGCGCCGGCGAGTTCTATGCGCTGCTCGGCCCCAACGGCGCCGGCAAGACCACCAGCCTGCGCCTGGTGGCGGGGCTGCTGCGGCCCGATGCCGGCAGCATCAGGATCTTCGGCATCGACGCGCTCGCAGATCCCGTCGCCGCCAAGCGGCTGATGGCCTGGGTCTCCGAGGAGCCGATGATCTATGAACGGCTGACGCCGCTCGAATATCTCGAATTCGTCGCGGGGCTCTGGGCGGTCGATGCCGCGCTGGGCGAAGCGCGCGCGCGCGAGCTGCTGGCCCGGCTCGGCCTCGCCGCCGAGGCGCAGCAGCGCTGCGAGGGCTTCTCCAAGGGCATGCGGCAGAAGGTGGCGCTGGCCGGCGCGCTGGTGCACGAGCCGCGCCTCATCATTCTCGACGAGCCGCTGACCGGCCTCGACGCCGCCGCCGCGCGCCACGTCAAGACCGTGCTGCGCGAGCGCGTCCGCGCCGGCGGCACGGTGATCATGACCACCCATATCCTCGAGGTCGCCGAGCGCATGGCCGACCGCATCGGCGTCATCGCCGGCGGCCGTCTCATCGCCGAAGGCAGCTTGGAGGAGCTGCGTCGACAGGCCGGCAACAGCGGCAGCAGCCTCGAGGACACCTTCCTCGCGCTGCTCGGCCGCGACGAAGCCGCCGCGTGAGCCGGCCGGGCTCGCTCCTCTGGTTCGCGCGGCACGAGCTGCGCCTCGCTTGGCGCGACTGGCTCTTCATGATGACCGCGGGGGGCAGACGCGGCGCGCGCGGCGTCGCGATCGGCGTCGTGCTCTTCGCGCTCTTCATGCATGTCATCGCCTGGTTCGTGGTCGGGCCTTATGCACGCCTCGGCGGCGCGCCCGACCCGACGGTGCTGGTGATCGTCACCGCCGGCGCCGTGCTTTCCTGGTCGGCGATGGCGTCGCAGGCGCTGGAATCGGTGACGCGCGCCTTCTACGCGCGCGCCGATCTCGACCTCATCCTCGCCTCGCCCGCCGCCACGCGGCGGATTTTCGCCGTGCGCATCGGCGCGATGGCGCTCTCGGTCAGCCTGATGGCGGCGCTGCTGGCAGCGCCGGTCATCGACGTGCTGGCGCTGCGCGGCGGCGGCCTCTGGCTCGGCGCCTACGGCGTCGTCTGGGCGATGGGTTGTACCGCGGTCGCGCTGGCGGTGGCGCTTGCGGCAGCGCTCTTCCGCCTCATCGGCCCGCGGCGGACGCGGCTCATCGCGCAGGTGGTCGCGGCGGTGATCGGCGCCGCCTTCGTCATCGGCCTGCAGGCGGCGGCGATCCTCTCCTCCGGCACGCTGTCGCGCCTCGCCCTGCTGCAATCGCCGGCGGTCATGTCGCGCCTGCCCGCGCCCGACAGTCCCCTCTGGTGGCCGGCCCGCGCGATCCTCGGCGAGCCCGTGGCGCTCGCTGCGGTGCTCGGCGCGAGCCTGCTGTCGCTCGCCGCGGCGATCGTCCTGCTCGCGCCGCGCTTTGCCCGGTACGCCGTCGCCGCGGCGTCGGTGGCGGCCGCGGCACCGAAACGGCGGCGGCGCCGGGCGGGCTTCCGCAGGGGGTCGCCGGCGCGCGCGCTCAGGCGCAAGGAATGGACGCTGCTGCGGCGCGATCCCTGGCTGCTGTCGCAGACGCTGATGCAGCTGCTCTATCTGCTGCCGCCGGCCCTGCTGCTGTGGCGCAGCTTTGGCGATGGCGGCGGCGGCGCCGTCGCCTTGCTGGTGCCGGTGCTGATCATGGCCGCGGGCCAGCTCGCCGGCGGCCTCGCCTGGCTCGCCATCTCCGGCGAGGACGCGCCCGATCTGGTGGCCACCGCGCCGGTGCGCTTCAGCCGCGTGCTGCGCGCCAAGACCGAGGCGGTGATGTCCGGCGTGGCCCTGGTCTTTCTCCCCTTCATCGCCGCGATCGCGCTGGTCTCGCCACGCGACGCTCTGGTCACGTCGCTGGGCATCGCCGCCGCCGCGATCGCCGCCGCCGCCATTCAGCTCTGGTTCCGCAGCCAGGCCAGGCGCAGTCATTTCCGCCGCCGCCAGACCTCGTCGCGCATCGCCACCTTCGCAGAGGCCTTCTCCTCGGTCGCCTGGGCCGGCGCCGGCGCGCTCGCCGCCGCCGGGACAGGGCTCTGGGTGATCGCCGGGCTGGTCGCGCTGGCCATCCTGGGAATGGCCCGGCTGGCAAGCCCTGCGCGGCTGGAAGAAGCCGCCGCGCCTCAGCCGCCGCTGCGCGTCAGCGTCTGATCGGTCTGACCCTCCGGCAGGTTGACAGAGACCTCGTCGCCCTCGACGCGCAGCTCGAAGACGCGGATGTCGCGCTCGGCCGGCGGCCCCAGGCAGCGTCCGGTGGCAAGCTCGAACCGCGCCTGGTGCAGCGGGCATTCGACGATGCCGCCCTCCTGATAGCCTTTCGACAGCAGCGCGTATTCATGGCTGCAGATGTCGTGCACCGCCAGCAGCCGCTCGCCGACACGGAAGAGGCCGACGGCAAGGCCGCCCAGCCTGACGCCGAGCGGCTCGCCCTCCTGCACCTCGCTGGCGCGACACGCCCAGTGCCAGGTCGACATGGCGGAGCGGCAGCAGCGGCCTATTCCGCCGCCAGCGTCGCCTGCTCCTCGGCCAGCAGCCGCTCGATCGTGCGGCGCATATGAAGCCGCGCGCCGTCGGAATCGATGTCGATGAGGCCGGCCTCGCCGCGCTCGTCGAGCCGCACCTGCTGCGCCTCGACCACCACCTTGTCCTCGAGGAAGGTCCGGGCGATCTCGTCATAGAGCTCCTCGGTCGCCTGCGGCTCGTCCTGGCGATAGCCATTGGCGGTCGACCAGAAATAGAAGCAGCTGCTCTCGGTCTCCGGCGTCAGACCGTGGAAGATGCGCAGCGAGAAGCCGCCCTCGCGGTTGCCCTCGGCATAGCCGCCGGTGACGGCATCGACCGCGCCGGTCCATTGGATGATGTTGCCCGGGGCGATGAACTCGAATTCCTGCCAGCGGTCGACGCGCCCCTTGAAGCCCGCCGCCTTGACATAGGTCGGCGGCGGCACCGAGTTCAGCATCAGGCGGAGATATGTGAGCCCCTTGGGCGTGCGCGTCGTCTTCATCTTGGCTTCGACATGCGTCATCGGATTGCCGCCGACGGTCTTGGCATGGACATATCCCAGATGGGTGAGGTCCATGAGGTTGTCGACCATCAGCATGTAATTGCCGCCGATGTGATAGACCTCGTGCTTATGCGGCCAGGCTTGGTGGTCGTTGTGCCAGGGGTAGTCGATGATCTGCGACGGGTCGGCCTTCGCCGCCTCGCCCATCCAGATCCAGACGAACTCGTCCTTCTCGACGATCGGGTAGCTGCGCACCCGCGCGCGCTCCGGGATCAGCTCCTGGCCCGGCACGCGCACGCAGCGACCGTCGCGGTCGAACACCAGCCCGTGATAGCCGCATTGCAGCCCCTGCTCGATCACCGTGCCGAGGCGCAGCGGCGTCGAGCGGTGGCAGCAGCGGTCCTCGAGCGCGCCGACCTTGCCGTCGCTGTCGCGGAACATCACCACCGGCTCGTTGCAGATGCGCCGTGCCAGCGGCGCCGAGCCCACCTCATGCGCCCAAGCCGCGACATACCAGTCGTTGCGGATGAACATGCGGTCTCCTCCCTTGCGGGCCGGACCATGCGGCCCGGCCGATGCTGCGAGACATTGTGGACTAAAGCGTCGCATCATCCGATCGGCGCCGTCAAGCAAGCGCGGTAACGTCTCAGTTCGAAAACCGGTGGCGAGATCGCACGAGGGTTGAAAGGCCGAAACCAATCAGTGTGCCGCCGACCACGGTCACCGCCCATAGTACGAACCGCACCGATAGCGCGCTAAGACCCCGACCTCAATTCCTACGTCACTATAACACGCGGTGCGCCACAATCTTCAAAGTGAGACGCTACCCGAGCGCGCGCCTATTCTTCGGAGCTCGTGGTGGGGCCGCCCAGACGGGGCGGGGCGGCAGCGCGTGCCGCATCCTCCGCTCCGCTTCGGCCGGAGAAGGCGCCGCGCATCAGCACCTCGATGGTTGTCTCGACGCGGATAAGTCGTCGGTCGATGTCGCGCATGTCGGCGGCCATCGCCTTGATTTGGCCCGCGATGGCGCTGACGCGCTCCGTCAACAGCAGCGCGGCTCTCAAGCCGTCGACGACATCCTTCGTTATCCCCACCGCACGGGCTCCCGTTCACGCTTCGCGGCGAAATAGTCACGCGTCCGCTGTAGCTCGGCCTCGGCCTCGTCGAGCGCCTGCAAGGCCTCGGCCTGACCCTTTTTCAAAGAAGACAGGAGTTCCCGCACCAATATTTCGTTGCCGCGCGCCTCCGGCTCGTAAGCTTCTATGGAGCGGCGGATCAGTTCGCCGGCGCTCATCTTCGCCGCAGCGGCCTTGCGCGCGATCGCTTTTTTAAGCGCAGGGGTCATCAGGACCACGAGGCGTCGCGTCAGCCCTTTGGCAGCGGCGGCGTTGCGCGCTTGCCGCAACTGGCTTCGGCGGGACTTGACCGTGGCCGTCCTTCGGCCTTTCGCCTTTGGTTCCGCGGAAAGCGTCATCGTTCTCTCCTGTGCATGTGCATGACATGATAATGCTGCGCCGTCCGCAATGCAAGCCGTGGCGGGCGTGGTGCACTCGCCGCCGTAGCGGCGATTGCCGCCGGCCGACGCGGCGCATATAACAGCCCTCGGCCGTCCTCAATACCGCAAGGGAGCAGCAGCATGCCAGTGATCAAGGGTGCCACGGCATGACCCCGGCCCCGCGCCTGCCCAGCCTCGTCATCGGCGGCGGCATCGGCGGGCTCACCGCGGCGCTGGCGCTGGCGCGCGGCGGCCGGCCCGTCCATGTCGTCGAGAAATCGGCGGAGTTCGGCGAGATCGGCGCCGGGCTACAGCTCGCGCCCAACGCCATGCATGTGCTTGATCGCCTCGACCTGCTGCCGGAGATCGCCAAGCACGCCGTATATCCCAGCCGGCTCGTCTGGATGGACGCGATCACGGCCGCGCGCATCACCGAGATCGATCTCGGCGAGGCGTTCAAGCGCCGCTACCGCCATCCCTATATCGTCATGCACCGCAGCGACCTGCTCTCGGTGCTGCTCGAGGCCTGCCGGGCGGAACATCTCATCACGCTCGAGACCCGGCGCGACGTCACCGCCATCGACGATCTCGGCGCGAGCGCCGCCGCGCGCTGCGCCGACGGCACGGTCTACGAGACCGATCTCCTCATCGGCGCCGACGGGCTGCACTCGACGGTGCGGCCGCTCTTCTCCGACGACGCGCCGATCCATGACGGCTATGTCGCCTATCGCGGCACCATCCCGATGGAGCGGCTCTCGACCCATGCCGGGCTCGACAATGTCGTCATGTGGGTCGGCCCGGACATGCATTTCGTGCAGTATCCCGTCCGCCGCGGCGAGCTCTACAACCAGGTCGCGGTGTTCCGCAGTCCGCGCTATTCGCCGCTGTCCGAGGATTGGGGCACGCCCGACGAGCTCGACGCGCATTACGCCCAGACCTGCGACTACATCCGCGGCTGCGTCGGGCTGATGTGGCGGGACCGGCACTGGCTGATGACCGACCGCAAGCCGATCGCGCGCTGGACGCGCAACCGCATCGCGCTGATGGGCGATGCCGCGCATCCGATGTACCAGTACGTCGCCCAAGGCGCCTGCCAGGCGATCGAGGACGCGCTCGCCTTGGCATCGCGCGTCGCGGCCGCGCCCGACGATGTGCCGGCGGCGCTCGCCGGCTACGAGCAGGCGCGCACGCGGCGCACCGCGCGCGTCCAGATCACGGCGCGCGCCATGGGCGCGTTCTTCCATCTCGACGGCATGGGGGCACTCCTGCGCAACGAGATGATGGCGACGCGGTCCGCCGCCGACTACACCATGCTCGACTGGCTCTACGGCCACCAGGCATGAGGCGATGACCGGCTTCTATTTCGAGGATCTCGCGCCGGGACAGAGCTTTGCCACCTCTGAGATCGAAGTCAGCGCCGCGGACATCGTCGATTTCGCCCGGCGCTTCGATCCGCAGGAATTCCACCTCGACGCCGCCGCCGCCGCGTCGTCGGCGTTTGGCGGGCTGGTGGCGTCGGGGCTGCATACGCTCAGCCTCAGCTTCCGCCTGTTCTTCGATCTCCGCCTCTGGCCGGAGGCGATCCTGGGCTCGCCGGGCATGCGCGAGGTGCTCTGGCTGAAGCCGCTCAGGCCCGGCGACCGCATCCACGCCACAGCCGAGATCGTCGAGCTGCGCCGCTCGGAGAGCAAGCCCGACCGCGGCGTCGTCACCATGCGCCACGACACCTTCAACCAGCAGGGCGAGCGCATCATGACCGCGGTCTGCATGCATCTGTTGCGGGCGCGCCGGGCGGGCGATTGCAAGCGGAAATCCGACGGGTGACGGCCATCCGGGGAATGCCGGATTAAACGCGAAGCCGGTGCGCCGGGCGTGAAGTCGCGTTCACGATGCCGTCGCTGAAAACATCATTATAGGCGCAAGACTAAAAAATCTTTTTGAGTCGCGATTTCGGCTTAATCGGCCATTCCTCATCGCTTACATCGAGCTGCAGCAGACAGATCCTTTTGTCGTCGCCCGTGAAGACGGACTCGACCGGGCATCTGCTCTCGTATGTACCGAACGATTTCAGCAGGTCCAAGATGAAACCCCTTCTCTGCATCATGATGCTGATCGCCACGCTCGCGGTTGCGGCTTGCGCCGCCAACCAAGCGCAGCAGCCGGGCGCCGTCGACCACAACAACGATCTTCCGTCCTGGGAGCAATAAACAGGTCCGCGTGGCCGTCGATGCCGCCGCGCAACCGAGCCTCGTCCGCTACCCTCGCGCCCGCGCCTCAGCCATCGGCGTCGAAGGTATGGCCGCCGATGATCTTGTCGACGGTCTGACCGTCCGGCGAGAGCGGCAGGAAGCACGCTTCGAATTTGCGAAACGACTTGGCGACGTGCCAGTAGGCGTAGCCCGCGCGAAAACGCGGCGAGCGGTTGGTGACGACACTGGTCAGGATCTCGACCAGGCGTTTGGCCGCGTCCGGCGGCAGGGTCTCCGTCGTCATCTTCCCGGTATGGTTGACGCCGACGAAATCGACGATCGCCTGTCCCACCAGGCGAATGCGAAAGAGCGACCCGGGCTCGACGACATCGTACAGCATCACGTGGTTGACGAGGCCACGAAGCTCGGTGGGATTGATATCGGCACGGCTTGGCATCAGCCGTCCGGCCCGTTTGGATTCCCAGTAGTTGAACAGGCGGACCAAGATCGGATCGGCCGGCGCGGCGAGATCGTTCGCACCGCGGATGCCGTCTGAGTGGAATTTCGGCGCTGCGCTCACCTGCCGCCCTCTTGTGCTTCGACCGGTGCCGGGAGTTTATAGACGGCGGGCGCCGGAATGCAATTGCGCGCCGACCGGACGCGGGTCGCCAGCCCATATCGTCTGCTCAACCGCGCGCTCGGCCTAGAAATCGTCGCAGGTCTCGGCGACCATGCACGTCACGGCCGCCGCGCGCGAACATATCAATGGTGCGGATGCTTGGACGGCTCGGTCGGACGGTCAGTCATCGGCCGCAGTGAAACTCTTGCTGCCAGGCCAAGCCCAACTGAGCCTATTGAAAAGCCACGCGCATATCGAACGCGCGCCAGAAACGTTCACATAGCCAAGACCTCAATCTGAGTGGCGTGTTTTCGCCTCGAATCCGCTCCTGGATCACTTATTGGCTCTGGCATTCTTTTTGCTGAGACGCCCTGGCCGACCTGCGCCCGGGCGCCCTTCGCGCGGCACGCTGGCTTGGCAGCCGTTTTATCAGAAACTGAAGGAGACCACGCTATGGGAGTTCCCCTCACTTCTCGCCGCGATGTTTTGGTCGGGACTGCAATCGGACTGGCCGCCGCATCGACCTCGGCCATCTCATCGCCCGCCAGCGCTGCAGCGGGCGTCGGCGGCATCAATGCCATTCCGGAGCTTGCGCCGCAATGGAAGAAGCTCGACCTCGCCAAGGTACTCACCTTCCCCGCCGCTTACGCCTCCGTCAGCCAATCCAAGTCGCTCTACGATCAAGGCGGCGCGCAATCGGCGGAAAAACACCGTGACCGCGGCAGCCTGCAGGCGACGATCAAGGTCGTCGAAGCCGCGCGCAAGGCCAAGAACTTCGTCTCGTTCAACTGGGTAGGCTACACGATCTTCCGGGAGAACTATCCGCAGTCGGTATTCGACAGGGTGCAGTACGAGTCATGGGTCGACGGGCTCAACTTCACGCCGGAGAAGAAGAAGTGGGACGACGAGCTGGTCGAGGAGCTGCGGGTCCTCGTCCGCCCCGGCGACAACGAATTCAACGAAATGGCGCTACAGACCGCTTTCATCGGCACGCAACTGCCGCTCGAGCTCTCACGCAAGGGCGTGAAGGTGCTCGTGCTCACCGGGATCCATCTCGACTGGTGCATCGAAGGCAACGCGCGGGCGGCGCGCGACAATGGGTATCTGCCGATCGTGATTGGTGATGCCTGCGGCTGCCAGAAGCCGGAGCAGGAAGCCGCGGCCATGCAGCGGATCAACAATTTCTTCGCGCCGGTGATTTCAGCGGACACCTTCGTTAAGCTCCTGAACCAAGCGGCTTAGCCGGAGCCGGTCGCAGGCGCTGCGCAGATACGAGCGCAGCGCTTGCCGTCCGCGCCAGCGACGTAGGCGCTTACGGCATCGGTCCGGCAATTTCGTCCAGGAGCCAATCGAGCAGCGCGGTCATGCTTTCCTCGTGCCGGCGTGCCTCTTCGAACACGAGATACCAAGCCGTGCCACGCTCCCAGGCTGGCACGTCGAAGGGAGCGACGAGCCGTCCCTCGCGCAACGGCCCGTCCGCTAGATGGCGATCAAGCAGGGCGATGCCCAACCCGTTGAGCGCAGCCTGCATCACTAGGCCATCGTCTCCGAAAGTCATGATGCTTTCGGGCGGTCTGCCCTTCGTCGTGGCGTTTTGCCATTTCGACCAAAGGTCGGGCGCGGTTTCGGATGCGAGGACAGTGTGGCCGGCCAGGTCGCCGCTACCCGGTCCAGGGTTGGACCGGCCTTCCAAGTACTGCGGATTGCATAAGGGCACCAGTGCGTCATTGAACAGGAACGCGCAATCGAGATCCCTCCAGCCGGCCCGGCCATGGGAAAACGCGGCATCCACGCCCTCGATGCCGGGTTGAAGCAGCCTGCTGCTGCTCCGGGGCACAATCTCGATGCGGCGATAGCGCGCGTGAAAATTCCGCTGGCGAGGGAGAAACCAGCCCATCGCGAACGGCGCTGGCATCGCCAAAGTGAGCGTGCTACGCGGGCGAGGCGACGAAAGGCGCGTCAAGGCTGCCTCGATCGTATCGAGTGCGCTGCTGAGCGTCGGAAGCAACGCCTTTGCCGCCTCGGTGAGTACGAGCGATTGCGGACGACGTTCGAACAGACGAACGCCGATCCGGTCTTCGAGGGACCTCACCTGTTGGCTTACAGCACCAGGCGTCACACCCAGCTCCATTGCAGCTGCGGCAAAGCTGCCCCCGCGCGCCGCGGCCTCGAAGTCGCGCAAGCCCAATAGTGGCAATGTTCGGCGCATGGACACCATTACCGATACTCCAGCCAGCACCTACCCGGAGACGGAGGATCAGAATTGTTAGCGCCACCGTCAATGCTAAATCATATGGGCACACCCACATCGCCCTCGGGAAAAGGCAAGCGACCCCGTTGCCGGAGCCGTTCCCCATGCTATGTCGACCACGGGGCTCGGACCGTCTCGTTCGGCCGCGCCACCAAGCGGCAACGGCTCGCGCAGTTGCAAAGACGTTCGATCGTCGATATTCACGATGAGAGGGCGTCACGTGAGTTGTGGCGCTGCTTCTCGCCGCGCTAAGGGTGATGTCCGAAATCTGTGGTCGTCCATGGCAATAGACCGAGGTGGCTATCAGTGACCCGCGAACCCTCTGATCGGAAAGCCGGGAAGTCTGCCGCCTCGTATCCGTCGGAGCCGTTGTTCCGCACGCGAGATGCAAACAGGTCGGATATCGCGGCGATTGCCGCCATCTACGGCTTCCACGTTGCTCACGGCGCCGGTACGTTCGAGGAAGTCGCCCCGTCGGCCGAAGAGATGCGCAGACGCTTCGATAACGTCAAAGCGCGCGGCCTTCCGTGGCGCGTTGCAGAAGCAGAAGGCGCCATTGTGGGGTACTGTTACGCAAGTCCGTACCACGATCGATCCGCCTACAGATTTACCGTGCAAAGTTCCATCTACGTCGACAAGCGGTGGCACGGCCGGGGCGTCGGTATCGCGTTGCTTCAAGACGTGATCCAAGCATGCCAGGTGCAGGGTTATCGGCAGATCATGGCTGCGATCGGCGACAGCCGGAACGCCGGCGCGCTACGGCTCCACGCAAGCGCCGGATACCGTACGATCGGTCACGCGCTTCGAGTCGGCGTTAAGTTTGGCCGGTGGGTAGACGTTGTCTATGTGCAGCGGGCGCTTTGTGACCCAAGCGTGCCACCGCCCGCTAGCGACCCTGTTGGCTACCTCGCACCGGCCGACCAAACCGGACCCTAGACGACGAGCGGCAGCGATGCGGCAAAGCCGCTCGGGAGAGTTTCTCGGTCGGTTGGTTGAGGTCATCCGCCTACCCCTGCGTCCGCGCCTCTCTTGCTAGCACCGCGCGGTGCTGCGCCAGCACGTGCTTGGCGCGCGCGACCACCGGCACGTCGATCATCTTGCCGTCGAGCTCGATGGCGCCGATGCCGGCGGCGATCGCTGCGTCATAGGCGGCCACCGCGCGCTCCGCCCGCGCCACCTCCTCGGGCGACGGCCGGTACTCCTCGTTGAGGATCGGCACCTGCGCCGGGTGGATGCAGGAGGCGCCGGCGAATCCCAGCCGGCGCGAGCGGCGGATGGTGGCGCGGAAGGCGTCGAGATCGCGGAAATCCGCCACCGTGCCGAGGAAGCCCAGCGGCAGGATGCCGGCGGCGCGCGCGGCGAAGATCATCTGCTGTTTCGGGAAGAACAGCCCCTCGGCCTCGGGCAGCATGCCCACGGAGAGCGCGAAATCCTCCGCCCCCAGCGACAGCCCGACGAGACGCGGATGCGCGCGGGCGATCTCCTCCAGGCGGAAGAAGGCGGCGGCGGTCTCCACCAGCGCCACCAGCTTGGTCGCACCCGGCGCCATGCCGCGCTCGGCCTCGAGCTCCTCGACGGTCTCGGCGATCATGCGCACGTGATCGGCGCTCTCGACCTTGGTCAGCATCAGCGCCTGGACGCGCGGCGAGACCGCCGCCTCGATGTCTCTGAGCGCCTGCCGCCACGGCCGGTTGATGCGCACCACCACATCGGCGCCGTTCAGCGCCACCTGCGCCGCCGCCTGTTGCAGCAGCTCGCGCCCGCGCTGCTTCTCGCCGGGCGGCACGCTGTCCTCGAGGTCGAGGATGAGCGCGTCGGCGCCGCGCTTGGCGGCACCGGCGACGAACTTCTCCACCGTCACCGGCACGAACAGCATCGAGCGCCAGACCGGCAGCTCCGGGGTCATCGCTTCCTCCCTTGTCCTGCCGTCGCGGCGCCGAGCCCCACCACGCCATCGCGCGCCAGCGCCGCCAGCTCCTCGACGCTGCAGCCAAGCTCGCCCAGCAGCGCCGCGCTGTGCTGGCCGAGCGCCGGCGCCGGCGTGCGGATATGGCCGGGGGTCGCCGACAGCCGCGGCACCACCGCATGCATCGGCACCGTGCCCATCTCCTCGTCCGGCAGGTCGACGACGATCTCGCGCGCGCGCACATGCGGATCGGCGAGGAACTGGTCGATGTCGTAGATCGGCGCCGCCGTCACCTCCGCCGCTTCGAAGAAGGCGAGGTTGTCGGCGAGATCGCGCTCGGCGATGAAAGCGGCGATCGGCGCTTCGCACGCATCGGCGTTGCGCACCCGGTCGGCATTGCTGCGGAAGCGCGGATCCTCGATCATGTCGGCGCGGCCGATGGCGCGGAAGAGGCGCTCGGCCATCACCTGCATCGAGGCGGAGATCGCGAGGTAGCGCCCGTCCCGCGTGCGGAAGGCATTGCGCGGCGAGGTCGTGGCGGAGCGGCTGCCGGTGCGCTCCTTGACCGTGCCGGTGAGCCGGAACTCCGCCGCTTCGGGCCCGAGGATCGAGAAGATCGGGTCGAGCAGCGGCAGGTCGATCACCTGTCCCTGCCCGCCTTTCACCTCGCGATGCCTCAGCGCCAGCAGCACCGCCGACATGCCGTAGAGCCCGGCGATCATGTCGGCGAGCGCCAGCGGCGGCAGCACCGGCGGCCGGTCGGCAAAGCCGTTCTTGGCGGCAAAGCCGGACATGCCCTCGACCAGCGAGCCGAAGCCCGGCCGCTCGCGATAGGGCCCGTCCTGACCCCAGCCGGAGACGCGCACGATGATCAGCTTGGGGTTGCGCGCCTGCAGCACTGCCGGCGCGAGCCCCATCTCCTCCAGCGTGCCCGGGCGGAAATTCTCGATCAGCACATCGGCGGTGTCGATGAGACGCGCCAGCAGCGCCAGGCCCTGCGGCGCGCGCAGCGCCAGCGCCAGGCTCTTCTTGTTGCGGGCATAGACCTTCCAATGGATGCTGACGCCGTTGACGCGCCAGTCGCGCAAGGGGTCGCCGCGCTGCGGGTCCTCGACCTTGATCACCTCGGCGCCGTAATCGGCGAGTTGCAGGCTCAGCATGTTGCCCGCGACCAGCCGCGACAGGTCCACCGCCCGGATGCCGTGAAGCGGCCCCTGCGCGTCGGGGTCGAAGGCTCTCTGCTGCTGGAGGAAGTGTCGTTCCACGCTCCCGAGATCTCGGGCCAGACCATCACGATCACTCCTGCGTACGTGGACGAAAAACTGAAGAACG
>JBKQTR010000435.1:0-22952 GCA_052143095.1 Allostellaceae bacterium
GTCTCGCTCGTTGGACGCAATGGGGCCGGCCGCACGACCATCATGGACAGCATCATGGGCCTGCTGCCGGTGCGGTCCGGCAGCATCCGGTTTCGCGATGCCGACATCACCCGCATGCCGCCGCACGCGCGCGCTGGATGTGGCATTGGCTATGCACCCGAGGATTCCGGCATCTTTCCGGGACTCACCGTTGCCGAGAATCTGATGATTAGCCGTTGGCTGGCCGAGCGGTCCGTGCGCGGCCACTCGGCCGGCGTCGACACCGAGGCGCGGGTCTTCACCGTCTTTCCCGAAGTTCGCCAGCTGATCGGCCGGCAGGGCCTCAATCTGAGCGGCGGCGAGAAGAAGATGGTGGCGATCGCCCGCGCAATGTCGCTGGCGCCTCATCTTCTCATCCTGGACGAGGCGTTCGAGGGGCTCGCGCCGGCGATCGTCAAGCGGTTCCGCGACGCGGTCATGATGATCAAGGACATGGGTATCTCGCTGCTGATCGCGGATTCGAATCTCGTGAATGCCGCGGCGATTGCCGATCGGCTCTATGTCGTCGATCGCGGCGAGATCGTCTTTCACGGCACACCGAAGGAGGCCCTCGCGGATGACGAAGTCATGCGGACCCTGCGGGGCTGAGGCCGGAACGATGCGGCCGCGGGAGAGGGCAACCGCAAGGAATCGTCCAGTTCTATTTCTCGCGCTGGTGGCGGCGCTGACGCTTGCTTCGACGGCGCGGGGCGGCCACGAGATGCCGGTCTATCCCTCCTTTTATCCGCACGAGATCGACATTCGGACAGTCAACCCGGATGAGGCGCTCGCCGCTTTGCGCGAGGCGCGTCTCCATGCCTATCTCGGACACAACCCGCGCGTTATGGGTGCGCTGCCGGAAGCGATCGGCACCGTCAAATCGCTCGGCTCCTTCGTCGTGGTCGAGGTCAATCCCCGCTCGCCGTTGACGCGGGATGAGCCGACCACCTGCGCCGTCGCCGCAAGCATGCTGCGCAATATCGCCGGGCATGGGGGCGATGTCGTTTTTCACCCCTATCCGGTCACGCCGTTCGATGGCGATTATCTCTATTTTGCCGATCTCGCCGATGCGGCGAAGGCGCGCTGGCTCGCTCGCGTTGACGGCCCCGCGCCCCGCATCAAGGTGAAGACGGAGGGCGCGCTGGCGGAAAACCTCGTCGACGCCGATCAGCAGACACACGACGTCGACTGGGACGCCGCTGTCGAAACCGTCGACGCCGGCGATCTGGTCGCTGCATCGACCGTCGCGGTGAATGGCTGGATTGGGCCGCCCTGGATCAGGAGCGGCTGGTTTCATGCCCACCGTCTGCTGACCGATTCGTTGCGCGATGCCGATGCGCGGAGCCGCGCCGCGGCCGATGTCGAACGACTCGAGAGCGGTGACTACGACAGCGCGATCGAGCGCATCAATCTCGAACGCGATTTCGTCGCCCTCGTCACTGCCGGCTGCGGCAAGACGGTTGCCGGCTACACCGTGAAGCGGCAATACTTCAACGCCGATTATTCGGCCGGGATCGAAAACATCGGTTACGACGCAATCGAGGGGTTGTATTCCCCGATGTTTCTCCGCACTGCGAAACTGAAGGATTTTCCGTGGAACGGCTGGCTCGTGGTCGGCATCGACGCACGGCCGACGGCCGCTTGGAATCCGATGGCCGGCTTCACTGACCGGTTCGGGCGGCTGGCGTGGTACGCCTTGAGCGATACGGCCGTACTGCCGGCGCCCAACGATGCTGGCTGGACGTTCAACCGCATTTCCGATGTCCAGGCGGTGCCAAGCCAATGAGACACAAAATATCGAAGCCGGTCCATCGGCGCGCCCTCGTGCGCACGGCGCTGGCGCTGCTGCTGGCTGCAGTCGCATCCGGTGCCGTGGCCGCGGAGGTCGCCCTCGACCTGTCGATCAAGCATGGCCGCTTGACCGGCGGCACTCGCGTCATCCGCGTCAAACAGGGGGATTCCGTCAAGCTTCGGTGGCGTTCGGATCGGCCGATAACCCTGCATCTCCACGGCTACGACATCGAGATCAAGGTCGAGCCCGGCGTCGTCAAGGAACTTGCGTTCGAGGCCTATGCGACGGGTCGCTTTCCGGTCCACGTCCACGGCCAAGCCGCGGGCAGTCAAGCCCACGAGGATGCCCCGCTTGTCTATGTCGAGGTTTATCCGCGCTAGGACCGCCATCTGCCTTCTCGCGGCAGCCGCCGCTTGTGCCACGGCGGCGCCCGCGCGCGCGCATGGCTTCGGCCAACGCTATGACTTGGCACTGCCGCTCTCGCTTTATCTGATCGGCGCGGCGGCGGCGGTGGTGTTTTCCTTTCTCATTGCTGGCTTGTTCCTTCGGCACCCGTCCCACCGCCGCCTCTATCCGCGGCTCGTGCTCGCGGGAGCGGGATGGTGGGTGATCGCCTGTCCCCTGGTCGTCATTCTCAAGCTCATTGCCCTCGTCGTTTTCGGCGTTACCGTGCTGGCCGGATTTTTCGGCAGTCGGGACCCCTACCAGAACATCGCGCCGACGATGGTGTGGATCATCTGGTGGGTCGGGCTGGCCTATGTTTGCGCCTTCGTCGGGAATCTGTGGGCGGTGGCGAACCCATGGCGCACGGTCTTCGAAGGGGCCGAATGGCTCTACCGCCGCTTCGCTAGCCGGCGCGTGCGGTCGTTCCGCCTGCCTTATCCCGACGTGCTCGGCGTCTGGCCGGCGTGTATCCTGCTGTTGACCTTCTCCTCTATCGAACTGGTGTTTCCGAACGCCGCCGTGCCCCGCGATCTCGCCTGGCTCGCCGTCGCCTATTCGGTTCTGACCTGGGTCGGCATGGCGCTTTATGGCAAGGACGTCTGGATAAGCCGCGTCGAGGTCTTCTCCCTGCTCTTCGGCACCTTCGCTCGCTTCGCCCCGATTGATGCGAAGGTCCGGGACCACGTCGGCGGACAGGAACGGGAATGGGTGCTGCGGCCCTTTGGCGCGGGCCTGTTGGACAGCGAGCCGGTTTCGACCTCGATGATGGCTTTCGTGTTGGCGCTTCTCGCAACGGTGCTTTTCGACGGCGCGCTCGGCACCGGCGAATGGGCCGCGCTCGAGGACGGCGTCGCCGCCCGGCTGCCGGGCCTCGGCGAGGCCGCGTCGTTGGTGATCAGGACGGTCGGCATCGTCGCGTTCTGGCTCATATTCCTCGGCCTCTTCACGGCGATCGGCGCGGCTATGAGCGCGGCGGTCGGCGGCAAGCGATCGCCGCTGCAGATGGCGCAGGACTTTGCGTTGACTCTGGTCCCGATCGCCATCGGCTATCACCTCGCGCATTACCTTCTGTACCTGTTGATCCAGGGACAGTATATCGTGCCGCTCGCTTCCGATCCGTTCGGGCGAGGCTGGAACCTCTTCGGCACGGCGGGATACCGTGTCGACATCGCCGTTCTCGGCGCTCGTTTTGCCTGGTACACGGCGTTGACTTCCGTCGTCCTCGGGCACGTCGCCGCCGTCTATCTCGCGCATACCAAGGCGATGCGGATTCTCGATGGTCGAGCAGTGGCACTGCGCTGCGAGGTGCCGCTGACCGCGCTCATGGTCGCTTTCACCTTCCTCAGCCTATCGCTTCTTGCCGAGCCGATCGTCGAGCGGCGCGCCGCCGTCGATCGCGCCGCTGCTGGATCCGTTGAGATCGTCATCCCTGCCGGCGCGGTGCTGCCGGACTTGGGGAGCGGCCGCCTGGTAGCGGTCGGTCCGGGCAAGTTCGCCAAGGAGAAGTTGACATATCGCGTGCTCGGATCGGCCTTCCACGACGGAACGCGGATGACGGCCGCGGACATACTTTACGCCTATATGTTCGCCTATCGCTGGAGCAAGTCGGACGATACAGGGAAAGCGCAATACGACCCCTTCGTCGCCGCCGCGACCGCGCCACTGCGCCAACGGCTCGCGGGTGTGCAAGTCGTGGGGCTCGACACGACCTCGAAGTCGATCCGCTTCGGAGATATAACCTTCGAGCACGATCTCCTCATCATCGATGTCTACGCCATGCTTGCCCCGGGCGATCCCGATCAGCAAGCCGCCTTCGTGCCGCCCTGGAGCACGGTGCCCTGGCATGTGATTGCGCTTATGGAGGAGGCAGTAAGCCGCGGTTGGGCTGCGTTCTCCGAAGATGAGGCGCGACGCAGGGGCGTCGAGTGGCTCGATCTCGTCCGTTCCGGGCCGATGAACGCGCGGCTCGGCACGCTCGTCGAAGGGTTCGCGCGGGATGGCTTTCGCCCCGAGCCCTTGCAGTCATTGGTGAGCGCCGACGAGGCGCGCAAGCGCTGGACGGCGCTCGCTGCCTTCTACAAGGACCATGGCCATTTCCTCGTCACCAATGGCCCTTATCGGCTCAAGAGCTGGGACGCTGAAGGGGTGGCGCTCGAGGCGTTCCGCGACATGAGTTACCCGCTCGGCGTGGGCTCCTTCGACGTCTCCGCGATACCGCGCCGCGGCTATGTCACTCGCGTGGAGCAAAAGGGCCGCCGAATCAGGCTCTCCGGCGATATCGAGACCCTGATGAAATTCCAACGGAGCTACAAGCTCCTGCGCGAGCCCATGCCCACCGTAGCATCCAACGAGCTACAGCGGTCGGCGCCAGAGTGCCGCTATGTCATCATCGACGGCCAAGGTCAGGTGGCGTCGGCGGGGCTTGCGCACTTGGGAGCGGATGCGACGTTCGAGGTCATGCTCGACAGCGAGCTGTCGGTCGGCGATTACACCCTGCTTGCCGAGATCATCGTGAACGGCAATGCGATGAACGCGGAGATCCGGCGATTCCCGCTATCCGTGCAGTGAAGAACCCATGGCCCGGGTTGTCCGAAACGTCGGCGATATGCCTCTCGCGCGGGTGGTTTGGGCGAACGGCTCTGGACGCGCCACATCTCGACGCGGACGATGTATGGCCTCGTCGGTTGCGAGCCCCCTTAAAGAATCTGGATCGGCTCAAATGGCAGTAAGCGTCCGGTCTGGGACGTGACGGCTGTTGCTGGGGTCGGGCATGGCACGCGGAGCCGCTTCGGAGAACGCGATGCTCGCGAGGGTGCTCAGCCGCTTCCTCCTTCGGCATAGGTCGCTTGGGCGAATGTGACGCCCATGGTTCGGAGCCGCTCTTTGCCGCGGATTGTCAGGTCAGTGATCATGGCGATTTTGGTAGTCAGGCCGCCGCGCGAGCGCCCGATCGCCTGATTTTGATTCCCCCTTTTCCGCCGGCCGCATGCTGATGCGCCCGCACGATTGTTGCATCGATGATGACGCTTTCGAGATCGGGATCCTCGATCACATTCTCACGGATGCGAGGCCACACTCCGCGCTTGGTCCAGCGCGAAAAGCGGCGATAAACCGAATTCCACGCGCCAAATTCCACCGGCAAATCGCGCCAGGGCGCGCCGGTGCGGCCGAGCCAAAGCACCGCTTCGACAAACAGGCGATTGTTCGCCCCATGACGGCCAGGATCGCCCTCTTTCCCCGCAACGAGATGGGCGATCCGCTCCCAATGTGCATCGCTCAGACGATGGCGCTTCATCGAAGGCTCCCCAAGTCAGAAGCCTCCCGGATTTTTGAAGCCTTGAATCACGAACCGGGATCGAGGGGAACCGCCCACCTCCAACCGAGTCAATCCGTCGCACCCGACCGCCCTTGATCGCCCAGCCCGGCTACCGTTCAGACAGCATCGCACTATTCTGAATGTCCACACGCGCTAGCCGCTCAGCGCCGCGTCCAATCGCTCGCCTCCTCGAAGGCGCGGGCGGCGCGCAGCAGCGTCGGCTCGTCGAAATGCCTTCCCACCAGCATGAGGCCCACCGGCAACCCGCCCAGTTTGGCGCAAAGGATGGTGAAGGCTGGATGCCCTGAGACGTCGAACGGGCAGGTGTTTTGCTGCATGTTGAGCGCGGCATCGACATAGTCTTCGCGCGTCGCGTCGGCGGCGGGGATGCGGGTCGCCGGGAACGGGATGGTCGGCATCGCCAGCAGGTCGAAGCTGCCGAGCACCCGGTCATAGGCCTGGCGCAGCAGCACGCGCAGGTTCTGTGCCTTGGCGTGATAGCGGTTGTGGTAGTTGCGGTGCATGTACTCGCCGAGCAGCAGCACCAGCTTCACCGTCTCCGACACGTCGTCGGGCCGCGCGCGCCAGCCGCGGGCGAAGGCCTCCTGCAGTGAGGTGGTGTAGTAGCCCATCCAGTTATTGCCCATCGCATAGCCCTTCAGCATCATCTCCGCCGCCCCTTCGAGGATGATGCCGGTCCAGATCGGCGGACCGTCGTAATGCATCGGCACCGACACCTCCTCGACGCTGGCGCCGAGCGCGGTGAATTCGGCGATCGCCGCGCGCACCGCCGCATCCGTCGCCGGCGCGCGCGAATCGGCGGTGGGATGGCCGAAGCCCTCGCGCAGCACGGCGATCTTGAGCCCCTTCGCGCCCGCGCCGAGCGCGCCGAGATAGTCGCCGGTGCGCGCGTTGATGGTGCGGGGGTCGTGGACGTCGGGCCCGGCGATGGCGGTCAGCAGCCGCGCCACGTTCTCGACGCTGTCGGCGATCGGGCCGCAATGATCGACGGAATAGGAGATCGGCATGCCGCCGGTCATCGGCACCAGCCCCCAGCTGGGCTTCAGCCCATAGACGCCGCACCAGGCCGATGGCGTGCGGATCGAGCCGCCCTGGTCGCCGCCCAGCGCCATCTCGACCTCGCCCGCCGCGACCAGCGCGGCGCTGCCCCCCGAGGAGCCGCCGGTGCTGTGGGCGAGGTTGTAAGGGTTGCGGATGGGGCCGGTGGCGCAGGTGTGGCTGCCGGCGGAGAAGCAGAGATCCTCGCAGGCGGCCTTGCCGGCGATGATGCCGCCGCTCTCGAGCACGCGCGTCACCACCGTGGCGTCGATCTCCGGCACATAGCCTTCGAGCACTTGCGAGCCGTTCATCATCGGCACCCCGGCGACGCAGATATTATCCTTCACCGCCACCTTCTTGCCGGCGAGTACGCCGCTCAGAGATCCCTTGATCTCCGTCTTCCAATACCATGCGTTGAAAGGATTTTCTTCGGGTCCGGGGCGGTATCCCGGCAGCCGCGGATAGCGCACCGGCAGCTTCGGCTCCGGCAGCTGGTCGAGGCGGTCATAGGCGGCGACCGAGCCCGCCATCAGGCCGCGGAAGGAGGCCGCGTCCTCGCGCGTCAGATGCATGCCGAAGGACTGGGCGATCTCGAGCAGCTGATCCACACTCGGCAGGCGTACCGGCATCATCCCCTCCTTGCCGCCAGGCGCGGGCGGCGCTGCAGGGGATAGTTCCTTGAATGCTGAAAGACGTCCAGCGGCACGCGCGGCTTCGGGCGTCGGGATCAACGGAAATTTACCTCACTCGCCGCGCAACGCCTGCTCGATCTCCGCCACCAGCGCATCGGCGCGGATCGGCTTTTGCAGCAACTTGCCGTAGCGCGGCCCGTGGCGCCCCGCCGCCTTGTCGGCGAAGCCGGTGCTGTAGAGAACCTTGAGGAAGGGGCGGATCAGCTTGGCCTGGGCCGCGAGGTCGAAGCCGTCTGCGCCGGGCATCACGATGTCGGTGAAGAGCAAGTCGACATGGCGCTCGGCGATGACGCGGATCGCCTCATAGGCGTCCTGCGCGGTGAGAACGGAGAAGCCTCTGTCGCTGAGCAGGTGCAGGACGAAATCGCGCACCGTGGTCTCGTCCTCGACGACGAGGATGATGAAGCGGCTTGCCATGAGGGAATCAACACTGGAGCCCATTGATCGTCGTTATCCTTTTGCCGAATTGTCTCAAGCTATACCGATGGCGCCGCTGGAAAAATCCCCCGGAGGGGCAAGGGCGTAGCTCGTTCGAACGAGGATACCGGCTCACTCCGCCGATGACAGGTTCGCCGCCGCGAGCTTGCCGCGGTCGTGCACCACCTCGTAGCTGATGCGTTGCCCCTCCATCAGCGCTTCCATCCCGGCGCGCTGGACGACGGTCACGTGGACGAAGATATCGGCGCCGCCGTCATCCGGGCGGATGAAGCCGTAGCCTTTGCTCGGGTTGAACCATTTCACGCTGCCGACAGCCATGGCGGTCTCCTTTCCGAGGGGGTGGCAGGCCGCACGCCAGGGCGCAGCCGGGGGAAGCCCCGCCGATCCCTAAAGCGTGCGCAGCCGGCAGGCGATCGGCGGTCGAGAACATCGGTGGGGAGCGCCGAGCGTGCGGCGCCCGGCATCCCCCCGCAACCTCTATCTTTTTGAATTCGGCCGGAACTTTTTATATTTTACACCCTGCCGGAGAGCCGTATGATCCTGACGCCGATTGATCCCGACCGTCTGCCCGCGCTGTTGGCGCGCTTTGCCGCCGGGCTTGGCGACGGCGCGGCGCGCGCGGTATTTGGCCGCATCGCCCGGCCCGCCGCCGCCGAGCGCGCGCAGGGTGCGCTGGCCGCGTCACATCACCGCGCGGCGCTCGGCGTGCTGGCGCAGCTCGGCATGGCGGTGCGGCCGGGCAGCCCGCAGCAGGATTTCAGCTGGGACGGACAGGCGGTGCGCGCCGACACCGAGGCCTACGTGCTGCTGCACGAGGCGGCGCATTATCAGCTCGCAGCGCCCGAGCGGCGCCGGCGCATCGATTTCGGTCTCGGCCCCGGCCCCGAGACGGGCAACCGGCGGGCGGCAGCCGCGGCAGCCTGCTTGAACGGGCCCGCCGTCGAGCGCGAGGAGGCGATGGCCTCGCTCCTCGGCATCCTCTGGGAGGTCGAGCTCGGCCACCCCGCTCTGGCGTCTTTCCTCGACCAGAACTGGCTCGAGGGCGCGGAGCGGCCGGGTACCGCCGATCATTTCCGCCGCGTTCTCGCCGCGCTCGGCGATGGCGGGTTCATTACCCCGTGCGGCCGGCCGCGGCGGACGCGCCGCACCACGCCGGATCAGGACAAGGCGCTGCGCGGTCCCGCGAAGTGAATGTGGACGGCGAGGCAGCGTTGATAGGTCGTGAGCTCGCGGCGCCGCAGCAGGCGGGCGAGCCAGGACGGGCGTCTCTGCGACCCCGCTTCCGCGTGCAGGCGTCGGCGCGCGGGTTGGACCGGGCTCACCGTGCTCCATCGCAGGATTCGATCGCTCACGGACATGGCGTTCTCCTCTGGCAAGGGTGAACTGGGAAAGGGATGGTCGAACAACACGACCATTTCGCCGAAAGTTCCACCAGCGGACGATTCCAGCGGCGCGCGAACACCCTCTGGCTTTATCGCGGACGCTCCCTGCGCCCGCCGTGTTTGCCGCCGTGGAGGTGCTGCGCCCATGGCCGACGCCCACAAGCCGCTGCTCGGCGCCGCCATCGCCGCAGCGCTCGCCGTTTACGCCGTCGCCGCCGCGCGCCGGCGACGGCACGGCGCGAGCGAGAGCGCCGGCATCGGCCGCTTCGTCGCCGCACCGCAGCAAATCACTGCGGCCGGGTGGCGGGACATCCTGACGCGCGTCATCGCCAATATCGGCCGCGACAATGTCTCGCTGATCGCGGCCGGCGTCGCCTTCTACGCGCTGCTGTCGCTGGCGCCGGGCTTCACCGCGCTGGTGGCGCTTTACGGCCTCGTCGCCGATCCCGCCGCGGTGCAGGCGCATGTTGCCGGCCTAGGCGGCATGATGCCGCCGGAGGCGCAGCAACTCGTCGCCGACGAACTCACCGCCATCGTCCAGGCCCATTCCTCATCGCTCGGGCTGGGATTCGTCATCAGCCTGCTGATCGCGCTCTGGAGCGCCAATGCCGGGACCAGCGCGCTCATCTCGGCGCTCAACGTCGCCTATGGCGAGCGCGAGAAACGCGGTCTGCTGCGCTATTACGCCAGCACGCTGCTGCTGATGCTTGGCGGCGCGATCTGCGGCGGCTGCGCGCTGCTGCTCATTGCCGTGCTCCCCGCGCTCCTGCAATGGCTGCCGCTTGGCGAGGCCGGCCGCGCGCTCTTCGCCATCCTGCGCTGGCCGGCGCTGCTGCTGCTCTTCGCCGCGGTGCTCGCGCTCCTCTACCGCTACGCGCCGTGTCGCCGCGAGCCGCGCTGGAGCTGGGTGAGTTGGGGCGCCGCGGCGGCGGCGCTGCTATGGATCGCCGGCTCGGTGCTGTTCTCGGTCTATGTCGGCCGCTTCGCCACCTACAACAAGACCTATGGCTCGCTCGGTGCCGTCGTTGTCCTGCTGATGTGGCTTTGGCTCTCGGCCTATGCAGTGCTGCTCGGCGCCGAGCTCAACGCCGAGATGGAGCGCCAGAGCGCACGCGATCCCACCGGCCGCCCGGCTACTCCTTCACCGCGCCGGTGAGGCTCGAGACATAGTGCTCGACGAAGAAGGAGTAGAGGATCACCACCGGCAGCGAGCCCAGCAGCGCCGCCGCCATGAGCGAGCCCCAGTGATAGACGTCGCCCTCGACGAGCTCGGTGATGGCACCCACCGGAATCGTCTTGTTCTCCGAGGAGGAGATGAAGGTGAGCGCGTAGATGAACTCGTTCCAGGACAGGGTGAAGGCGAAGATGCCGGCGGAGATCAGCCCGGGCACGGCGAGCGGCAGGGTGATCTTCAGCAGGATCTGCAGCCGCGTCGCGCCATCGATCAGCGCGCATTCCTCGAGCTCGTAGGGGATGGTGCGGAAATAGCCCATCAGCAGCCAGGTGCAGAACGGTATCAGAAAGGTCGGATAGGTCAGGATCAGCGCCCAGTCGCTGTCGAACATGCCGAGCTGGAACACCATCGTCGCCAACGGGATGAAGAGGATGCTGGGCGGCACGAGATAGGCCAGGAAGATGGCGAGCCCGACATATTGCGAGCCGCGATAGCGCAGCCGCTCGATGGCATAGGCGGCGCAGACCGAGCAGAACAGCGAGAGTATGGTCGAGCTCACCGAGATGATCACGGTGTTGAGCATCCAGGCGGGATAGCTGGTCTCGAACAGCAATTTCTCGATGTGCTCCAGGGTCGGATGCGTGACCCAGAAGGGGTTGTACTTCTCGTAGTCGTAGAGTTCGGCGTCCGGCTTGAACGTCGTCGTCGCCATCCAATAGAACGGGAAGAGCAGCACGAAGAGCATGATGGCGAGCGGCATGTAGACCGTCACCAGCCGGCGCGGCAGCGACGACAGGTATTCCATGCCTTCCCGCTGCGCGCTCGCCATCAGTCGCGTCCCCCCGCCTGCCATTTGCGCCGCTGCAGGCCGAAATAGCTGAACAGGATGGCGGCGAGCAGGAACGGGATCATCGCGTCGGCGATCGCCGCGCCCTCGCCGAGCTGGCCGCCGGTGATGGCGCGCTGGAAGGAGAGCGTCGCCATCAGATGCGTCGCGTTCAGCGGGCCGCCTTTGGTGATGGCGTAGACGAGCTGGAAGTCGGTGAAGGTCATCAGCACCGAGAAGGTCATCACCACGGCGATGATCGGCGTCAGCATCGGGAAGGTGATGTAGCGGAAGTTCTGCCAACGGCTGGCGCCGTCGAGCGTCGCCGCCTCGTAGAGCGAGGGCGGGATGGTCTGCAAGCCCGCCAGCAGCGTGATCGCCACGAACGGGATGCCGCGCCAGACATTGGCGGCGATCAGCGACCAGCGCGCATTCCAGGGATCGCCGAGGAAATCGATGTAGCTGTGGATGAATCCCAGCTTCACCAGCACCCAGGAGATGATCGAGAACTGCGAATCATAGAGCCACCAGAAGGCGATCGCCGACAACACCGTCGGCACGACGAAGGGCAGCAGCACGAACGCGCGGATGATCGACTTGAACGGCAGTCGGTGATTGAGCAGCAGCGCCAGATAGAGGCCGAGGGCGAATTTCACGACGCTCGCCACCACCGTATAGAGCAGCGTGTTGAACACCACGAGCCAGAATACGCTGTCGTCGAGCAGCGAGCGGAAATTGCCGAGCCCGACGAAATGCCCGGTGCCGCCGATATTCCGGTTGGTGAGGCCGAGCCACAGCCCCAGCCCCAGCGGATAGGTCAGGAAGACGAGCAGCAGCACCGCCGCCGGCAGCATGAAGACCAGCCCCAGCAGCGTGCGGCTGTCGTCGAGGCGCCATGTCCGACGCCGCGCCGGGGCGCGCAAGGTGGTTTGCGTCTGGACCGCCATCGGCGGTCAGTGGCAGATCATCTGGCGAGTCACGGCGTGCCTTTCGG
Source organism: Allostellaceae bacterium (assembly GCA_052143095.1). Classification (GTDB taxonomy): domain Bacteria; phylum Pseudomonadota; class Alphaproteobacteria; order ATCC43930; family CGMCC-115725; genus DAHUYF01. Next base: position 12,136 of record JBKQTR010000435.1, read on the forward strand.
TTGGGCGGCTGCGGCGATCGCTCGCGCGTGCTGCAGCCGCCGGTCCCTTCACGATTGATAGTAGCGCTTCGCCCGCTCGGCGGCGCGCGCGGCCGCCTCTTTCGGCGTGCGCGACCCGGTGGCGGCCTCGGCGACCATGTCGACCAGGACGAAATCGCCGATCACCGCCGCCGAGGCGGCGCCGAGCTGGCCGGCATAGCCGTTGTCGAGCATGCCTGCGAGCACGTCGCGGAACGGCGTGTTCTTCGGGTCGGACGTCCAGATCGGGTTGTCCTCATAGGCCCTGAGCGGCTGGGTGATGTAGCCGTTCGACGCCGCCTGCCAGGGCTCGTACTGCTCCTTCTCCCACATGAAGCGGAGGTATTCCTTCACCGCGTTGGGATATTTCGTGTATTTGAAGGCGTAGGCCTGCAGCATGAGATGAAACTCGGTGCGCCTGCCGACCGGGCCGATCGGCCATTGCTTGGCGTGGTCCATGTCCTTGGCGATCGCCTGCAGCGCCTCGTCCTTCGAGGTCTTCGCCACCGTGTAGATCGAGATGCCGTTGTTGGTGAGGCTGATGTCGCCGGCGAGGAATGCCTTGTTGTTGCTGGGGTCCTGCCAGGAGAGCGTCCCCGGGATGAAGGTCGCGTAGAGCTCTTTGGCGTATTCCAGCGCGGCGATGGTCTCGGGCGCGTCGATGACGACGTTGTTCTTCTCGTCGACCATCTTGCCGCCATGTGACCAGACGAGCCAATGCGTCCAGGAATTGGCGTCCCCGGTCGCGTGGCCCAAGGCGAAGCCCGGCGGCGTGCCGTTTTTCTTCAGCGCCTGGCAGAGCTTCAAAAAGTCCGGGTGGTTCTTCGGGAATTCCTCGAATCCGGCCTTCTGCAGCGCGCCGATGCGGTAGTTGAGGCAGCCTCCCGGCCCGCCCTGCGGCAACGCGATCCATTTGTTGTCGCGCATGCCGTAGCGCCGGCAGACGTCGTACCAGCCGCCGTATTTGGCGCCGAGATAGTCGGCGAGATCGGTCATGTCCAGCAGCTTGTCGGGGAATTTGTGCGGGTCGTCATTGGTGCCGATGATGAGATCGGGACCGGCGCCGACATTGGCGGCAACCGCCGCCTTCGGCCGGATGTCCTCCCAGCTCTCGGTATCGACCCGCACCTGGATGCCGGTCAGCTGCGTGAATTTCTTCGTCGTCTCCGTCCAGTTGTCGATGTCGCCCTGGACGAACTGCTTCCAGCGCAGCACGCGCAGCGACGCATCCTTCTCGGCCTGGCCCTTCCAGGCGATTTCGGCCCGCGCCGCGCCTCCCGGTATCAGGCCCGTCCCCGCCACCGCGGTCACCGCCACGCCGGCTTTCAGGATGTCCCGTCTGCTGACATCGGTCATAGGCTGTCTCTCCCTTGAAGGTGCGGGATGCCTCCCGCATTGTTGGCTTTAGTCTAGTTTCTTGCCGCTTTGGGCGTCAAACAGATGGACGGCGTCGAGCCGCGGCTGCAGGCGGATGGTCTCGCCGGGGCGGAAATCGTGGCGCTCGCCAAACACGGCGCAGAGCTGCGTTCCCGCCAGCTCGGCATAGACGAAGGTATCGGCGCCGGTCGGCTCGACCACCCGCACCGTCGCCGGCACGCCGCCATCGCGGGCGATGTCGAGATGCTCGGGCCTGGCGCCATAGATGATCGGCTGCCCGTCACGCCCGCCGCCGTTGCGCGGCGCCGGCAGCTTCACGCCGGCCGGCGTCGCCACCCAGGCGTCGCCGCCATCGCGCTGCAGGATGCCCTCGATGAAGTTCATCGCCGGCGAGCCGATGAATCCGGCGACGAAGAGGTTGGCAGGGTGATCGTAGAGCTCGAGCGGCGTGCCGACCTGCTCGACCTTGCCGTCATGCATGACGACGATGCGGTCGGCCATGGTCATGGCCTCGACCTGGTCATGCGTCACATAGACCGAGGTGGTGCGCAGCCGCTGATGCAGCGCCTTGATCTCGGTGCGCATCTGCACGCGCAGCTTGGCGTCGAGGTTGGAGAGCGGCTCGTCGAACAGGAAGACCTGCGGGTCGCGGACGATCGCGCGCCCCATGGCGACGCGCTGGCGCTGGCCGCCGGAGAGCTGGCGCGGATAGCGCTCGAGGAGCTGGCCCAGCCCGAGGATGTCCGCCGCCTGGTTGACGCGGGCGTCGATCACCGCCTGCTCGGCCCGGCGCAGCTTCAGGCTGAAAGCCATGTTGTCGCGCACCGTCATATGCGGGTCGAGCGCATAATTCTGGAACACCATGGCGATGTCGCGCTCCTTCGGCGGGAGCTGGTTCACCACCCGGCCGCCGATGGCGATCTCGCCGCCGGTGATGTGCTCGAGCCCGGCGATCATCCGCAGCAGGGTCGTCTTGCCGCAACCGGACGGCCCCACCAAGGCGACGAACTCCTCGTCGCCGATATCGATGGAAACGCCGTGGATCACATCCACGAGCCCGAAGGACTTCCGCACCTCACGGATCTCGACCGACGCCATTCCGCAGCCTCCTCGCCTCCGGGCGGTCTTCAACGCCGTCGTCGGAACCGCCCGCAGCATGGCGACCCCCGCGGATATTGCAAGCGCCGCGGTCTTCCCTGCCGCAGCGAAGAGTGGCGTCAGCGCGACCGCTCGCGCAGCCTAACGGCGGTGTCGCCGGCCTGGTCCGGCGCCGTGCTCAGTGCGATTCCCGCGCCACCTTGGCGCCGCTCTTGCCGACCAGGAAATCGAGATCGGCGCCCTGATGCGCCTGCATGACGTGGTCGACATAGAGCTTGGCGTAGCCGCGGTCATAGGCGTCGGGGGCCGGCTTCCACGCCTGCCGGCGCTGCGCCATCTCCGCCTCGGCGACGTCGAGCGTAAGGCGCCGCTTCTCGACGTCGAGGTCGATCATGTCGCCGTCGCGCACCAGCGCCAATGGCCCGCCCTGCGCCGCCTCGGGCGAGACGTGCAGCACCACGGTGCCATAGGCGGTGCCGCTCATGCGTGCATCGGAGATGCGCACGACGTCGGTGACGCCGCGCTTCAGCAGCTTCTGCGGGATCGGCATGTTGCCGACCTCGGGGAAGCCCGGATAGCCCTTGGGCCCGGCGCCCTTCAGAACCATCACCGAGGTCTCGTCGATGGCGAGATCGGGCGCGTCGACGCGCTCCTTGAAATGCTCGATGCTCTCGAAGACCACGGCGCGACCGCGATGCTTCATCAGCTTCGGCGTCGCCGCCGAGGGCTTGAGCACGGCGCCATCGGGACAGAGATTGCCGCGCAGCACCGCAATGCCGGCCTGCGGCTTGAACGGCGATGTCAGCGTGGCGATGACCTCGCGGTTATAGCACGGCGCCTCGGCGGTGTTCTCGCCCATGGTGCGGCCGTTGACGGTGAGCGCGTCGCGATGGACGAGATCGCCGAGCTCGCGGATCACCGCCGGCAGGCCGCCGGCGTAATAGAAATCCTCCATCAGGAACTGACCCGAGGGCATCAAATTGACCAGCAGCGGGACGTCGTGCCCGAGCTTGTCCCAATCCTCGAGCTTGAGCTCGACGCCGATGCGGCCGGCGAGCGCCAGCAGATGCACCACCGCGTTGGTCGAGCCGCCGATCGCGCCGTTGATGCGGATGGCGTTCTCGAAGGCTTTGCGCGTCAGCACCTTCGACATGCGGAGATCCTCGCGCACCATGTCGACGATGCGCCGCCCGGCGATATGCGCCAGCACGTAGCGGCGGCTGTCGACGGCGGGGATGGCGGCGTTGGTCGGCAGCCCCATGCCGAGCGCCTCGACCATGCTCGCCATGGTGGAGGCGGTGCCCATGGTCATGCAATGCCCGGCCGAGCGCGACATGCAGGCCTCGGCATCCATGAAGTCGGCGAGCGACATCTTGCCGGCGCGCACATCCTCGCTCATCGACCAGACATTGGTGCCGGAGCCGATATCGGTGCCGCGGAACTTGCCGTTGAGCATCGGTCCGCCGGAGACGACGAGCGTCGGCAGGTCGCAGCTCGCCGCGCCCATCATCAGCGCCGGCGTCGTCTTGTCGCAGCCGGTGAGCAGCACGACCCCGTCCAGCGGGTTGGCGCGGATCGATTCCTCCACATCCATGCTGACGAGGTTGCGGAACAGCATGGTGGTGGGGCGCATCAGGGTCTCGCCCAGGCTCATCACCGGGAACTCGACGGGAAACCCGCCCATTTCGTAGACGCCGCGCTTCACATGCTCGGCAATGCGGCGGAAATGCGCGTTGCAGGGCGTGAGCTCCGACCAGGTGTTGCAGATGCCGATCACCGGCCGGCCGTCGAAGAGGTGGGACGGCAGGCCCTGGTTGCGCATCCAGGAGCGGTGCGCGAAGCCGTCGCGATCGGCATGGCCGAACCAATGGGTGCTGCGCAACGGCTTCTTTCCGGCGTCGTCCGGCATGTTTTCCTCCATCGTCGCGATCGCGGGTTGACGGCGGGACCCTCGGCCTTGTCGAATGTCCCGTCGCGGCGCATTTGCGTCATCTTACAAAGCCGGGCGCGGCGGCCACAAGCGATGGGAGACGAGATGAACCAGATCGACCTCAGGAACCGCGTCGCCGTCGTCACCGGCGGCGCCCGCGGCATCGGCTATGCCTGCGCCGAGCGCTTCCTCGCCTGCGGCGCCAAGCCGGCGCTGTGGGACCTCGACGGCGCCGCGGCCGCGGCGGCGCGGCTCGAGGGCGCCATCGGCTGCGCCGTCGACGTCACCGACGAGCGCTCGATCGCCGCGGCGCTGGCGGAGACCGAGCGCCGCCTCGGTCCCGTCGACATCCTGGTCGCCAGCGCCGGCATCACCGGCCCCAACACCACCGTGGCGCAGTACCCGGCCGAGGCCTGGCGCAAGGTGATCGACGTCGATCTCACCGGCGTCTTCCTCTGCTGCCGCGCCGTGGTGCCCGGCATGCAGCAGCGCGATTACGGCCGCATCGTCGCCATCGCCTCGGTCGCTGGCAAGGAAGGCAATCCCAATGCCTCAGCCTATTCCGCCGCCAAGGCCGGCGTGATCGCGCTGACGAAATCGCTGGGCAAGGAGCTCGCCCGGACCGGCATTCGCGTCAACTGCGTCACCCCCGCCGCGGTGAAGACGGAGATGTTCGCGCAGATGACGCAGCAGCATATCGACTACATGCTGTCGAAGATCCCGATGGGCCGCTTCGGCGCGGTCGAGGAGATCGCGGCGATGATCGCCTGGCTGGCCTCCGAGGAATGCTCCTTCAGCACCGGCGGCGTCTTCGATCTCTCCGGCGGCCGCGCCACCTATTGATCGGGCGGAGCGCCGGATTGACGACGCGGCCCGGATCGGCGGAGAATTGAGGCCATGCGCCGTTCCCTCCCGCTTCTGCTCTGCGCGCTTGCTGCCGGCTGCGCCTCTGCCAGCAACTATCGTCCGGCAGTCGATCTCGGCGGCGCCGACGCGGCGCGCTACGAGATCGACCTGCACGACTGCAAGAAAGTCGCCGAGCGCGATCGCTACGGGCCGGTGCTCGCCGGCGCGCTGCTCGGCGCCGGCATGGGCGGCGCCTTGGGCGCAGTGGGCGGCTCGATCGCCGGCGGCAGCGTCGGCCTCGGCGAGAGCTATGGCGCGCTGTCCGGCTTGGCCGTCGGCACGGCGGCCGGCGCGAGCCAAGTGCAGGACCCGCCGGACGAGAAGCGGATCGTCGATCAATGCCTGCGCAACAACGGCTATAAGCTCACCGGCTGAGCCAGCCGCTCAGCGCAGCCTGGCGGCCTGGCGCGCGCCCTCCTCGATGCCGGCCCAGTCGCCGGCGGTGATCGCCTCGACGGGCGCCATCCAGCCGCCGCCCACCAGCGGCACGTTGGGCAGCGCGAGATATCCTGCGGCGGTCTCGCCATTGACCCCGCCGGTCGGGCAGAAGGCAATGCCGGGGAAGACCGGTGCCAATTGGCGCAGAGCCTCGGTGCCGCCCGAGGCCGCCGCGGGAAAGAATTTGAGCAGCGAGAAGCCCCGCTCGCGCGCGGCGATGATTTCCGACGGCGTCACCGCGCCCGGCAGGTAGGGCAGATCGCTCGCGAGCCCGGCGGCAACCAGATCGGGCGTCAATCCCGGGCTCACCAGGAAGCGCGCCCCGGCCTCGACCGCGCGGCTGACATCGGCGCCGGTCAGCACCGTGCCGGCGCCGACCACGGCATCGGGCAGCTCACGCGCGATCGCGCGGATGGCTTCCGTCGCTTCGGGCGTGCGCAACGTCACCTCGATGACGCGCAACCCGCCGCGCAGCAGCGCCGAGGCGAGCGGCACCGCATCGGCGGCGCGCGCCAGGGTGACGATGGCGATGACCGACGTGCCTTGAAAGATGTCGTGCATGAGGCTCCTTCCGCCTTGACGCCGGCGCGCGGGCGCGCGGGCGAGAGAGTAGAGCAACCGGGAAGCGTCGCAAGAGGCGAAGATGAAGCGGCTGGCCGCGATCGGCGAATGCATGCTGGAGCTGCGGCACCGTGACGCGGCGCTGCTCGAGCTTGCCTTCGGCGGCGACAGCTTCAACACCGCGCTCTATCTCGCGCGCCTCAACCCGGCCGATGTTCTCGCCGTCGACTACCTGACCGCGCTCGGCGACGATCCCTATAGCGCGGCGATGCTCGAGGCGTGGCGCCGGGAGGGGATCGGCACCGGCGCCGTGGTCCGACTGCCGGGCAGGCTGCCCGGGCTTTATCTCATCCGCACCGACGATGCGGGCGAGCGGCGCTTCTTCTATTTCCGGTCGGCGGCGGCGGCGCGCGAGCTCTTCCGCGACGCCGCCACCCTGCCGCTGCTGGCCGCGCTGCCCGGCTACGACGTGCTTTATTTCACCGCCATCACCCTCTCGCTGCTCGATGCCGGGGCACGCGGGCGCCTGGCGGCGGCGCTCGCCGCGGCGCGACAGGCGGGCGCGCTCGTCGTCTTCGACGGCAATTACCGCCCGGCCGGCTGGACGGACCCGGCGTCGGCGCGCGCGGCGATCGCGCCCTTCTTCGCGCTCATCGACATGGCGCTGCCGACCTTCGAGGATGAGCGGGCGCTGTGGGGTGACGGCGATCCCGCGCAGACGCTGGCGCGCTATGCCGGGCGCGGGGTCGAGGTCTGCGTCAAGCTCGGCGCCGAAGGCTGCCTCACCGGCGACGGCGCGCATGTGCCGGTGCCGCGGCCGATCGCGCCCGTCGACACCACCGCGGCCGGTGACGCCTTCAACGCCGCCTACCTCTCCGCCCGGCTCGCGCGACACAAGCCCCGGGACGCGGCGTTGGCAGGACACCTTCTCGCCGGCATCGTCATCGGCCATCCCGGCGCCGTCATCCCGCGCGGCGCCATGCCGGCGGCGGCCGACATCCTCCCGCCAGCGCGCCTGCCCGAGGCACCGGAATAGGCCGGATTTCCCAAAGGTAACCTCCGATTAACGGTGTATTCATCCCACCCCCCTCGCCGTTTTGTAATCGGTCCTCGCGAATTTTGCGGTGCAGCATCAAAATTGTTGTAATTCGGTCACACAGCTTGGGAATCAAAGAGGAAAAGCCAGCCGATACTTGCCTCGCCGCGCGAGTTTGACCGATGGTTGGCGCGATGAATTTGACCCAGGGTCGAATAAACCGGTTCGGCCGACATTAACGCAAGGTGGGGTGCTAAAAATGACGTCCAAACTCGTTAAACTCATGGCAGCCGCGGGTGTGGCCGCCGCTGCCGGCTGGGCCGGCCAGGCTTTCGCCGTCGAAGGCAACACGCCGTATCTGCCGGGTGTCTCCGTCGGCACGCCGGTCGGCGCTTTGCCGCCTCCGGGCTTCTACGCCAGCGATGACAACGTCATCATCAATGGCGGCCTCAGGAACAACAGCGGCAACAATCTTCCGGCCAACGTCACGGCCTATCTGAACATCCCTGCGGTCCTTTGGGCCCCGGGCATCAACATCCTCGGCGCCACCTACGCAGCGGTGCTGATTCAGCCCTATTCCGAGCAGAACCTCGATCTGAGTGGGCTCGGTGCGGGCAAATCGATCGAGCAAGGCCTGTTCAATACGATCATCGTACCGGTCCAGCTGTCCTGGAACTTCCATCCGTTCTTTGTCTCGACCGGTGTCGGCATCTATGCCGATGACGGGTATACCTCGAGCATACCAGTACCCGGTGGTAGGAAGGCCGTGGGAATTGCCAACGACTTCTGGACCTTCGAGCCCGACGTTGCCGTGTCCTATCTGGAAGGCGGGTGGGATTTCACGGCGAAAGCCGTGTTCGACTTCAATTTGAAGGACGACACGACGCATTATCAGAGCGGCACCGTGTTCTATCTCGACCTGACGGCGGAGAAGAGCATCGGCAAGTGGATTGTCGGTATCGGCGGCAACTACACCCAGCAGATCACCAAGGACACCGGCTTCGGCGCCCCGTCCAGCGCGGCAGGCGGCGGCGAAGTCATGCACGTTCTGCTTGGGCCGCTCGTCGGCTACAATTTCGGCCCGGCCGAACTCGACTTCAAAGCGCTGTTCGGCGTCACGGCGGAGAACACGTTCAACGCTTCGTTCTATCACCTGAGCGTCTCCTTCCCGTTCTGATACCGACGTAGTACATTCTGATATTCTTGGCGGCGCCGGGTTTCCCGGCGCCGCTTCGCTTTTGGGGGGCGGCGGCAGGACCCGCGCGCGGCGCAGGAGCATCGCCATGGACCTCTATCACGTCTGGTGCAATCTGAAGCCGGGGCTGCGCGACAGCGAGTTCAGCGACCGGCTGGGTCGCTATCTCGGCCACCTCAAGGAGCAGGGGTCGATCTCCGGCTGGCGCCTGACGCGGCGCAAGCTCGGCCTCGCGCCGCGCGAGCTCGGCGAGTTCCACATCATGATCGAGGTCCGCGATCTCGCCCAGCTCGACACCGCCTTCGGCCGCGCCGCGGCGCGCAGCGAGCCCGTCGAGGGGCTGCATGTCGCGGTAAATTCCATGGTGACCGACGCCACCTTCGCGCTCTACCGCGACTTTCCGGACGCGCTGCGCCACCACGGCGAGGAAAAATTCTAGCCGCCGCCCGGCGATGCGCTCACACCACGCGGGTGAGCAGCGGCTTGCCGGCGAAATACGCCAGGAGATTGTCGACGACGAGCTGGCCCATGGCGGCGCGGGTGGCATGGGTGGCGCTGCCGACATGCGGCTGCAGCACCACATTGTCCAGCGCCAGGAGCGCCTCGGGCACGCGCGGCTCCTCGACGAAGACGTCGAGCCCGGCGCCGCCGAGGCTGCCCTGCTGCAGCATCCCGACCATGGCCGCCTCGTCGATCACGGAGCCGCGGGCGATGTTGATGACGACCCCCTTCTGCCCGAGCGCCGCCAGCACCTCGGCATTGACGAGGTTGCGCGTCTCGGCGCCGCCGGGGCAGGTCACCATGAGATAATCGACGTCCCGCGCCATCTCGGCGAGGCCGGGATAATAGCGTTAGGGCACGCCCGGCTTGGCGCGCGGCCCGTGATAGACGATCGTCATGCCGAACGCCTCGGCGCGCTTGGCGACGGCAAGGCCGATGCGGCCGAGGCCCAAAATGCCCATGGTTGCGCCGCCCACCTTGGTGCTGAGCGGCAGATTGGCCTTGAGCCATTTGCCGTCACGCACGTAGCGGTCGCCGACGACGAGGCGCCGCGCCACCGCCAGCACCAGCGCCATGCCGATATCGGCGACGTCGTCGGTGAGCACATCGGGCGTGTTGGTGACAGCGATGGCGCGCTGCTTGGCGGCGGCTAGATCGATGTGGTCGACGCCGATGCTCATGGTCGAGACGATCTCGGTCTTCGGCAGCTCGTCCAGCAATGGCCCATCGATGCGGAAGCCGCCGCCGGTGGCGATGGCATGGACGCGATCCCTGATCTCGCCGAAGAAAGCCGCGCGGTCCTTCGCCTGCCACAGCCGATGCACGGTGAAAAGCTGGTCGAGCTGCTCGACCGCCGTGGCATAGATCGGGATGGTAAGGACGATCTCCGGTTTCATGCATTTTCCTCGCCGCTGCACGGATCGAGAATGCAAGCGCCGGGCCACCCGCGTCAAATGCTGATCCCCCACTCCCGTCTTGCCTAAACGAGGGGCGTCCCGGTAAGACTCTGCCCCTGGGAGGGCAGCATGGTAGGCTCGAAGCGGCAACCGGTCATGGATCCGGCGGCGGTGGCGGCGCGCAGCGATTTTCTGCCGGCACGCTGCCCGGCGCAGCAGCGGACTGCCGATCTTGTCGCCGCCGTCGAGCGGCTGCCCCGCCGCGACACGCCGGACGACGCCACTTGAGGCTTGGACCATGGACGCGCCGACCCCCCGTCTTGCCCAAGCCCCGGAGCTCACCGCCGATCTCGGCGTCGGCGACGGGCTGCAGGAAATGCTTGCCGGCGCGCTCGGCGCGCTCAGCCGGCGCGCCAACGGCGCGCGCTATCCCACCGCCGAGTCCATCCACCGCTTCCGCGTCGGGCTGCGGCGGCTGCGCTCGATTCTCTCCGCCTTCAATGATGCCTTCCCCGAGCGCGAGCGCCGCGCGCTCGGCGATCGCTTGCGTGCCGTGGCGCAGCGTTATGGCCGCGCCCGCGAATGGGACGTGTTCCTCGACCACAGCGTCGCGCCGCTGCGCGCGGCGATGCCGGAAGAGGCGGCGCTCGCCGCGCTCGAGCGGCTGGCCCGCAAGGCACGACGCGCGGTGCTGCCGCCCAACGATACGCTCAAGGCCAATCTCGCTATCATCGAGCAAGCCGTCGCGGAAGCGCCGTGGCTGCGCCGGCCGGCGCCGGGCCGGACCGAGATCTGGGCGATGCCGCTGCGCGACTACGCCGCGGGGCTGCTCGATCAGCGGCACCGCAAGCTGCGCAAGCG
>JBKQTR010000436.1:0-2807 GCA_052143095.1 Allostellaceae bacterium
CCCGAGGCGGAGTGCTACCCGCTTGTGCTGACCTGCGCCAAGCCCACGCTGTTCTGCCAGACCCAGCACCGCGCGCTGCCGAGTCTGCGCCGGCGCGGCATGGATCCAGAGGTGATGCTGCATCCGGAGACCGCGGCGCGGCGCGGCATCGCGGCCGGAGATTGGGTCAGCGTCGAGACTCACGCGGGCGCGATGCGGGCCGAGCGCTGCTCAACGCCGATATCGACTCGCGTGTGGTCGTGGGCGAGCATGGCTGGTGGCAAGCGGCCCCCGAGGCCAATGCGCCGGGCTATGATCCGTTCAGCCCACAAGGGTCCAACTACAATCTGACCGTCGATCCGTCCGCGCGCGATCCCATCAGCGGCACCACGGCGCATCGATCCGGTTGCTGCGAGGTCTCTCGCATCACGTAAGCGGACCAGAGCAAACCGGAATGGTCGCCCAGCATCTGGGGAAGAAAAAACCGCTCCGGGGTCGACTCGAGACGGGGCGAAAATGGGGGTGGCAGTGGTGGCGCCATTTTATATAACCATCATTGTTGCGCATTTGTACATAAACAATAATAGAAATAGCCGCCACCGCTGCCACACCCCCACATGGCGCGCAAAGAGCGGTAGTCCGCGACCGGACGCTGATCCCGCCAAGACCTACGCCTTCGCCCGCGTCGGCGCGTGGTCGATCCCGGGGCCGCCGCAGCGGCCCCGGTTCGTCATCCCAGGTGATCAATAGTCCATGCCGCCCATACCGCCCATTCCGCCGCCTGGCATCGCGGGCGCCTCCTTCTTCGGCCTGTCCGTGACCATGGCCTCGGTTGTTATCAAGAGGCCGGCAACCGACGCGGCGTCCTGCAGCGCAACGCGCACGACCTTCGCCGGGTCAACGATGCCGGCGCTCAGCATGTCGACATATTGCTCGGTCTGGGCGTCGAAGCCGTAGGTCGGGGACTTGTTCTGGGTGATCTTGCCGACCACGATCGAGCCTTCGACGCCGGCGTTTTCGACCATCTGGCGGATCGGCGCCTCGAGCGCCCTCAGCACGAGATTGATGCCGACCTGGACGTCGGCATTCTCATGGCTGAGCTTGCCGATCGCGGCCTTGGCGCGCAATAGCGCCACGCCGCCTCCCGGCACGATGCCTTCTTCCACCGCCGCCTTCGCCGCGTGCATCGCATCGTCGACTCGGTCCTTCTTTTCCTTGACCTCGACCTCGCTCGAGCCGCCGACGCGATCGACGCAGCGCTGATCGCGACCGCCAGGAGCTCCTCGGGCGAGTAGTGAACCTCCTGCGCAAAGGCGGTGGAGGCGAACAGCAGTAGCGCGCTCACGGCGCGGGCGATCGTCATTGCGTGTCACGATTCATCGATGCAACTATCTGCATTGGGGGAAGCCAGGAGTCCAAGCAAGGGAAACCGCTGCGTCGTGCCGGCGACGTCGGTCTGCGAATATGCCGACACGAAGCCGCGCAAGACGCCGATATGGTTCGCGCTGGCGAGGATAGGCCTATGTTCGCGTTCGCGGGCGTCTGGACGCCATGGAAAGGCGTGCGCGGCCCGAAGAGCGCCCCCGTCGAGGGCGATCACGAGCTTTTCGGCTTCCTGACAACGGAGGCCAACGCCGTCGTGGCCCCCGTCCACGCGATAGCCATGCCCGTCATCCTGACGACGCCGGAGGAGGTCGACCGATGGCTCGAGGCGGACGCGGCCGAGGCGCTCCCGCTGCAACGCCCGCTGGCGGATGACGCGCTCCGGATCGTGGCGAAGGGCGAGCGGGAAGACGGCGCCGTAGCCGAACCGGCATTGCCGCTCACCTAAAGCCTCGCGCGTCTTGTCCTGCGGGCTGTCGCTGCATAAGTGCGCCGCATGTGCAAGCTGAGCGCCCGCCAAAGGGCGGCGCGTCTGAGTTCCAGGATTTGATCCGCATCGCCATCACCCCCACCGCATACGAGGCGATCGCCGCCACGCTCCCGCTCGGCAGCGTGGGCTACGAGCCCAAACTGAACGCGAAGGGCGAAAGGCTCATCTGAATCGAGGCGGCCGTCCTTGACCGTCTGGAGGCTATCCGTGGGCCTGGCGAGGACTATTCCGACGTCATCCTGCGGCTCGTCGAGATCGAGGCCGGACAGCGGCCCTAGCGGCCCGGCGTGCGCATGCCGCCGCAAGCGCCTAGTCCGAAGCGGGTTCGGTCTCGACATCTTCCAAGCTTCGCAGCCGGGAAAACTCTCCAGCACTTCTCGGAAGCGTGATCGCTGGCGCGGTGCGTCGTGCGCCAGACCTAAGCGGAGGCTCGGCAGGCTTGCTCGACGTTGCCCGCATTTGGTCGAGCGCCGATCGGCCTGGCTCGGGGTCGCCCGGCCAAGGAACGCATAAGCTAACGGATGACATGACAAAAACTTCCCCTTGAGAGTCGTGAGCGGGGGTTTTGGCCGATCTCGCGACTTCGCGCAGTGACAGGTGTCACATGGCGGGGTGCGCGGAAGCTGCCGAGAACAAGGGGGTCAGCCTTCGTAGCTCCGCCCAAGGCTCGCCGCGCCGATCTCCGGCGGCCGTTTCATCACGACAAAGCCCGCACGCTTCAAAAGCCGCTTCGCCATGATCTCGGCCATGATCTCGTCAGAAACCGCGATGAAGTGGTCGCGAAGATGACGCCCGATCAGATCGCCGAGGCGCGGCGGCTGGCGCGCCACTGGAAGCCGAAGTTTTGACGGGTCAGGCTCGACCGTTGATCTACATCAACACGCGCGCGCTGCGATCTGCGACTATAGTGATGTCAGAGTGGTCACCCGGACCAAAAGCCTTCACCGAAGGCGGA
>JBKQTR010000437.1:0-47178 GCA_052143095.1 Allostellaceae bacterium
CCTGACGGCACAAACGCAGCGGCCCCGGCGTCGCCGCCGGGGCCGCTTGCTTTTCTGGCCGACGCTCAGGGCTGGTCGGGCACCAGCGGCGGGGCGCCGCCGCCGACCTCGTCCCAGATCTTGATCCCATGCGTCGGCTCGCGCAGGCCGGCGAGGCTGACGATGATGCCGAGCGCGGCGATGCCCATGGGGTAAAGCAGCCCGCCGAGGGCGACGCCGGTGAGCGCTGCAATCGAGGCGCCGGCCGCCGGCACGAGGCCGCCGAAGACGCCATTGCCGATATGATAGGGCAGCGACATCGAGGTGTAGCGGATGCGGGCCGGGAACAGCTCGACGAGGAAGGCCGCAATCGGTCCGTACACCAGCGTGACCAGGATCACCAGGTAGAAGACGAGGATGGTCAGGACGACCGGATTGTCCTTGAAGGTTCCGAACCAGGTGAAGACCGGCCAATAGCTGACCACGGCGAGCGCGAAGCCCAAGGTCATGATGTTGCGGCGGCCGATCCGGTCGGACAGCGCGCCGAAGACGATGAAGAAGGGCGCGCCGGCGGTAAGCGCGATCATGAAGATGATGTAGACGGTGACGTAGCTCAATTTGAGCACGGTGGTCATATAGAACAGCGCATAGAACTGGCCGGTGTACCAGACGACGCCTTCGGGCGCGGTCGCGCCGAACAGAGCCAGCAGGATGAGGCCCCAGTTCTTGCCGCTGCCGAAGCTCTCGAGCGCGGGATTGGCGGAGGTCTTGCCCTGTTGCTTGAGCCGAGCGTAAAGCGGCGATTCCTCGAGCTTGAGACGGATGTAGATCGAGAGAACCACGAGAACCGCCGAGATCAGGAACGGAACGCGCCAGCCCCAGTCGCCGAACACCTGATCGCCCAGGCTCAGCCGGCAGAGCAGGATCACCAGCAGCGCCAGCACGATGCCCATCGTCGCCGTCGTCTGGATCCAGGAGGTGTAGAAGCCGCGCCGGCTGTCGGGCGCGTGCTCGGCGATATAGGTCGCGGCGCCGCCATACTCGCCCCCCAAGGCCAGGCCTTGCAGCACGCGCATGGCGACCAGCAGGATCGGCGCCAGCGCGCCGATCACCTCGTACCCCGGCAGCAAGCCCACGACGAAGGTCGACGCGCCCATCAGCAGCAACGTCAGCATGAAGGTGAACTTGCGCCCGATGAGATCGCCGAGATGGCCGAAGACGATGGCCCCGAAGGGGCGGACGAGGAACCCGGTCCAGAACACGAAGAGGCTGGCGATCAAGGCGACGGTCGGGCTGAGGCTCGGCGAGAAGAAGTGCTTGCTGAAGAACAGCGCGAGCACGCCATAGAGATAGAAATCGTACCACTCGATCAGCGTGCCGACCGAGGAGGCGCCGATGATGAAGCTCAGACTTTGTTTGCTGGCCGCGCCGCGACCCGCTACTGCAGCCACAGACATGGATGCCTCCCCTGATTTGTTGCGCGCCAACCCAACCCATCTCCTGGCGGCACTTGCTTCATATTAGCAAGGCGGGAGAGGGGCTTGATCTTCGACTTTCGTCTAAGAGGGCGTTTGAGAAGGGTCGCCAAACCGGCTTTGGCGTGAATCTCAGTAAAGGGGTCTCAGAGAAAGTTTGCGAGAATATCGCAGTGGCGCGCGGCAAAAGCAGAACGGCAAGATGATCATGGCCGGATCACGGTCATCTTGAAGGGGCCGCCATTGGCAGCAGCGTGCTCGACGGCGTCGTTCACGTCGTCCAGATCGAATGCCGTGACGTCGAAATTGCGGAGATCCAGGAGGCCGGATCGGATGAGCCCGACCATGCGGGTGGTGGCCTCGGGTGGATACATCCACTGGCCGCGTATGGTGATGCAGTTCCTCATGATCCATGGGTAAGGGAGTTCCAGCCCGGAGCCTCCCAGCATCCCGACGCCCCCCATCAACACGACCCTCCCGTAAGGCCGCACCGCCATCACGGCGGCCCGCACCGGTGTCGTGCCAGCCGAGGGCGGCAGCAGGTCCAGCACGCAGTCGATCGGGCCCGGTGCCGCTTGCCGCATCCGCTCGCGGTCGTCTTCCTCGTTGCCGGAGAGTTTCACGGGTCGCAGGCGGGGCCCGAACCGACGCGCGAGATCCTCAAGCACCTTCTCATTCCGGCCCGGGGCGATGACGCAGCCCGCCCCCATCGCCAGGGCGACGGCGACGCCGGCGCTGCCGAAATTGCCGGTGGCGCCGCTGACCAGGAGCGTCTCTCCTGCCTGCAAGTTCGCCGCGAGAAGACCGCCATACGGCACGAGAAGCGTGCCGAGCGCGCACCATTGCGACGCATCCGCCTCATCAAGCGCGCCGATCCGGATGGCGTTTTCCGTCGGCACCCGGATCCGCTCGGCAAATGAGCCGTGGCGGAAATGCTTCTGCAGCCGCAATCCACCGTCACCACCGGCGCTCCAGCCTTGCAGCGTTATGTCCGGAGACAGCGCATCGTCGCGCGAGCGCACGGTAGGATCGCAGGTGACCCAATCGCCGGCGACGAGATGCGTCGCGTCCGGTCCAACAGCGCGCACGCGGCCGATTCCCCCGGGTCCCGGTACCACCGGCAAGTCCAGCAGATATTTCCGCGCGCCACTAAAGACCTCGTTCGCATAGGACAGAACGCGGGTTGCCACGACATCGACAATGACCTCCCCCGTGCCCAGCACCGGGTCGGGGAAGGTCTCGACAGCGAGTGGCGATCCGAACGCCTTCAGGATTGCAGCTTTCATGGTCACCCTTCTCTCTTGGATGAACCATCATCGCAGGCTTCTCCGGCGCATCCAGGCCTGGTATTATCCTAGGACTAAACAATCCCTCCCTGGTGATGGAGCGGAGGCTATGGCGGACCCGCGTCGGAGCGCACTCGGCGATTTCCTTCGATCGCGACGAGAAAAGCTGAGCCCTAAGGCTGTTGGTCTGCCAAGCGGACGGAGGCGCCGGACGGCGGGCCTGAGACGCGAGGAGGTGGCCGAACTCGCGGGCATCGGCGTCGACTGGTATATCCGGCTAGAGCAGGGACGGGCCGTCAGCCCTTCCGCTACCACGATCGACGCTCTGGCTCGCGCGCTTCGCCTCAGCAAAGCTGAACATGGCCATCTGCGGGCACTGACGCGGAACACCGGCCGCCGCGCATTCTCGCGCGAGAGCGTGCCCGGAACGGTCAGACGCCTGGTCGAAAGCCTCAATCAGCCTGCCTATGTCACTGGTCGCCGGTGGGACATTCTGGCGTGGAATGCTGCTGCGGCCGACATCTTTGCTTTCAGCCGTCTGGCCGAAGAGGATCGCAATATCCTCGTCTGCATGCTGACCAACCCGCACACGCGACGCCTCTTCGGAGCGGCCTGGGCCGATGAGGCAAAACGCATGCTGGCCGAATTTCGCGCGACGCATGATCTCTGGGCCGGCGATCCGGCTTTTCGCGAGCTCCTGGAGCGCCTTCGACAGGGCAGCCCAGAGTTCGCCATCTGGTGGGAGGCGCACGACATCCGGAGCGTCGCGGCCGGCCAGAAACTGCTAAGCCATCCCAAGAAGGGCTTGCTGCGCTTCGAGTATGCGACCTTCCAGGCCAATGACGATCCCGCTCTCAAGCTCGTCATCTATAATCCGGTGTAAGGCGATCTCCACGAACAATTGCCGGCGGCGCGACGGATCGAGGCGTGGGACGGCACCGTCGTGGACTGGCTGGTTATCCAAGCCGCCCTGGGAACCCTCCTCAAGCGCCCTCTAAGAGCCTGTCACGGCGAGGGGAGGGTCGGGTTTCACGGCTTGTTCTAGCGCTGCGGCAAGAAGACAATGGCGCTCCTGCGGACAGCTGCCGGGCAAGCCCGTGACCCATACCAGCGTCGTAATTGCGGACGATCATCCCATGGTGCGGCGAGCCCTTGCCGAAGCGCTGAGCCAGGTGCTCGGCGCCGGCTGCCGCGTTAGCGAGGCAGGATCGCTGTCGGCGGCAAGGGTGGCTCTGGCGGCGGAAGACATCGATCTTTTGCTGCTCGATCTTACCATGCCCGGCATGGACGGGGTGCTCGGCCTTTCCGGCCTCAGAGCGGATTTTCCGGCGGTGCCGATCCTGGTCGTGTCGGCGATCGAGGATGGCGCGACCATACGCCAGGTGCTCGAGTTCGGCGCGTCCGGTTTTCTCCCGAAATCGGCGCCCGTCGGCGCCATCGGCGAGGCGGTCAGAGCCGTCCTCGCGGGGGATCTTTGGCTGCCGAGTTCCATCGAAAAGCCGCCAGCGGCGCCGGACACGGATATCGCCGCCCGCGTCGCCGAGCTCACGCCGCAGCAGCGTCGCGTTCTCGACCTATTGTCGGAGGGAAAATTCAACAAGCAGATCGCCTTCGAGCTGCAGGTGACGGAGGCGACGATAAAGGCGCACCTGTCGCAGATCTTTCGCAAGCTTGGCGTTCACAGCCGCACGCAAGCCGTCATCGTCGCGCGACGGCTCAACCCGCCCATTGCGCGAAAGCCGAGCCGCTGATCTGAAGACTGTTGCGGGGCTCGCCGCGCACGCTGTTCGCGGTCAATTGCGCCATCAGCGCGCGCAAGGCGCCTGGTCTCACCGGCTTGTGGAGGACGGCATAACCCCGTGCCTGCGCCGCTTCTCGCACGGAGTCGGTATAGTTCGCGGTGACCAGGATCGCCGGCACCGGCCTGCCGATATCGGACGACAAGGCGTCAAGCGCCGAAAGACCCGTCGTCTCGCCTTCAAGATGATAGTCCATGAGGATGATGTCAGGCGCGATCGCGCCGCCGCGCAATTCCCGTCGGGCGCAGATAAGATCCACGGCGGTCAGGACCTCGCAAGACCAGCCCTCGAGCAGGATGCGCATCGCCACCAGCACCGACGGCTCGTTATCGACGCACAAGACGATCTTGCCGGCCATCAAGGAGCGGCTGCGCGCCTCGGCAGCTTGTGGCGCGACGGGGACAACCGCATGGCCGGCCGGCAGCGAGACCGAGAACACGCTGCCGCGCTCGGGCCAGGATCGAACCGACACCGGGTGCTCGAGCATCTTCGCGATCCGCTCGACAATCGCCAGCCCCAAGCCCAGCCCCGGCGGCGTATCCGCATCGGTCGCGGTACCGCGCCTGAATTCCTCGAAGATCACGCCCAATTGGTCTTCAGGGATCCCGACGCCGGTGTCCCAGACCTCGACGGCGACGCGGTCCTGGCGACGGCGGCATCCGAGAAGCACTCTGCCGCTCCGCGTATAACGCACAGCATTCGACATGAAATTTTGCAGGATGCGCCGCAGCAGCGCCGGATCCGTCACCACGACCGCGCTCGACGCAACAACGCGCAGCTGCAGGCCGCGCTGGCGCGCCATCGGCTCGAAGGACGCCGCGACGCTGCCGAGCACCTCGCCGATGGTTACCGCGCGCGGCTGCGGCCGGAGCGCCCCCGCATCGAGCTTCGATATATCCAGCAGGGTCTGCAGCAGCGCATCGATGGCACCGAGCGCCTGATCGACCTGCCTCACCAGGGAGGTCGTTTTCAGGCCGCGGCAGCGCTCGGCCAACGCTCCCGTCAAGATCCTCGCCACATGGAGCGGCTGCAGCAGGTCGTGGCTGGCGGCCGCCAGAAATCGCGTCTTGCCGACGCTTGCGGCGTCGGCAGCGAGCTTCGCATCCGCCAGCTGCCCGTTCAACAAGGTAAGCTCGCGCGTGCGCTCGGCCACGCGCAGTTCCAGCATCTCGTTGGCCTCGCGCAGCACGCGCTCCGCGTGACGTTGCTCGGTGATATCCTGGTAGAGCGTGAAGAAGCCGATGACGTCGCCGGCTTCGTCGACATGCGGGATATAGGTCCCGCGCGCGATCTCGATGGCGCTGTGCGGAAATTCGATCTCGAAGCTCTGGCGCTGCCCGGCCAGCGCGGCATCGATGTGCTCTTTCAGGCGGCGGTAGCGGTCTTCCCCCAATACCTCCCGCAGCGTCCGACCGATGACATCGGCGCCGCGTTGCCCCAGGGCCTTCTGGTAGGGTTCGTTGGTGAAGCGATAGCGCTCCTCCCGGTCGACATAGGTGATGAGCACGGGAACGTTGTCGGTATAGACGCGAATGCGTCGTTCGCTGTCGCGCAGCGCCTCCAATGTCTGAACTGAGTCGGTAATGTCGGTGCACACCAGCACGAAGCCGCCGGCGGGCATCGGATTGGTCTGCAGTTCCAGCACCCGCCCATCGGCTCTGCGCCTTTGGTAGGTGTGCGGCCGCGCGCGAAGCGCGACATCATCCTGATCTGCCGGCAGCATCGCGAGGTCGAGGCCGGTCTCGGAGCGGCGCCGCCGCGGATCGCCGGCGATCTCGGCGAGCGGCGTGCCGAATTGCGCGAGATCCTCCGGAACGCCCAGAAGCTCGAGCAAGCGACGGTTCCACGCCGCGAGCCGCAGCGCGGGGTCGAACATGCCGATGCCTTGGCTGATGTTTTCAAGCGTCGCGCGCAGCAGGTCGCGGTTGAATAAGATGGCCTCCGAGGCTTCGTTGAGAAGCCTTCGCCTCGTCCCGAACGGCGCGTGCTGCCGCCGCAAGACGGCGGCGACCATGATGCGGGCCGAGGCCGCGCCGACGGCGCCGCTCATCAGTCGCTCGGCAAAAGCCGCGAGCTCCTTGCCCCGATACGCGGCGACCGGCCCGGCGAAGGCGCGCTCCGCCCGCTCGCTGCCCAGGATGCGCACGGCGAGCCCCTTGAGATCGTCGAAGGCGGCGGCGCCGCCGAAGCTTTCCGGCTGCGCCGCGTCGGTCCATTCCTCGCCCGCAACGAAGGTTTCGGCCTGCTGCCGGTCACGGTCGCGATGCCGCGCGAGCAGCGACACGCCGATCAGCAGGCCGGCGTTGACGAGAAGGCTCCACAAGACGCCGTTGGTCAGCGGGTCGAGCCGGGCGAGCACCGGTGGCAGAGCTCCCGTGCTCATGGGGGAGAGCCACCCGGCCTCGGAAAGCGACGGCAGCAGCACGGCATAGGCCCAGACCAGCGTGCCGCCGCCCATGCCCGCTAGCGCGCCCAGGCGGTGTGCCCCCCGCCAGTAAAGGCCGGCGAGGAGGGCGGGCGCGAATTGCGCCACCGCGCAGAACGAGATGAGCCCGATCGAGGCGAGCGGATAGCGGTCGCCGATGGCCGCGTGATAGAGATAGGCGGCAAGCAGGATCACGACGATGGCGATGCGCCGGATGGTCAGAATAAGACCGCCCACCGCGGCGCCGCCCGCCGGGCGCAGCGCCCGACCCCGGAGCAAGGCCGGGACGACGAGCTCGTTGCAGATCATCGTGCTGAGCGCCACGCATTCGACGATGACCATGCTGGTGGAGGCGGAGAGGCCGCCGAGGAAGAC
Organism: Allostellaceae bacterium; assembly: GCA_052143095.1. Classification (GTDB taxonomy): domain Bacteria; phylum Pseudomonadota; class Alphaproteobacteria; order ATCC43930; family CGMCC-115725; genus DAHUYF01. The sequence continues at coordinate 7,340 of JBKQTR010000437.1, forward strand.
CGCCAGCGACAGCGCCGATTGATTGGCGGACATCGGCAAGAGCAGCACGAAAAGATCCGGAACGGTATTGCCGTTGAAGCTCAGCAATCCCGCCGCCGCAATCGCCGGGACGAAGAGGTTGATGGCGACGAGGTAGAGCGGGAACAGCCAGACCGCCATGCGCAGATTGACCGGCCGGCCGTTTTCGACCACGGCGACGTGGAATTGCCGCGGCAGGCAGATAAAGGCGAAGGCGGCAACCAGCGTGATCGAAATCCAGGCCGGCTGAAAGCTCGTATAGGAGAGCGTCTGCGCCAATGCCGGGTCGGCCGCCAGCTGTCGCATCAGGTCTGCGGGTCCCGCGAACATGCCGAAGGTGACGAATATCCCGACCGCGAGAAACGCGCCGAGCTTGACCAGCGATTCAAAGGCGATCGCCATGATCATGCCGTGATGGCGCTCGCTGGCATGCACATGCCTGACGCCGAAGAGAATCGAGAAGGCGGCCATGGTCAGCGCGATGTAAAGCGTGGTGTCGCCCCAGAGCGGCGGCGCATGCACCGGCGCCGAGGTATAGTTCGCGAAGACCAGCGCGTCGAAGCTCAGCGTCACCGCCTGCAATTGCAACGCGATGTAGGGCAGGACGCCGACCACGGCGATGATGGTGGCCAGCGCCGCCACGGCCTGGCTCTTGCCGAAACGGGCGCCGATGAAATCGGCGATCGAGGTGACGTTGTTGGCGCGCGCGATGTGCAGGACCTTGCGCAGCAGCGGGTAGCCCAGCAGCAGCAGCAGCACCGGGCCGATATAGATCAGGACGAAGTCGATGCCGACGGTTGCGGCGCGGCCGACGCTGCCGTAATAGGTCCAGGAGGTGCAGTAGATCGCCAGCGACAGCGCGTAGATCACCGGCTCCCGCGCGCCGCTGCGCCACTGCGCGGCATGGCGGTCGCCATAATAGGCGATGGCGAACAGCAGCCCGAGATAACCGAGCGCCGTGATCGAGACCAGCCACGGCCCGAGCATCGATCCTCCCCGTGCACTGCCAGCCGAACGGTGTCCGGCCCCGGTGATCGTTCTTGCCGCGCACAACCCCTTGGAGCGCGGTGCGCGGCCGCGACCTTTACCGGAAGCTTAGACCAACTCGCTCGGCTCAATCCATGGGATTGGACGGAGCCGCAGGCTGTTAACCACCCGCTCGCCGCTGGCGCAGCTCCGCCAGGATCTCCGCGCCGTGCTCGCCCAGGCCTGGCGCCGGGCGGCGCAGCCTGCCGGGGGTGGCCGAGAGCTTCACCGGGATGCCGAGCGTGCGCATGGGACCGGCCACGGGATGCTCGATCTCCGCCACCATCTCGCGCGCTTTGACCTGCGGGTCCGCGAACACCTCGTCATAGGTCATGACCGGCCCCACCGGCACGCCGGCGTCGTTCAAGAGATCGACCCAATGCGCCGTGCCGTGCCGTGCTAGCACCTCCTCCAGCAGCGCCACCAGCGCCTTGCGGTTGGCGACGCGCGCCGGGTTGTCCCTAAAGCGCGGATCCTGCGCCAGCTCGCCGCGACCGATGGTGGCGCAGAATGTGCGCCACAGCTTCTGCGTGTTGGGGCCGATCGTCACCCAGCCATCGGCGGTGCGGAACACCTGATAGGGCGCGCCGCCGCGATGCGCCTGGCCGAGCCGCGCCGGCCGCTCGCCGGTGGCGAAGAGATGCGCCGCCTCGTAGAGGCCGAAGGAGATGCCGGCTTCGTAGAGCGAGGTGTCGACCTGCTGGCCGGTGCCGCTGCGCGTGCGCGCTTGCAGCGCCGCCAGGATGCCGATCGCCGCGAACATGCCGGCGCCGATGTCGCAGATGGCGAGCGGCAGCCGGTGCGGCGGGCCGTCCTCGGGCCCGGTCACCGACATGATGCCGCTCATCGCCTGCATCATGAGGTCGAAGCCCGGGCGCTCGCGATAAGGCCCGGTGTGGCCGTAGCCCGAGATCGAGCAATAGATCAGGCGCGGGTTGAGCGCCGAGAGATCGTCATAGCCGAGGCCGAGGCGCGCCGCCGTGCCGGGCTTGAAATTCTCCAGGAAGACATCGGCGCCGCGCGCGAGATCGCGGCAGATGTCGCGGTCGCGCTCAACTTTCAGGTCGAGCGCGATGCTGCGCTTGTTGCGGTTCCACAGCATGAAGGGCGAGCTCTGGCCGTTGACGAAGGGCGGCATGCGCCTTGCGTCGTCGCCTTCCTCGGGCCGCTCGACCTTGATCACGTCGGCGCCGTGATCGGCCAGCAGCATCGAGCAATAGGGCCCCGAAAGGTGGGAGGTGAGATCGATGATCCTGAGCCCTTCGAGCGCAAGCTCCGCCATGGCGCGTTTCTCCTGATGCCGCTGCTGCCGGGGAGCCTACCAGCCCGGCGCCCGCGCTTGCCAGCCGCAGGGGAGGCGCGGCGCTCAGCCGCGCGCCCGCACCGGCCGCAGCGCCGCCGCCAGCACCAGCACGAGCAGCGCGCCGGTGGCGCCGGGCAAAAAGGCGGTGGCGGTGACCCCGGTCGCATCCCACACCGCGCCGCCGAGGAACGGCACGACGAAGGTGACGCTGTAGCTGATCGTCAGCACGCCGGCGGAGAGCCGGTGGACCTCGGCGGGTGGCGCCAGCAGCGGCGGCAAGGCTAGGGTGAGGATGAGGACGAAGGCGGCGGCGAAGCCGATGACTGCCGCGCCGGCGATCATCGCCGCCGGCAGCGGCACCAGCAGCGCGGCGAGGCCGGCAAGGCCGAGCAGTGCCGCGGCAATGAACGGCTCCTTGCGGCCGGTGAGCCGGGAGGCAAGCGCGAGAATGAGGAAAGACGCCGGCAGCTGCCCGGCATTGAGCGCCGTCAGGCAGGCGCCGACCAGCCCCGGCTGGCCGGTGGCATGGAGAAAGTCCGGCAGGAAGGCGTTGCTGGCGAAATAGAGCGCCGAGGCGCCGCCCTGCAGCAGGCCGAGCTGCCAGGTCCGCGTGTCCCGCCAGTCCGGCCACCAGCGCGCCGGCACGCGGCCGGCGCCGCGGGCGATCTCGCGCGTGCCGAGCCCGAACAGCAGCGCGGTCGCCAGCACCGGCGCGGCCCAGACGGCGAAGCTCCCTTGCCAGCTGCCGCCGACCAGCGGCAGCACCAGCGGCAGCGTCAGGCTCGCGGCCAGCACTTCGCCGATGAGCAGCCCGTTGGCATAGATCGCGGTCGCCAGCCCGACGCGGTCGGCAAACCAGCGGCTGACCAGCGCCGGCAGCGCCGGCTGGATGATCGCCACCCCCGCGCCCATCACGAAGGTCATGGCGAACAGCATCGGCGCCGACGGGCCGAGGCCGCGCAGTGCCGAGGCGAGCGCCACCACCAGCAGCCCCGTGATGACCGCGCGCCGCGCGCCGATGCGGGCGATCAGCAGCGAGCCCGGCACGGCGATGAGGCCGAACAACAGCACCGGCAGCCCCGTCAGCGCGGCGACGCTCTTCTCGTCGAGCGCGAGATCGCGATGGATCAGCGGCAGGACGGGCGGAACGGCGAGAATGGTGAGCCGCAGATCCATGCCGGCGAGCCAGAGCAGAAAGAAGCGTCGCCGTGCCGCGGCGCTGCCCGCCGCGTCATTTCCTTGCGCCATGCCGTCCGAGCCCGATCCCTCAGCCGCCGTGCCGGCGCATCCTGCCGCGCGGCGTCGGCCCGACGCAAGCGGCGGGAAAAGCGAACGGCGTCCGGGAGCAAATCCCGGACGCCGTCCGCTGTCGCTGTGGAAAGGTGCTGGCTGACCTAGTCGAGGGCGCTGGCGCGCTGCGCGAAATGCATATGCACGGCGAGGCAGCGCTGGAACGTGCTCGGCGCCTCGCGGCGGAAGAGACGGCCGAGAGGACGCCGCTCCGGCTGCACCGACCGCGACTCAGGCGTCGCTGCCGCGTGGCTCGACCGGCGCGCCTTCAGCGTGTCGCTGATCGTCTTTGCATAGGCCGGGATCGTGAGTGCCATGACCAAAATCTCCTTCGGGCTTGTTCTTGGTATTAACAGAGCGTTAATCGGCCGAAGAAGCCAAGGATTTTCGTGTAAAAAATTGTGAGGATTTTATTGAATAACCGAAACGATTCCGCCCGATCTTCTAAGTACATAGAGGCATAAGAGTTTTTTGTAAGACAATATTAACCCTACCCTGTTAAGGACTGTAAATCCGTCCGGTCTGATATTCGATCAGCGCATAACGGCGGCGCGCGCGTGTCGCCGCTTCCCGGCGCGGCGCGGCTGGACGGCGGCGTGCGTTGGGTGTAGGGAGCGGCAGGCAGAGGCGACAGCGAGACGGGCCATGGCGTCCCCCGGTGACAGGCTGAAGAGCTACAAGCGGCCGCAGGGCCTGCCGTTCCGCGTCAACAAGATCGGCCACGTCGTGCTCAATGTCAGCGATCTCGATCGCTCCGTGCGGTTCTACACAGAGCTTCTTGGCTTCCAGGTGTCGGATGTCTATCCCGATGCGATGGTGCCAGGCGGCATGGTGTTCATGCGCTGCAATGCCGATCATCATGGTGTCGCCCTGGTGGGCTCGCTCAAGGGCGCGTCGGACAGCGCCGAGCTCAATCACATGGCGTTCGAGGTCTCGAGCCTCGACGAGGTCTTACGCGCGCGCGAGCATCTGCGCCGGCACGGCGTCACCATCGATTTCGACGGGCGCCGCCGCGCCGGCTGCCAGATCGCGGTCGAGTTCCGCGATCCCGACGGCCACCGCCTCGAGATCTATTGGGGGCTCGATCAGGTCGGCAGCGACGGCATCGTCCGGCCGGACAGCGAATGGAAAGGCGCGCACTCGCTGGAGCAGGCGATCGCCGATCCTGTCCGCGGCCAGGATACGAGCCTGCGCGATCCCACGCTGCTGCGCAAATAGCCCGCCGCGAGCGCTTTAGCGCTCGTCGGCAGCGGGCGGCAGCGGTTGCTCCTGAGCCTGTCGAAGGATGCAACCGCGAGAGCCCGCACCCCCGCGCGAGATGCGCGAATGCGATCGCCACGCGCCTCGGAGAGCCGGCCATGGATGACCAGCGCGATGTCGTCGCCTTCCTCTCGCAGGGCGCGAGCTATGGGCTCCCGGCGGTCGCGGTCGAGCAGATCGTTACCCATTGCTCGATGGTTTTTCTCATCGGCGAGCGCGTCTACAAGCTGAAGCGGGCGGTGCGCTTCTCCTATCTCGACTATTCCACCCTGGCGCTGCGCGAGCGCTTCTGCCGCGCCGAGCTCGCGCTCAACCGCCGCACGGCGCCGGAGATCTATCTCGGCCTGCGCGCGGTCACGCGCGTGGCCGGCGGCGGCCTTGCCTTCGACGGCGCCGGCGCTCCGGTCGATTGGGTGCTGGAGATGCGGCGCTTTCGCGAGGCGGATCTGTTCGACCGCATGGCCGAGGCGCGCCGCCTGACGCCGGCGTTGATGCGCGCGCTTGCCGACATCATCGCCGCCTTCCATGAGAGCGCCGAGCCCACGCCGGAGCATGGCGGCCGCGCCGGGCTTGCCGCCACCATCGCCATCAACCACGACAATCTCCGCCTTGCCTCGCCGCCGCTCGACGGCGCGGCGATCGACCGGCTCCAGGTGGCATCGTCCGCGCATCTCGCCGCCGTCGGCGACCTGCTCGAGGCGCGGCGCGGCGCCGGCAAGGTGCGGCGCTGCCATGGCGACCTGCATTTGCGCAACATCTGCCTCTTCGAGCAGAAGCCGACGCTGTTCGACTGCATCGAGTTCAACGATGACTTCGCCTGCATCGACGTGCTCTATGACCTCGCCTTCCTGCTGATGGACCTGGTCGCGCGCGGCTTTGCCGATCATGCCAACCTCGTGCTCAACCGCTATCTCGACCGCAGCGGCGACAGCGGCGGGCTGGCGGCGCTGCCGCTCTTCCTCTCGGCACGCGCCGCGGTGCGCGCGCATGTGCTGGGCGCGCTGGTGCGGTCGGGCAAGCCGGCGACGGTGGGCGAGGCGGCGACATCCTCGGCGAGCTATCTCGCGCTGGCGCTGTCGCTGCTGCAACGGCCGCCGCCGCGGCTCATTGCCATCGGCGGCCTCAGCGGCAGCGGCAAGTCGGTGGTGGCGCAGGCGCTCGCCGCCCGGCTGCCGCCTGCGCCGGGCGCGCGGCTTGTCCGCAGCGACGTGCTGCGCAAGCGGCTCGCCGATGTCGCGCCGGAAACCAGGCTGCCGCGCGCGAGCTACAGCCTCGCCGCCGCGGCGCGCGTCTATGCCGCCATGCACGACGAGGCCGCTGCCGCGCTCGCCGCCGGCTATTGCGCGGTGGTCGACGCGACGTTCCTGCGGCAGGGGGAGCGCGAGGCGATAGCGGCGCTGGCACAGCGCGCCGGCGTGCCCTTCACCGGCCTCTGGCTGGCGGCGCCGCCGGAGGTGCTGGCGGCGCGCATCGCGGCGCGGCGCGACGACGCCTCGGACGCCGACCGCGCCGTGCTCGAGGGACAGCTCGGCATCGATACCGGCGCGATCGCCTGGCGGCGGATCGATGCCGCGCGCGGCCCGGCCGAGACGATCGGCCTGGCGCTCAATGCGACAGGAACAGCGGAACCGTCATCGTCGTGAGCAGCGTGCGCGTGACGCCGCCGAAGGTGAGCTCGCGCAGCCGCGAATGGCCATAGCCGCCGGCGACGATGAGATCGGCGCCGATGTCGTCGGCGTGGTTCAACAGGACGTCGCCCTCGGAGATGTCGCTGGCGACGGTGTGCGACGCCGCGGCCTTGACGCCGTGGCGCGCGAGGTGAAGCGCGATGTCGGCGGCGGGCACGTCGCCGTCGCCGCCGCCGCCGATCCCGTCCTCGGGATTGATGGCGAGGACGGTCACCGACTGCGCCTGGCGCAGCAGCGGCAACGCGTCGTTGACTGCGCGGGCGGATTCGCGGCTGCTCTTCCAGCCCACCAGCACTGTCTGCGCCAGCGTGGTAACGGCGCCAACATAGGGCACCAGCAGCACCGGCCGCCCGGAGGAGAGCAGCGTGGTCGCCGCGACTTGGGCGGCGCTGGAGATCGTGGTGTCGTCGGGGTCGTGCTGGCCGAGAATGGCGAGATCGGCGTAGCGGGCATGGAGCGCCACCGTCTCGGCCACCGGGCCCTCGACGACCCGCCATTCGCCCTCGATCCCGTCGCGGCGCAGCCGCTCGCGGAAGTCATGCTCGACGCGGCGCGCGTCGACCATGGCGCGCTCGCGTACCTTGTCCATGATCTCGTCAACGATCCGCGCATCGACGAAACCGGCGGGATCGCCGTAGAACAACGCTGCCGAGGGCTGTTCGATGACAAAGAGGGCGGTGAGATGCGCCGCGTGCCGCAGCGCGAGATCGGCCGCGGCGGCGAGGCGGACGCCGCTGCGCGCCGAGGCGTCGAGATGCACCAGGATATCCCTAAGGGCCATGACAGCGTTTCTCCTTCGGCGGCCGCCTATCCGTCGACGTCCTCGACGGCGGTGCGGATGGCGGCCATGAGCATGTCGTCCACCACCGGCTTCTCGAGATAGACGCATACCCCAAGCTCGGCGGCGCGAGCGCGCAGCGACTTGTCGCCGCGGCCGGTGACGAGAACCACCGGCAAGCTTAGCGCAGCGCCCTCGGCGGAGGCGAGAAAATCCAGTCCAGTCGCACCGGGAAGGTGCTGATCGAGAATGAGGCATTGCCGCTCGCGCGGGCGGTAATGCCGCGTGAACTCCGCCGTCGTGCCGTAATCCTCCACCGTCAGGCCATAGGATTCCAGCAATAGCTTGAGCGAATCCCGCACCGCCTCGTCATCATCGACGATGAAGATGGTGACCGACCCAGCCTGGACCTCGATGCTGCACGCCATCCTCAAGCTTATGCCGGCCGGAAGCCGCAGCGACATAAGGACTTATCCTTATCCGTCAGTGGGCGATGGTCTCTCCCGCCGCGCCGTCAGCGATCGATCACCATGCCCGAGACCGGCTCGACCCAGACCAGATGGTCGCGAATGCCCTTGACCCCGGGCAGGTTCTCGGCGGCCACCCGCAGCGCCGCGCGCTCGCGCTCGTCGGTGATCGCGCCGCGCAGTTCGACGATGCCATCTGCCACCGCGACGTCGACGCAGGCGCGCGGCGCCCAGCGCTGCTTGTCGATCTCGGCCAACAGGCGCGCGCGGATCTCCCGGTCGGAGCTCGCGCCGGGGACCGGCGCCGCCAGCAGCTCCAGCAGCGCGCTCAGCAGGTTGGCGCGGCTGAGGATGCCGACAAGCTGCCCCTGGTCGATCACCGGCAGGCGCTTGACGTGCCGCTTTTCCATCAGCGCCACCGCCTCGGCAAGCGGCGTCTCGGGGCCGATGCTGGCCACCTCCCGCGTCATCACCTCGTCAACTTTGCGCGCGTGGCTGTGGACGTACTCGCGCGCCAGGCGGCCGGGGCCGAGCAGCAGCTCGAGCCAGCGCCCGCGCCGGAGCTCGGTGCCGATCTCGGTGCGCCGCAGCAGGTCGCCTTCCGTCACCATGCCGATGACGGCGCCGCCGGAATCCACCACCGGCAGGCCGCTGATGCGGTGGCTCAGCATCAGCCGTGCCGCCGCCTCGACCGTGCTGTCCGCCGCCACGGTGAGGGCGCCGCGGGTCATGATGTCCGATGCTTTCATGGTCACTCCTCTGCGTATCGTCGCTGCGCCGGCATCGCGCGCGGCTCAGCGGTACTCCACGAGGTCGCTCAGCGGCAGCCGGTGCTTCGCCGGCTGCGCTTGGGCGCGGTATCCCAGCGCCAGCAGCAGCGCCACCTCGAACCGGCTGCGATCGATCGCCAAGACGTCGGCGACCGCCTCCGGCTCGAACCCGCCCATCGGGCAAGTATCGATGCCGATGGCGGCGGCCGCCAGCATCATCTCGGCGGCGGCAATGTGGCACTGCGCGACGCTCCAGGCGGCAAGGTCGCCATGGGTGATGCCGCGATAGATCTGCAGGGCCTCCTCGAGCTCACCCTCCGAGGCGACGAGCCGGCCCAGCATGCGCCGGGCATAGCCGGTCTCGGGCTTGAGATCGGCGGTCAGCGCGAGGATGACGATGACCGTGCCGGCGCTGGTGATCTGCGACTGGTTCCAGCAGGCCGGCCGCAGGTGCCGGCGCAAGGCGTGGTCCTCGACGACGAGGAAGCGCCAGGGCTCGAGCCCGAGCGAGGACGGCGCGAGCCGGCCGGCCTCCAGCACATAATCGAGATCGGCGCGCGCCACCGGGCGTCGCTCGTCGAACAGCTTGCAGGCGTGGCGGAACTGCAGCAGCCGCAGGAACTCTTCGCGCATCATCGCTCTTTTCCCTAGATCCGCTCCCACAGGCCGGTCTCCTCGTCGAGCCGCGCCGTCTCCAGCCCGCGGAAATCGCCATGCGAAACCACGCCGACGACTTTGCCGCTGGCGACCACCGGCACGTGACGGTAGCCGCCATCCTGCATCAGCCGCAGCGCCTCGATGGCGCTGCCGGTCGGCGGCATGGTGCAGGGATCGGCGGTCATGACCTCGCCCAGCGTCGTCGCTGCGGGGTCCTTGCCTTCGGCGAGCACCCGGCAGACCGCGTCGCGGCCGGTGAAGATGCCGACGAGCCGACTGTCCCGATCGGTAATCAGCACGGCGCCGACGCGGCGGTCGCGCATGCAGTGACAGGCATGCTTCACCGTCGCCCTCGGCGACAGCGTCAGCGGCTTCTGGTCCCTGAGGATTTCCGACATCCGTCGCATGATCATCCTGCCCTTCGCCGCATCCCAGCGCGGCAATGAATTAAAGCATAGGCGGCTTTGCGCCGGGCTGAATTGATGTATCTCAATCCGGCGCAAGGCCCGGCGTGGGGCATCGGCGCTTCCGGCCATTGATGCAGATCAGCGCGCCGCCCGGCGACGTCGCTATATCTATGTTTTTGCTGGAACCGCTGTCGGCGAGGGGCATATGGGCTTGCTGTACGAGCAGGAGATCAAGGGTGATCTCGAGCAGAAGAGCGCGGCCCTGGCGGCGTTCGAGCAGGCGCTGCGCGGTTGGACGGCCACCGATCCCATGCCCGTCGCGGAGCTGATGGCGGCGCTCGGGGAAGCGCGGGCGGCGGTGCGCGACTGCGCCGTCTGCCTGGAGAACCATTTCGGCGGGCTGATCCCGCTCGAGGCCGAGACGCTTGGCGAGGCGGTCATTGTCCTGCGCGCCGCCGATGCCGTCATCGAGCGCGTCGTCGAGGCGCTGACGCCGCGGCGCTGAGCGCGGGCCTCCGCCCGGCGCGGTCGTTGCGCGGTTGACGTTTTGTCAGAAATGACAAATAATCATTTTCAGAGGTGACGCGATGGTCCCGGCGCAACAAGACGCCGCGCCGTTGGCGCGGGCGGATCGGCGCAAGGCTGAGAGTCGGCAAAGGCTGCTTGCGGCGGCGCGACAGCTCTTCATCGAGCGCGGCTATGACGCGGCGCGCCCCCAGGACATCGCGCGCGCCGCCGATGTCGGCTACGGCACCTTCTATCTGCATTTCGCCGACAAGCAGGACTGCTTCCTCGCCTTCGCCGAGGCGGCGCGTGCCGAGCTCGAGGCCTTCGTCGGCGCGCGGCTTGCCGGCGTCGAAGGGGTCGAGGCGCAGCTGCGCGCGTTGCTCGAGGCGCTGCTCGACTATGCCGGGCAGAATCCGGGCGTGCTCAAGGCGGCGATGACCGATGTCTCGGTGATCGCCCGCGACGGGCCCGCCGGTGTGTCGCTGGTCGAGCGCTGGGCCGAGCAATGGGCGGCGCATATCCGCGCCGGCGCGCGGGTGGGCGCGATTCATGCGGATTACGACGCCGAGGTCGTGGGCCACGCCATCGTCGGGCTGATCCGCGGCGCGGCCAGTTGCGGCCGTCACCGCCGCGCCGGGCTGGTCGACACGGTGGCGCGCTTCCTGACGCGCGCGCTGGTGCCGGACGGCGCCGCTGAGGCGGCAAAGCATCACAAACTCCTCGCAGGAAAGGCCGCACCATGACCCAGCTGGTCTACAGCGAAGCGGAGCTGCTGGCCGAGCATCGCTATGCCCGGCCGCAGATCGAGGCGGGCTATCGCCTGCATGGCGGCTTCGATGCCGCGGGGGCCTATCTCTCGCCGCGTACGCTCACCCGCTGGCCGGCGGTGCGGGCCTGGCAGGCGGCGCTCGCCGAGCGCGGCTTCCCGCTGATCGACGCCTCGACGCGGCTATTGAGCCGCGGCAACTACCCGAGCTTTGAGCAGCAGCGGCTGCTGCTTGATCTTGGCCTCGGCCAGACCTTGTGGAATTCGCTCACCGTCACCGGCTTCGTCGAGGCGCGCGGCCGGCGGCTTGCCGAGTTCATGCCGCCGGATTTCGCCGCCATCGTCGCGGAGGATATTTCCGCCACGGCCACCGGCCATCTCGGCCGCGGGCTGATGAAGGCGCATGGCTTCGACGAGGGCGGCAGCGCGGAGAAGGGCGAGGGCGGCCACGACACCATGTGGTTCGCGGTGCGCGACCTGCTTTTCGGCAAGGACGCCTACCCGCTGCCCGTCGTGCCGGAAAGCCTGGCGCGTCCCGAGCTCGGCCGGCTCATGCCGCAGATCCCGTTGCCGCACGAACAGACCATCCTGCTGCTGATGAATGTGCTGATGATCGAGATCCGCGCCGAGGCGTTCTTCAGCTTCTGCACGCGGCTGATGCGCGCGCCGGAGCTGTTCCGCGATCGCCGCGCCGATGCCGAGCAGGCGGCGGTGCTGGTCGAGCGCATCCGCCAGGACGAGGCGATCCATGTCGCCTACCTCCAGACCGCGGTGTCGGAGCTGCGCAGCTTCACCTTCCGCGCCGAGAGCGGCGCCGGCGTGCCGGGCAAGGCGTTCATCGACCCCATCTGGAACGGCATGGTGCAGTGGCATTCCGTCACCACCGTCGAGCACGCGCGCGCCCAGGCGCGGGACGCGATCGCAGCACAGCTCGCGGCGACGCCCGAGGGCGCAAGGCGCCTTGCCGCCTTCGACGCGCTGGCACCCCGGGAGGCCGCGTGATGCGGGCGCTCGCGGGCAAGGCCGCCTTCGTCACCGGCGGCGCCAGCGGCATCGGCCTCGCGCTGGGCCGCGCCTTCGCCGCTGCGGGCATGAAGGTGATGCTCGCCGACATCGAGGCGCCGCCGCTGGAGAAGGCGGTGCGCGAACTCGCCCTGACCGGCGCCGAGGTGAAGGGGCTGGTCTGCGACGTCTCCGACCGCGCCGCGGTCGAGCGCGCGGCAGCGGCAAGCTTCGCCGCTTTCGGCAAGGTCCATATCGTCTGCAACAATGCCGGGGTCGGCGGTGGCGGCGGCCCGGTCGAGCAGATCGCGCCGGCCGATTGGGAATGGACCATCGGCGTCAACCTGATGGGCGTGATCTACGGCATCGCCGCCTTCCTGCCGCACATCAAGGCGCATGGCGAAGGCGGCCATATCGTCAACACCGCCTCGATGGCGGGCATGGTCAGCCCGCCGCTGATGGCGCCCTACAACGTCACGAAATTCGCCGTCGTGACCTTGTCGGAGACGCTCGCCGCCGAGCTTGCCGGCGGCCCGATCGGCGTCAGCGTGCTCTGTCCCGGCTGGGTCGACACGCGCATCGTCGAGAGCGCGCGCAACCGGCCGGCGCGCTTCGGCGCACCGCGCGAGCCGACCGCGCCGACGCGCGAGCGGGCGGCGCAGGTGGCGGCGCTGCTGCGTAGCGGCATGAGCCCCGACGAGGTCGCCGAGCGCGTGCTGCGGGCGATCCATGACAACGACCTGCACATCTTCACCCATCCCGAGATGCGCGGCGCGGTCGAAGACCGCTTCCGCCGCATTCTTGCCGCCTATGACAAGGCGGCCGCGTTCAAGCGATAGGAGCCAGGCATGAAGTTCGGCATCTTCTACGAGCATCAGCTGCCGCGGCCCTGGCGCGAGGGCGACGAGCACCGGATCTATCAGCAGGCGCTCGATCAGGTCGAGCTCGCCGACCGCATCGGCATCGACCATGCCTGGGAGGTCGAGCATCATTTCCTCGAGGAGTACTCGCACTCCTCGGCGCCGGAGGTGTTCCTCGCCGCCTGCTCCCAGCGCACCAAGCAGATCCGCCTGGGTCACGGCATCGTGCTGATGCCGCCCGCCTACAACCATCCCGCCCGCGTCGCCGAGCGCATCGCCGCGCTCGACCTCGTCTCCGACGGTCGCGTCGAGTTCGGCACCGGCGAATCAGCCTCGATCATGGAACTCGGCGGCTTCCGCGTCTCGCCCGACGAGAAGCGGGCGATGTGGACCGAGGCGGTCGAGCAATGCCTCAACATGATGGTGATGAACCCCTATCCCGGCTTCGAGGGGAAATACTTCTCGATGCCGTGCCGCAACGTCGTGCCGAAGCCGCTGCAGAAGCCGCATCCGCCGGTCTGGGTGGCATGCTCCAACCGCGAGACCATCAAGCTGGCGGCGCGGCTCGGCATCGGCGCGCTGACCTTCGCCTTCGTCGATCCCGTCGAGGCCAGGCAATGGGTCGACGACTACTATCGCATCTTCAAGGAGGAATGCGTGCCGATCGGCCATGCGGTCAACCCCAACGTCGCCATGGTGACGGGCTTCTCCGTGCATCCCGATCGCGAGGAGGCGGCGCGTCGCGGCGAGGACGGTTTCCGCTTCTTCGGCTACGCGCTGGCGCATCACTACATCTTCGGCGAGCACAAGCCCGGCCGCACCGACATCTGGGCGAATTTCGAGAAGGCGCGGCCGGCGCTGCCGCCAGCGGGCGCCAATCGCGGCATCGGCACGCCCGAGGATCTGCGCCAGCATCTCGCCGCCTTCGAGGCGTCCGGCGTCGATCAGGTCGCCTTCATCCAGCAAGGCGGGCGCAACCAGCACGAGCATATCTGCGAGGCGCTCGAGCTTTTTGCGCGCGAGGTGATGCCCGAGTTTAAGGAGCGCCAGGCGGCGCGCCAACAGCGCAAGGCCGAGGTGCTTGCCCCCTATATCGAGCGGGCCATGGCGCGCAAGCAGCGCCTCAAAGAGCTAGCCGATAGCGAGATCCCGACCTTCGTCGCGCTCGGCCGGCAGATCGCCGAGCAGGGCAAGGAGACCGAGCAGCAGCGCCAGAACCGCCAGAAATGGTCGGCAACCTCGCAGGTACCGCTGGTGGACCCGCTCAAGGGTAAGGCGCCGGCGGCCGAGTAGTGTCGGGGCCGCGGAGAGGCGGCCCGGGACCAGGCCCCGCTCGCCTCTCCACCAGCGGTCGATCGTTCGACCGCGACCGTCGTCTTCACGACCGACATCAATATTAGGCGCTAAATCTCTGTGAATTATTCTCTTATTTCCGCCGCCATGGCCCCGCCGCCGGCGCCGCCCGCCGCGCCCGCGACGCCGCCGGCGGCGGTCGCGCGGAATTTCACGGTCTATTTCGATCTCGACCGCGCGACGCTGACCGAAGCGGGCCGCACCGTGGTGCGGGCGGCGGCGGCCAATGCCAAGCAGGACCAGGTCACGCGCATCAGCGTCACGGGATATACCGATACCAGCGCTGCCGCCTGGGCGGCGCGGACCGGCTCGTCGAACTGTCCTGCTAGATAGCGCGAAAGACCAGCCGGAACTAGCTGAGATCGCTGGCGAAGACGACGATCTTATCGGTGAAGCTGCGGGGAACTCGTGGCGTCCGCGACACGGCGCGCCGCTGTGGCGCAACCTGACCTCCCCGCGAATAGCAGGCGGATACGGATGCCAAGGCTGCCGGCGCGCCGGAGGAGGGGCGTGATGCGCCGGGTGCCGCCCCGCTCAATAGGCCTTGCGGTGGACGAAGCCGACGAAGACGGTGCGCAGCAGGATGAGCAGATCGAGGCGCAGCGACCAGTTCTCGATATAGTACACGTCGCATTTGACCCGCTCGCGCATCGCTCCGACATCGGCGGTCTCGCCGCGCCAGCCGCTCACCTGCGCCCAGCCGGTGATGCCGGGTTTGACGCGATGGCGGCGGAGATAACCGTCGATGAGCTCGGCGTAATACTCGTTATGGGCGACGGCGTGCGGCCGCGGGCCGATCAGCGACATGTCGCCCTTGAGCACGTTGATGAGCTGCGGCAGCTCGTCGAGGCTGCTGCGGCGCAGGAAGCGGCCGATGCGGGTGATGCGGGGATCGCCGCGCGTGGCCTGCGGCGCGGCCTGGTCGCTGCCGGCCTCGACCCTCATGGTGCGGAATTTGAGCACGGTGATCGGGTTGTTGTTGAAGCCGAAGCGCTGTTGGCGGAACAGCGCCGGGCCGCGGCTGTCGAGCCTGACCAGCAACCCGATCAGCAGCATGAGCGGGCCGAAGAACAGCAGCAGCAGCGCGCTCAGCACGATGTCCTCGGCGCGCTTCACCACCCTCGCCCAGCCCGAGAGCGGCCGTTCGAACACGTTGATCATGAAGGTCTGCTGCAGGACCGTGAGCTTGCGCGGCGCGATCTCGAGGTCGGAGAGGTCGGGGCAGAGATTGACGTTGACCGGCAGCTCGCCGAGCTTGCGCAGCACCGCGTTGAATTCGGCATCGCGCTTCTCCGGCAGATGGACGATGATCTCGTCCAGCGGCATCTTGCGCGCCAGCCGCAGCAGCCCCGCCACCGTGGCGTCCGAGGCGACGCCGGTGCCGACCGCGGCGAGTCGCGGCGCGAAGATGCCGACGACCCGCACTTCGGCGTCGCCGGGCCAGGTGATCTGCTGCATCACCTGCTGGGCGAAGGGCTCGAAGCCGACGATGGCGACATTGATCGTAAGTCCGCCGCTGCGCGCCCTGCGGCCGATATAGGCGGCGACGCCGATCCGCGCCGCGCCCGACATCGCCGCGCCGAGCAGGAACCACGAGCCGATCCAAACGCGCGAATATTGATCGGAGACTTTGTCGAAAAAGGCGATTGCCAGCAGGATGGCGATGCTGACCCCCCAGCCGCCGATCACCTTTATCGCCTGTCGTCGCCAGACGCGCAGATCGGCCATGTCATAGGCGTCGATGATCATCATGACATTGGCGACCACCGCCATGCCCAGCGCCAGGATGAGGCCGTGGCGCAGCTCGACCGCGACCGACTGGTAGCGCGCTATATATGTGATGAGGCCGGCGATCGGCACGACGGCGATGTCGAGCGCCCGCAACAGTCCGGTGGAGAGCGAGAAGATCTCGTGGCGGACGATGCGCGATTTGTCGCTTCTCCGCCGGCGCGTGCCGAAAGGCGTAGGCTTCAAGAGTGAGAGTTGCGCCATCCTGTTTTCCATCCGCTCTGCAGTGTCGCGGGCCGTCTCCGCGGCTAGGCGGTCCGGCCGTGCTGCGAACGCTGCAGCAGCGGTCTCCTCTCAGCTCAAAAGTTGTGGCGGAATGGAAAAAGAGCGGGATGTGTCTGGCTTGCAACTCAACGCCGACAGGGTTGAAAAGTTCCTGTTCAATGAAATCCGCGAGTGCCTGTCTCCGCTCGCCCGCGCCGTCAGGGGCGGCCGGGCTCGGCGCCGGTGGCGACGGCCACGTAAGGCGCGCTGGCGGCGGCGTCGACGGTGAAATGGGTCCACATGCCGCCTTGGCCGTGGCCGGGCGCGCCGCAGAAGAAATAATAGGGGCCGGGATCGCGCGTGACGAACTCTACCCTGTCGGTTTTCGGCGCAGGAATGCCCTGATCGGGGTTGTCGGTGTAGGCGCGCGGAATGGCGACGTCGTTGACGCCGGCCTGATCGGGGAAGTGGTCCTTGGCGTAGGGCTTGGTCAGCAGCAGGCTGTGCGGCAGCATGGCGTCGTTGTTCCTAAAGTGGATATCCACCGTCCAGCCGACCGGTACCACAACGTTCATATCTCCGGTGAAATAACCGTTGAAGTTGAGCGCACCGTTATTGGCGTTGAAGCCGGCAATGACGTCGAGGGAAACACGCTTTGCCGACGCGTCGATCTTCATCCAGCTCGGCGTCAGATGCGCCTGCGCGCGCGCCGGTGCCGCCAGCGGCAGGAGCGAGACGAAGACCGCCAAGGCGGCGGCAAGACGACCGGGCATGGGGGAAAATCACCTGAGGGGAGAGGGGGAGCGGCGGCGCCGGAAAGCTCCGCCGCCGCCCCGGGGAGATCAGTCGAGGCTGAAGACGATGAGCGACGTGCCGTATTTGTAGTTGAGCTGGAAGTTGCCGCCGGCAGCGACGGCGATGTAGGGCTTGCCGGCGATCTCGAAGGCCATCGGCGCGGCGTTGACGCCGGCGCCCGCGGCGAAGGCCCACAGCACCTTGCCGGTCTTGGCGTCATAGGCGCTGAAGGTGCCGTCGCCCTGGCCGGCGAAGACCAGCCCGCCCTTGGTGGTGAGCGCGCCGCCGATCATCGGCTGGTCGGTCTTGACCTGCCAGTCGATCTTGCCGGTATCGACGTTGACCGCCGAGATATTGCCGTACTGCTTTTCGGCGGCGATGGCGACGAAGGCGCCGCCCAGCCACATGTTCGGCGCCCGGGCATAGCGCTTGCGGTAATCGTCCCAGGTCTCGTGCTTGACGATGTAGTTCATCGGCTGATGCAGATTGACGCAGTAGTCGAGGTGCGTGCCCGGGTTGAAGGCGCAGGGCGACCATTCGACGCCGCCATTGGCGCCGGGCAGCATGCGCGTGCCCTGCTCGGTCGGCAGCGCGAACAGGTTCTCCTGCGGCACCATCGGATCGGAGCGGCGGATCAGCTTGCCGGTTTCGCGGTCGAGGACATAAACCCACCCGGTCTTGCCGGCCTGGATGACCGCGTCGACCATTTTGCCGTCGGCCCCTTTGGCTTGGCCGAGAAGCGGCGGCGAGACCTCGTCCAGGTCCCAGACGTCGTGCGGCACCGCCTGGTAGGCCCATTTGATCTTGCCGGTATTGGCGTCGACGGCGACGACGCTGTCGCTCCAGCGATTGTCGCCCGGCCGATCCAAGCCGTCGAGGTCGGGCGAGGGATTGCCGATCGAGGCGAAGATCAGGCCGCGCCGGGCATCGATCGCGTTGGTCGTCCAGTTGCCGGCGCCGCCACGCATCCAGCTATCCTTGTCTTTCTCGACCGCCGCCTTCTCCGCGGCAATGTCGCGATGCAGGTCGTTGATGCCGTCGGCCTTGGTGACGAAGGTGCCTTCCCAGCCCTTGGTGCCGTCGGGATTGACGTCGTCGGGACCGGGGATGGTATGCCAGCGCCAGACCAGCTTGCCGTCGTCGATGTCGTAGGCGCTGATGAAGCCGCGGACGCCGTATTCGCCGCCGGCGATGCCGATGATCGCCATGTTCTTGTAGACGGTCGGCGCCGAGGTCAGGGAATATCCCACTTCCGAATCCGCCACCTCGGTGTCCCAGAGCTTGTCGCCGGTTTTCTTGTCGAGGGCGACGAGATGCGCATCGAGCGTCCCGAACAGCACCTTGTCGCCGGCGACGACCACGCCGCGATTGTTGGGGCCGCAGCAGAAGATGTTCTTGCCGAGCTTGTACTGGTAGTGCCACAGCTCGCGCCCGTTCTTGGCATCGACGGCAAAGACATGGTCATAGGGCGTCGTCAGGTACATGACGCCGTGGTCGACGATGGGCGTGGTCTCGAACGAGCCGACCACGCCGGTCTGGAAGATCCATTTCACATGCAGATGGCCGACATTGCCGGCATTGATGCGGCTGTCGGGCCAATAGCGCATCTGGCCGAGATCACCGCCGTAGTTGAGCCAGTTCGCCGACTGGCCGCCGGCTTTCTGCAATTCCTCCCAGGTGGCCGCCTGGCCTGTCCCCGAAAGCCCGATGATAGCCAGCGCCGCACTGGCCGTCAGCCACCAACGCTGTTGGATCGTCATGCCCATGTTTCGCTCCCCGATTAGCGGTTTTTACGCTTGGCTTTGTTTTCCCGGTAACGCCGGTTGCTGCTGATGTGAGGGTCGATTTGGCAAAGCGGCCAGCCATTCGAGATCGAGGCCCTGCCGCTTATTCGCTCAAGCTATACCGCGCCTCCGGCACCGTCCAGCGCGATCGTTGCGCGGGCGGATCGATCTGCGGCGGGCTATTGCGTGTGCGCCTTGAGCGCGGCGGCAAGCCGGCGCAGCTTGCTCTCGTCATAGACGAGGCGGTGGCAGAGATGCTCGGCCATCTCGTCGGCGTCGTCGAGCGCGTTGAGATTCTGCCGCCGCGCCTCCTTGAGCGCCGCTGCCTGGCGCTTGCCGTCCTCCGTGCCTTGTTGCTCTGCAGCGTCGATACCGGCCGCGTTCTCCGCCACCGCCTCGGCCAGCACATGCGAGCGGATGATCTGGTCCTTGATGCCCTTGAGCAGGATCTGGCGCAGCCCATTGCCGCGCTCGACCATGCCGGCGACGACGCGCAGCGCCGTCTGCTGCGGCACCGGCCCGCTCTTCTGCGCGTAATCGGCGATCTCGCGCTCGCCCATCGCCGGCGAGTTCTCGCTGGCGGTGAGGAAGTCGACCAGCGTGCGCGCCGCCTGATCCTGGCGCCAATCGCCATCGGCCACGCCGGCATCGGGCCACAGCAGGGCCGGCTCGAGCGGGCCGGCAAAGGGCGTGTCGCAGGGCCAATCCGGCAGGGGCTGCGGCGGCCCCTTGGCGCAAGCAGGAAACGCGCAGCCGAGGAAGAGCAAAATCAGGGCCAGACGCGTCGACATCATGGCGGTTGGCTTTCCCAAGGGCGGCGCCTACTCTCGACCGCGACACGGCAGCAGTCAAATTCCGGCATGCTCATGACTCTTCGCTCGCTCCTGACGCTCGCGCTCGTGCTGGCGGTGGCCGCTGCCGCCCGCGCCGCCACGCCAGCGAAAAGCGAGGACGAGATGATCACGCTGTGCCGCGGCGAACTCGAGGAGCGGCTGTTCGGCAGCAATCCCCATGGCGAGGCCTTCATCACCGCCCGGGACATCCAGCATCAGCCCGACCGCATCGTCATCCGCCTCGATCTCGCGTCCGGCGAGGGCAGGCGGATCGCCGGCAGCTGCGTCTTCCGCGACGGCACGCTGTTCGACGTCAAATAGCCTCAAGCGGGATCGCCGGTGTCCGGCACCAATCCTGCCGCCGTGATGCCGTGGACGGCGCAGGCTTCGTCTTGGTCGGAGAGGTCGCCGCTGATCCCGACCGAGCCGACGATGCCGCCATCACCCGCGCGGATCAGCACGCCGCCTGCCACCGGGATGATGCGGCCTTCCGAGGCCATGCCGATGGCGGCGATGAAGGCCGGCGAGGCGGCGGCGCGGCGGGCGAATTCGCGGCCGCCGAAGCCCATGCCGAGCACGCCCCAGGCCTTGCCCTGGGCGATCTGCGGCCGCAGCAGGCTGGCATTGTCCTCGCGCTTCAGCGCGACGAGATGGCCGCCGGCATCGAGCACCGCCACGGTGAGCGGCTTGAGCTTGAGGCTGCGCGCGTGCTCGAGCGCTTTGTCGGTGATGATCGAGGCTTGGGCGAGGCTGACATTGGCCATGTGAGGGTCTCCCGCGGGGTCAGGCGAGCGCGCCGCAGCGCTTCAAGGCGTCGATCTCGGCCGGGGTCAAGCCCCACTGCGCCAGCGAGGCGTTGCCGCGCTCGCCCGGCGCCTCGGGCGGCGTCGGCTTGGCCGATGGCGTGCGGCTGAAGCGCGGCGCCGGCGCCGGCTGCACGATGCCGTCGACCTCGATGAAGGTCTCGCGCGCGAGGTTGTGCGGATGCTCGGGCGCCTCGTCGAGGCTCAGCACCGGCGCGAAGCAGGCGTCGCTGCCTTCGAGCAGCCGGCACCATTCCTCGCGCGTCCGGGTCTTGAAGCGCTGCGCCAGCCTGGCCTTCGCCTCGGGCCAGCGCTTCTTGTCCATCTTCGCCGGCATCTCCCGGGGATCGATCTCCATGCGCTGCAGGAACTCGGCAAGGAACTTGTCCTCGATGCAGGCGAGCGAGATGTATTTGCCGTCCTTGCATTCGTAGACATCGTAGAAGAAGGCGCCGCTGTCGAGCACGTTCTCGCCGCGGGCGAGGCTCATATGGCCGGCGGCGCGCATGCCGAAGAACATGGTCGCCAACGAGGCGGCGCCATCGACCATGGCGGCGTCGACCACCTGGCCCTTGCCGGAGCGCTGCGCCTCGATGATGCCGCAGGCGACGCCGAGCGCGAGATAGAGCGCGCCGCCGCCGAAATCGCCGACCAGATTCAAGGGCGGCGTCGGCGGCGCGCCGGCACGGCCGATCGAGTGCGCCACGCCGGCAAGCGCGATGTAGTTGAGGTCGTGCCCGGCCGCCTGCGCCAGAGGCCCGTCCTGGCCCCAGCCGGTCATGCGGCCATAGACCAGCCGCGGGTTGGCCTGGAGGCAGGGCTCGGGGCCGAGGCCGAGCCGTTCCATCACGCCTGGCCGGAAGCCCTCGATCAGCGCCTCGGCCGCGCCGGCCAGTCGCAGCACCAGCGCCACGCCGTGCGGATTCTTGAGATCGACGGCGATGGCGTGCCGGCTGCGGTTCGTCACCGAAAACCGCGTCTGGCTGGGCAGGCCGAGGTCGCTCGGCTGCTGCCGGTCGACGCGCAGCACGGTGGCGCCGAGATCGGCGAGCAGCATGGCGCACATCGGCGCCGGCCCGATCCCGGCCATCTCGACGATCTTCAACCCTGCCAGCGGACCCATCGCGCGCCTCCTTGCCGAGACGGCGACCTTATCGCGCCGGGGCGGGATCGGGCGAGCGGATTTCTCCGCATGGCTCCCGCGCGGGGTCGGCGGGCGCCGCCGCCGGCGGTGCCGTTGCAAACGCCGGGGAAGCTGGCTTAGGGTGAGGCACCAAGCGGCCGCGGGGCCGCGGCAAGAACAAGGCGGAGGAAGGCGGCGATGGCGGGCTCGACATGCCTCGACGGCAAGGTAATCGTCGTCACCGGCGCGGGGCGCGGTATCGGCCGTGACATCGCGCTGCTCGCGGGACGCGAAGGCGGCAAGGTCGTCGTCAATGATTTGGGCGGCGGCGCCGATGGCGAGGGCAAGACCGATACCGGCCCGGCGCAGGGGGTGGTCGACGAGATCCGCAAGGCGGGCGGCACCGCGGTGGCGAATACCGACAGCGTGGCCGAGCCGGCCGGCGCCGAGCGCATCATCGGCACCGCGCTCGACGCCTTCGGCCGCGTCGACGCCGTGGTCAACAACGCCGGCATCCTGCGCGACCGCATCTTCCATCGCATGTCGACGGTCGACTGGGACCTGGTGATCAAGGTCCATCTGATGGGGAGCTTCTACGTCGCGCGCGCCGCCGCGGCGCATTTCCGCGAGCAGGAGAGCGGCTCCTACATCCATTTCACCTCGACCTCGGGGCTCATCGGCAATTTCGGCCAGGCCAATTACGCTGCCGCCAAGCTCGGCATTGTCGGCCTCTCCAAATCGATCGCTCTCGACATGGCGCGCTATCACGTGCGCTCCAACTGCATCTCGCCTTTCGCCTGGAGCCGGCTCATCGGCACCATCCCCACCGAAACGCCCGAGGAGAAGGCGCGGGTCGAGCGCATCAAGACCGCGACCGCCGAGAAGATCGCGCCGCTCGCCATCTACCTCGCCAGCGATCTCTCGAAAGACGTGACCGGCCAGATCTTCGCCGTGCGCCGCAACGAGATCTTCCTGATGAGCCAGCCGCGCCCGGTCCGCTCGATCCATCGCGGCGAGGGCTGGACGCCGCAGACCATCGCCGAGCACGCGATCCCGGCGCTCAAGGCTTCGTTCTTCCCGCTCGACCGCTCCGGCGACATCTTCACCTGGGAGCCGGTCTAACGATGGCGATCGACTATCAGCGGCTCAAGAATTGGCCGTTCCCCGAGATCGAGCACAGCTACGGCGCCAAGGACAGCATGCTCTATGCGCTGGGGCTGGGCCTCGGCGCCGACCCGCTGGACCCGGACCAGCTGCGCTTCGTCTATGAGGAGGGGCTGAAGGCGCTGCCGACCATGGCGGTGGTGCTGGCGCTGCCGGGGCAATGGTCGAAGAACCCGGAGACCGGCATCAATTGGAAGCTGCTGCTTCATGGCGAGCAGGGGCTGGTGCTGCACCAGCCGCTGCCGCCCGCCGGCACGGTGGTCGGGCGCACGGTGATCGAGGAGATCATCGACAAGGGCGAGGGCAAGGGCGCGCTGGTCTATTCGCGCCGCGATATCCATGACAAGGAGACCGGCAGTCTGCTGGCGTCGCTCGCCTCCACCAGCTTCCTGCGCGGCGATGGCGGCTTCGGCGGCCCGAGCGGCCCGACCAAGCCGATGCATCCGCTGCCGGCGCGCGCCCCCGACCTTGTCTGCGACCTCGCGACCCTGCCGCAGGCGGCGCTTATTTATCGCCTGAGCGGCGACTACAACCCGCTGCATGCCGATCCCGAGATCGCCGCGGCGGCGGGCTTCGCGCGTCCGATCCTGCACGGGCTCTGCACCTTCGGCGTCGCGGGGCATGCGCTGCTGCGGTCGCTCTGCGGCTACGATCCCGCGCGCTTGAAGGGCATGCAGGTGCGCTTCTCCTCGCCGGTCTTCCCCGGCGAGACCGTGCGCACCGAGATCTGGCGCGAGGGTGCGGGACGCTTCGGCTTCCGCTGCCGCATCGTCGAGCGCGATGTCGTCGCGATCAACAACGGGCTGGCGGAGATCGCCGCTTGAGGGTTTGAGGAGAGGAGTATGGTCGGCATCGTATCCTTCGGCGGCTACATCCCGCGCCTGCGGCTGGCGCGCAAATCGATCGTCGAGGCCAATGGCTGGTTCAACGGCGGCCTGCGCGCCTACGCCAAGGCGGAGCGCGCGATCTGCTCCTGGGACGAGGACAGCCTCACCATGGCGGTGGAAGCGGCGCGCGACGCGCTCGCCGACCGGCCGCGCGAGGATTTCCGCGCGCTCTATCTCGCCACCACCTCGGCGCCGTTCGAGGACCGCCAGAATGCCGGCATCCTCGCCCAGGCGCTGCGGCTCGGCGAGGCGCTCAACACCATGGATGTCGGCGCCTCGCAGCGCGCCGGCACGACCGGCCTCGTCGCCGCGCTCGATGCCGTGGCGGCGCGCGGCGGCCCCGTGCTCTATCTCGCCGCCGAGAAGCGGCGCGCGCCGGCGGCGAGCCCCGCCGAGCTGCTCTACGGCGACGGCGCCGCGGCGTTGATCCTCGACCGCGGCGACGGCGTCGCCAAATTCCTCGGCAGCCGCTCCGCCTCGGTCGATTTCGTCGATCATTACAAAGGCAAGGGCCGCGAGTTCGATTACGGTTGGGAAGAGCGCTGGATCCGCGACGAGGGCTATCTCAAGCTGGTGCCGCCGGTGATCGCCGGCGCGCTCGCCGAGGCCGGGTTGAAGCCGGCGGACATCGCGCATTTCTGCCTGCCCTGCACCTTGCCGCGGGTGGCGCAAGCCATCGCCAAGCAGGTGGGCCTGCCCGAGAGCAGCGTGCGGCCCAATCTCGACGGGCTCTGCGGCGACACCGGCGCGGCGCATCCGCTGGTGATGCTGGTGCATGCGCTGCAGGAGGCGAAGCCGGGCGAGCGCATCCTGGTGGCGAGCTTCGGCAACGGCTCGGACGCGCTGATCTTCGAGGCGACGGCGGATCTCCCGGCGGTGCAGCGGGCGCGGCGCGGCATCCTTGGCTCGCTCAAGCGGCGCAAGGAGGAGACCAACTACGCGAAATACCTCGCCTTCAACGATCTCATCAAGATTGAGCGCGGCCTGCGCTCCGAGGTCGACAAGCAGACGCCGCTTACCACGCTCTACCGCAAGCGCGACATGCTGCTGTCGCTGGTCGGCGGCAAATGCGAGCGCTGCGGCACGGTGCAGTTCCCGAAATCCAACATCTGCGTCAATCCCAATTGCCGCGCCGCGCACACCCAGGTGGATCAGCCCTTCTCGGAGTTCGGCGGCAAGGTCATGTCGTTCACCGCCGACAACCTCACCTATTGCCCGGACCCGCCGGCGCATTACGGCATGGTGCAATTTGCCGAGGGCGGGCGCATCATGGTGGACTTCACCGAGGTGGATGCCGGCCAGGTAGAGGTCGGCATGGCGATGCGCATGGTGTTCCGCATCAAGGAGGTCGATCCCGCGCGCGGCTTCACCAAATATTTCTGGAAGGCGGCGCCGACCGGCGACGCAAGGGAGGTCTGACGATGGCGAAGGGAATCCGGGACAAGGTCGCGATCCTTGGCATGGGCTGCTCGAAATTCGGCGAGCGCTGGGACCGCGAGGCCGACGACCTCATCGTCGAGGCCTATGAGGAGGCGGTGAAGGACGCCGGCATCGAGACCAGCCAGATCGACGCCGCCTGGTTCTCCACCGCCATCGAGGAGCAGCATGTCGGCAAATCCGGCGTGCCGCTGGCGACGGCGCTGCGTCTGCCCTACATCCCGGTGACGCGCGTCGAGAATTACTGCGCCTCGGGCTCCGAGGCCTTCCGCGGCGCGACATATGCCGTGGCGTCGGGCGCCTGCGACATCGCGCTGGCGCTCGGCGTCGAGAAGCTCAAGGACACCGGCTATGGCGGCCTGCCGCAGCGCGGCCGCGGCGCCCTCAACTCGATGTACTGGGCGAACATCTCGGCGCCCGGCAGCTTCGCCCAGCTCGCCGCCGCCTACCGCGCCAAGCACGGCGTCTCGCGCGACACGCTGAAGCAGGCGATGGCGCATATCTCGGTCAAGAGCCACGACAATGGCAGCCGCAACCCCAAGGCGCATCTGCAGAACAAGATCACCGAGGAGACCGTGCTCAAGGCGCCGCTGGTGGCGGAGCCGCTCGGGCTGTTCGATTGCTGCGGCGTCAGCGACGG
Source organism: Allostellaceae bacterium (assembly GCA_052143095.1). GTDB lineage: Bacteria > Pseudomonadota > Alphaproteobacteria > ATCC43930 > CGMCC-115725 > DAHUYF01. The sequence goes on from JBKQTR010000437.1 coordinate 32,950, forward strand.
CTCGGCCTGCGCCATCGTCACCACGCCCGAGATCGCCCGCAGCCTCGGCAAGCACGACCTCATCACCGTGAAGGCGCTGCAGCTCGCGGTGTCCAACGGCCAGGAGGCGCAGCACAATTCCTGGGACGGCAGTTATTTCGCGACCGCGCGCGCCGCCGCCAAGCGCGCCTATCAGGAGGCCGGCATCGACAAGCCGCGCGAGCAGCTCTCGCTGATCGAGGCGCATGACTGCTTCTCGATCACCGAGCTGGTGACGCTCGAGGACCTCTACATCTCGCCCGAAGGCGGCGCGGTGAAGGACGTGCTCGACGGCTTCTACGACGCCGACGGCACCGTGCCGTGCCAGATCGATGGCGGGCTTAAATGCTTCGGCCATCCCATCGGCGCCTCGGGGCTGCGCATGATCTACGAGATCTATCTGCAGATGCAGGGCCGTGCCGGCGCGCGCCAGCGCCAGCAGGAGCCGGTGCGCGGCCTCGTGCACAATCTCGGCGGCATGCCGCACCAGAACGTGTGCTCGATCGCCATCATCGGCAAGCACGGCTCCTGAGCCGGAGCCACGGCCGATGTTCGAGGGATTTGCCGAGCAGCGCATCGCCGTCGGCGAGGCCGAGCTCTACTGCCGCACCGGCGGCGCCGGCCCGCCGCTGCTGCTGCTGCACGGCTATCCGCAGACGCACATCGCCTGGCATCGCGTCGCGCCGCGGCTGATGCGGCAGTTCAGCCTGGTGGTGCCCGATTTGCGCGGCTACGGGCGGAGCCGCGGACCGCGGCCGGACGAGGCGCATCACAATTATTCCAAGCGCGCGATGGCCAGGGACATGGCCGAACTCATGACTGCGCTCGGCCATGAGCGGTTTCTGCTCGCCGGCCACGACCGCGGCGCCCGCGTCGGCTTCCGCCTGTGTCTCGATCAACCCGGCCGCGTCGAGCGCTTCGCCGCGCTCGACATCATTCCGACGCTCGACGTCTGGGAGCAGGTGGACGCCGACAAGGCCTTGGCGGGATATCACTGGCAGTTCCTCGCCGTGCCGGCGCCGCTGCCGGAGACCATGATCGGCGCCGATCCCGATTTCTACATCCGCCACCTGCTCGACCGCTGGGTCGGCCGGCCGGACGCGCTCCATGAGCAAGCGGTCGATGCTTATCTCCGGCAGTTCCACGATCCCGGCGTCATCGCCGCCACCTGCGAGGACTATCGCGCCGGCGCCAGCATCGACCGCGCCGAGGATGCCGCCGACCGGCAGCAGGGGCGCAAGATCGCCTGCCCGGTGCTGCTGTTGTGGGGCAGCCGCTATCTCTCGAGCAAGACCAACTCACCGATCGCCGCCTGGCGGAAATGGGCAGGCGATGTCCGCGAGCAGGCGCTGGATTGCGGCCATTTCCTTGCCGAGGAGGCGCCCGAGGACTGCGCCCAGGCGCTCGCGGCCTTCTTCGCGCCGCATGGCTGAGGCGGCAGGCGGCGCCGGGGGCGCCGGATGATGCAAGCGGCGCCGGGGTTGGCGCTAGGCGAGCACTTTCTCTCGCGCGAGGCGATGCTGTCGCGCGCGGCACGGGCCGCGGGCGGCTTTGCCGCGCTCGGCATCGGCGCCGGCGACGCGGTGGCGCTGCTGCTGCGCAACGATCTCGCCTTTTTCGAGGCGAGCTTCGGCGCCGCCGCGCTCGGCGCCTATGCCGTGCCGTTCAACTGGCATGCGACGACGCAGGAGATCGCTTATCTCCTCGGCGATTGCGGCGCACGCGTTCTCGTCGGCCATGCCGATCTGCTGGCGCGTCTCGGCGGCGCGATCCCGGCGGGGGTGACGGCGCTGGCGGTCGAGACGTCGTCGGACCTCGCCGCCGCTTATCGTCTGGATACGACGAGCTGCCGCCTCGCCGCCGGGATGACCGGCTGGAGCGACTGGCTCGAGCGGCAGCCGGTCTGGTCGGACGCGACCTTGGCGCCGACGCGGAGCATCATCTACACCTCGGGGACCACCGGCCGTCCCAAGGGCGTGCGCCGCCAGCGGCCGAGCGCGGCCGAGCTCGCGCCGATCGAGGCGATGCGGCGGGAGATCTACGGCATCACGCCCGGCATCCGTGCGCTGCTTCCGGGCCCGCTCTATCACAGCGCGCCGAACAGCTTCGGGCTGGCTGCGGCGCGCGCCGCCGAGCTGCTGGTGCTGATGCCGCGCTTCGATCCCGAGGTGCTGCTGCGCCTGGTCGAGCAGCATCGCCTCGAGACGCTGCTGATGGTGCCGACCATGTTCGTGCGGCTATTGCAGCTGCCCGAGGCGGTGCGGCGCCGCTACGACCTCTCGTCGCTGAAATTCGTCATCCATGCCGCGGCGCCCTGCCCGGTCGAGGTCAAGCGCGCCATGATCGAGTGGTGGGGGCCGGTCATCAACGAGTTCTATGGCGGCACCGAGAGCGGCGCGATCAGCTTCTGCACCAGCGAGCAATGGCTCGCCCATCCCGGCACGGTCGGCCGCATCGTCGAGCAGGCGACGGTCCGCATCCTTGACGATGCGGGGCAGCCCTGCGCAATCGGCACGCCGGGCGAGATCTTCATGCGCCTCGCCTATTTTCCCGACTTCACCTATCACGGCCAGGACGACAAGCGCCGCGAGATCGAGCGCGACGGGCTCATCACCCTGGGCGATGTCGGCTATGTCGATGCCGAGGGTTTTCTCTATCTCTGCGACCGCAAGCGCGACATGGCGATCATCGGCGGCACCAACATCTACTCCGCCGAGATCGAGGCGGTGCTGGTGGGCATGCCAGGGGTTCAGGATTGCGCCGTTTTCGGCATTCCCGACCCGGAGTATGGCGAGGTGTTGATGGCGCTGGTCGAGCCGCAACCCAGCGCCCGGCTCGACGCCACCGCCGTCGCGGAGTATCTCCGGCGCTTCTTCACCGGCTTCAAGCTGCCGCGTCATATCGAGATCCGCGATGCTTTGCCGCGCGAGGATTCCGGCAAGATCTTCAAGCGCAAGCTCCGCGCGCCTTACTGGCAGGACAGCGGCCGCTCGATCTGACGCGGCTGAGGCGACGCCGCCTCAGCGCGTGGTGCGGACGAAGTCGAGCACCTGGCGGCTCAGCGCCTCGTCCTTGGTGTTGATGCTGGCGACCTCCGAGATGTGGTTGTGGCCCTTGAGCCAGGCGAGCCGCGGACATTTGCCGTCGCGCGCGCATACCCGCGCGGCGAGATCGAGGCTCGGCATCTCGAGAAACGGCGGATCATACTCGGCCATGGCGATGAAGACCGGCACCTTGCTCTCCGTGACATGGGTGATCGGCGAGCGTTGGGCGAACTGGGCGTGATCGGCGCCGAAATAAGCCGTGATGTTCGGCGCCAAATTCGCCGGCGTCACCTCGTAGAAGCCGCTGACCAGGATCGCGCCGACAATGCCGGCGCCCTGCTTGGGGTGGAGGCTCGCGTCGAAGAGATAGGACGCGACATGGGTGGCGCCCGCGGAATGGCCCATCAGGAAGATGCGGCGGGGGTTGCCGCCGTAAGCGGCGGCATGTGCCTCGACCCAGGCGATAATCTGGCCGACATCCTCGGCGCCGGCCGGCCACGGATGCTGCGGCGCCAGCCGGTAATTGGCGATGATCGCGAGCATGCCGTGACGCGCGAAATAAGCGCCGACATTGGCATAGATCGCATCGTTGCTGTGCTTGTTGCCGCCGACGAAGCCGCCGCCGGGGATGAAGACGAGGACCGGCAGGTGCCGCTTGCCCTCGGGCTGGAAGAGATCGAGCTTGTTCCGATCGTCCGTGCCGTAGGCCAGATCCTCGCTCAGCTTGATGCCAGCGAGCGAGGCGGGCTTGGCCAGCGGCGCGAACATCTCCATCGTCGTGCGGACGAGATCGGGCGTGAGCACCGGCCCCATCGCCGCGATCTCGGCGCGGACCTCCGGCGGCAGCGCCGCACTTTGCGCCGCGGCGGGTGCCGCGGCGCCGGCAAGGGCGAGGCCGGCCAGGAGCGAGAAGAGGAGCGGCTTCATGGTTTCCCCCGATTTTTCTGCCGGCCATAGTCGCCGTCCTCCGGCGGCGCCGTCAATCCGTCCGGGCCGAGCGGCTCGCGCGGCGCGATCTTGCCAGGCCGACGGCGCACCGGCGCAAAGCCCGATCGCGATCCGCTGGCGCGAGGCGATGAATTCCGCTGTAATCGGCGACACAACCTCGTCGCTGGCACCGCGGCGTCGCGAAAGGCAGGGAGGATGGGCAGCGCAGACGACCGCTTGATCGATCGCGCCCGCATCGGCGGCTATGCCGGTCGCGCCTGGCAGGCGGCGCAAGCCGGGCTCGCGGCGGCGGCGCAGTGCGGGCGCGCGCTGTTCCAGCAGCAATTCGATGGCGGCCACGCGCCCGGGACAAGGCGCGGCGCGGCGCCCGCGATTTCGGTCAGCGACCTGACGGTGGCCTATCAGGCGCGGCCGGCGATCGAAAACCTGACGCTCGATTTCCCGCCTGGCAGCATGACCGCGATCGTCGGCCCCAATGGGGCCGGCAAGAGCACGCTGCTGAAAGCCATCGCAGGCATTCTCCGCCCGCGCGCGGGGCGTGTCGTCCGCGGGGGCGCCAGCCTGCATGAGATCGGCTATTTGCCACAAAGCGACGAGGTCGATCGCAGCTTTCCCGTCTTGGTCGGCGAGTTCGTGGCACTCGGCGGCTGGAGCGAGTATGGCGCCTTCGCGCCGGCTGGTGCGGAGATCGGCGCTTCGGCCCGCCGCGCGCTCGACCTGGTGGGCCTCGGCGCCGCCCATGACCAGCCGATCGACGCGCTCTCCGTCGGGCAGTTCCGGCGCGCGCTGTTCGCCCGGCTGGCGCTCCAGCAAGCCGGCGCGTTGCTGCTCGACGAGCCTTTCGCCGCCATCGATGCGACGACGAGCGCGGAGCTGCTGCGCCTGGTCGAGGGTTGGCACGAAGAAGGCCGCACCGTCATTGCCGTGCTGCATGACCTCGCCCAGGTCCGGGCGCATTTCCCGAGAACCGTGCTGCTGGCGCGGACATGCCTCGCCGCCGGGGATACCGGGGCGGTGCTGACCGACGAGCTGCTGGCGCGCGCCGGCTTCGGCCGCGAGCCGGAGCGCGCGTCGTGAGCGGCCTCGCCGCGATCCTGATCGAGCCCTTCGCGGCCTACGGCTTCATGCGCTCGGCTCTGGTCGGACTCGCCGCGCTGGCCCTCGCCAACGGTCCGATCGGCGTGCTGCTGCTGGTGCGCCGCATGAGCCTGGTGGGCGACGTGCTGTCGCATGCCGTCATGCCCGGCGCGGCGCTCGGCTTCGCGCTGGCCGGCTACTCGCTGCTGGCGCTGAGCGCCGGCGGCGTGCTGACCGGATTGGCGGTGGCGGCGCTCTCCACCCTGGCGACGCGCCAGCGTGCGCAGCAGCAGGACGTCAACCTTGCGGTGTTCTATCTGCTGTCGCTGGCGATAGGCGTGCTGCTGGTAACGGCGCGCGGCAGCAACCTCGATCTCATGCATGTGCTCTTCGGCACCGTGCTCGCGGTCGACCTGCGGACACTGGTGCTGATGGCACTGCTTGCTTCGGTGAGCGTCCTCGTGGTCGCCGCGGCCTATCGTCCGCTGGTGGTCGAGGCCTTCGATCCCGGCTTCCTGCAGGCGGTGAGCGGCGGCGGCAGCATCTATCGCCTGATCTTCCTGGCGCTGGTCGTGCTCGACCTCGTCGCCGGTTTCGAGGCATTCGGCACCCTGCTCGCGGTGGGTCCGATGCTCCTGCCCGCCGCGGCCGCACGCTGCTGGACGCGGCGGATCGGTCCGGCGGTGCTGCTGAGCACGGTGCTGGGGCTGGCCGCGGGCTATGTCGGGCTGCTCCTCTCGTTCTTTCTCAACCTGCCGTCGGGACCGGCGATCGTGCTGATGGGAGGCGCGCTCTACCTCGTCTCCCTGGCGGCGGTGCGCTACCGCGTCCAGCTCGGACTGGCGACGGCCTGACCGGGAGCGACCCATGCTTGAACGCCCGCTGCTGCTTCTTCTCCTGCTGCTGTCGGCAACCGCCGGCGCCGGGCGCGCCGCCGCGGAGCCGCTTAAGGTCGTCGCCACCTTCAGCGTGCTCGGCGACATGGTCGCGACCATCGCTGGCGATCGCGTGGCCCTCACCACGATCGTCGGCGGCGATGGCGACACCGAGCTCTACCAGGCGACGCCGGCCGATGCCCGCGCGCTCGCCGAGGCGAAGGTGCTGGTGATGAACGACATCAATCCGGAGTTCGAGCCCTGGCTCGAGGGCCTCGTCCGGCAGGCGGGGTTCAACGGCACCCGCCTCATCGCCAGCCGCGGCGCCAGGATCATCACCGAGGAAGAGGAAGGTCACGGCTCGGTCGGCGGCGCGCCCAAGAGCGATCAGCATGCCTGGCACGATCTCGCCAACGGCGCCGTCTATGCCCGCAACATCGGTGACGGGCTCGCCAGGGCGGACGCCGCCAACGCGGATTTCTACAAGAGCCGGACCGATGCCTATATCGCGCAGATCAAGCAGCTCGATGCCTGGGCCAAGGCGGAAATCGGCGAGGTGCCGAAAGCGAAGCGCAAGGTGATCACCTCGCATGACGGCTTCGAGTATCTCGGCAAGGCCTACGGCATCAAGCTGGTCCCGGCGCGCGGCTGGGTGAACGACAAGGAGGCCTCGGCCGACGACATCGCGCGGCTGGTGACGCAAATACGCGACGACAAGGTGAAGGCGATCTTCGTCGAGAACATGAACGATCCGCGCGTCATCGAGCGCGTGGCGCAGGAAACCGGCGCCACCATCGGCGGCACCCTCTATTCCGACGCGCTGTCGAAGCCGGGGGGCGAGGCCGATACCTACCTGAAGATGGCCCGCCACAACATCGAGACGCTCAAGCAGGGGATGCTCAAGAACTGATGATTGCCTCCGGCTCGAGCGCGATCCTCGCTGGCGCGTCCCGGCGCGTCGCCCTGGCTCTGGTGCCGCTGGTGCTGCTCTGGCTCGCGGTGCTGTGGGCGGCCTTCGGCGGACGCGAGCCGGGCATGCGCGCCAGCGGCCTGCCGGCGGCACCGCCGGTGCTGCAGGCCGTCATCGCCTCGGGCGAACCATCGCCCGCCGAGGGCACCTTCGATCGCTTCGACGTGGAGGGCCGCACCGTGGCGGCGCCGGTCAACCGGCGCGGGGACGTGGCGTTCTTCGCGAGCCTGCTGCACAGCCGCGCGGAGGAGGGGATGTTCCTCGCCTCCGGCGGACGCATCGCCAAGCTCGCCGCGGTCGGCGATGCCGTGCCCAGCGGCGAGCGGATCGCCAGCTTCGGCGAAAACCCGGCGCTCTCGATCAACGATTCGGCAGCGGTTGCTTTCGCGGGCGAGCTCACCGGCGGCAAGGCGACGAGCGGCGTCTTCGTGGCGCAGAACGGCAGGCTGACGGCGGTCGCGCTGAGCGGTGCTGTCGCGCCCGAGATCACCGGCGGCACGCTCGCCGATTTCGAGCCGCCGACGATCAACGACGCGGGCGACGTCGCCCTTCTCGCCTTGGTGCGCCACGGGCGCGAGACCGGCGAGGCGATCTATCTCTCGCATCGCGGCCAGCTTTCCAAGATCGCCGGTACGGGCGATGCCGTGCCGGGCGGCGGCTCGTTCGCGGGCTTCGGCGTTCCTGCGCTCAACAATCATGGCGAGGTTGCGTTCGGCGCGCTGGTCGAGCAGGGCCCCATCCTGGGCGGAGTCTTCTCGGCCGCCGGCAAGGAGCTTCGCCTGGTGCTTGCCGCCGGCAGCCCGTCGCCGACCGGCGGCATTTTCGCCCGCTTCTCCGAGCGGCTCGAGCTCAACGATGCCGGCGCCATCGCGCTCAGCGCCGTGCTGCGTCAGAGCGGTCCGGCGGGCGCGGTGTTCCTGATCGAGGGTGACGTGCCGCGGAGCATGGCGGCGATCGGCGAGCCGGCGCCCGGCGGCGGCAGCTTCGCCGGCTTTGCTTCCTGGCCGGGGCTGAGCGAGGCGGGCGCGGTCGGCTTCATCGCCTCGGTGGATGGCGGGCCGAACGGGCTCGCGCTCTATCTTGCCGGGGCAGGCGGCACCAAGCGCATCGCGGCGGTCGGCGATGCGCTGCCGAGCGGCGGCCGGCTCGTTGCCTTTCCGCTCGTCCCCGCGCTCGCGGTCGGCCCCGATGGCGGCGTCACCTTCGTCACCGCGAGCGAGCGCGACGGCCAGCGCAACGACACGCTCTTCTATTACGGACCGCCGCGCGCCACGCGCTGAGGCGGCGCCAGCGCGTTTGCGCAGGCCGGCGGAACCGTGGGGCGGGTGTTCTGGTTTGAGCCGGCCCCCATGCGCACGCGCGGGATCCCGCGTTAGAACTCCTTGCTGACGCCGGCGTAGAAAGTGCGCCGCGGTGCGAAGGCCGGCGCGAAAGCGCCAATCGACGTGCTGCTGCGCAACAGATAGCTCTCGTCGAACAAATTGATCACGTCGAAGCGGAGCTTGATCGCGCCGGCATCGGCCGTTTCGAACTGGCGGACGATGCCGAGGTTGACCTGCTCCCACGAAGGCAGCGTGGCTCCGTTGATCGGTCCGTTGGGTTGGGTCGTCCGCGCCCCGGTTCCGGCGAGCAGATCGATCGCGAACCGGGTACCCAGCCACAGGTAGGACAGTCCCGCCGACGCCGTCATGAGCTGGCTGTGGTCGGTCTGGATGCCGATCGTATCGACGGTCACCAGGTCCGCCGGCGCGAAATTGAACTGGCCGGAATCGATGCCCTTCGCCCGTTGCCGCGCGATCGCGAGGTTTCCGTAATAGGTGAACGGCCCGCTGTCGTAGCGCGTCGTCAGCTCGACCCCGGTATCGGCGACAATGCGGTAATTGAACGGGATCGTGATGATCGGGGCGCCGAATTGACCGAAATCGATGCCGTTGCGGGCGAACTTATAGTACCCGTCGAGGCCGATCTTGAGGCCACGGAACAGCTCCTGCTCGCCGCCGATATCGAAGAGGTCGGCGCGCTCGATCTTCAGTGGCGAGTTCCCGGTCGACGGCGTCGCCCCGGACGTGGTCAGACCGGTGCCGTTGAAGTCGTTGAACTGGATCAGGTTCTGTGGCGGACCCAGCTGGAAGGGCGGCGGCGTGAACAAGTTGGCGTAGCCGGCATGCAGGACTGTCGTCGGCGTCGCCTGCCAGACCGTATTGACGCGTGGACTGATCTGGTTGCCCATGACGAACTGGTTGACCTCGTCGAACCTTGCGCCGTAATTGACCGTCAAGTCCGGCCTGACCTTCCACTCGTCCTGCAGCCAAGCGCTATAGGTCCAGCCGGTCTTGCCGATGCCGGCGGGAATCTCGCTCGGTATCGAGGTTGCCGGCGTAGTGCCGAAGGTGGGAATGCCGGAGGCGCTGCCGTCCTGCACCAGCACCCACGAGTCGGTACGCGACGTGAACCGCTCACCCTCCAGCAACACGCCGCTACGCAGCGTATGATCGATCGCGACCCGGTCGCTGAAATCGAGCTGAACTCCGTTGGCAAAGCTCTTCAGCGACGCGTTTTGCGCGACGCCGTTGAAGACGATGTCGGCGAGCGACGGGTCGCGCCGGAAATCGAGCGTGCTGTATTTGGTGAAAGCCGAGATCCGGAAATCGGCGGCGAGGTCGGAGTGCAGATAAGACAGGATGCCGAACTGGCTCGTCTCGTCTTGCTTTTCGTTGAGCTGCGCCGGATCGAAGGCTGACACGGGGATGCCGTTGAGGGCGCTGATGCCGGGAAAAGTCGGCGTGCTCGGATTGTTCGGGATCTCGAACGAGCCGCTGAATTGGCTCAGGATCGCGGTCACCCGGTTGTCGCGGTCGATGATCTTGTCGAGGTAGGCAAACGCGTGCTGCTGCAATGATTGATCATGGATCTGCGTCAACGCCGGCGTCACGCCGTCGATGCCATGGTTCGTGCTGAGAAGATCACCCGAGATATAATAATTGTAGCCGTCAACCGAGCCGCCGTATTCCGCGCTGGGGTGCAGCGTTGCATAGCTGCCGCCATACATCGTGACTTCGCCACCCGGAGCGAACAGCCCGTTCTTCGTCTGGATGTCGACGATACCCGAGGTGGCCAGACCGTATTCCGCCGGCAGCGCGCCGGTGATCAACGTCACCGAGCTTGCGAAGCGGGGGCTGAGGCCCTGGCCGAAGAAGCTCAACCCGGTCGGCAGGGGAATTCCGTCGATCCGGAACTCGATCGGCTGCATCTCGTTGCGGACATGAATGCCGCCGGCCGATTCGGCGTCCTGAGTGACGCCGGGCATTTGCAGCACGACCTGGTTGAGCGTGTTGTTCTCGCCGCCGGGCTGTGTCTCGATCGCCTTGCTGTCGACGGTATAGGTCGAGGCGCCGATCTGCGGCTCGATTGCGGCGCCGATCGCCTCAAGCCGCTTCGCTTCAATCGTCACTTCCTCGGGCGTGAGGGGCGCCGGTGCGGAGCCCGCCGGCGGTCCCGATGCGCCCGCCGGCGGGGCCGACGTTTCGATCTCTCCTGCGCCCGGGTCAGCCATCGCGAAGCGCGCGCCACCGAGTGTCGTCGCGAGGCAGAGCAGGAGGAAGCTAGCCGCAGCGCCGGAGCGCCGCTCTAGCAGCACGCGGCGCCAATGACGCCCTGCGTCATGCATCGGTCGCCGCGGGAAGCGCGGCGCAACAAGGGTATGCGGCGTTTCCAAGACGATCCTCGTCGATTGAAGTCGGCGATCGTATCGAACGATTGGCGAGTTCGATGATGCGGCGATCGACCTCAGCGGACGGGGGGTGCGCGGGTCTCGAAGAGAAGGTGATGCGGTCGCGCGAGATGCATTGGCGTTTCGCGCGCCGCGAGGGTCGATCCGCTCCGGGTGACGAGGTCAAGCTTTATCGCTTCGGGGAGGAGCGGGGAGCCGGCCAGATGTCCGGTTGCATAGATGAAGCAGGCATCGCCGCCGCGTCCGTCGGACAGCGGACATAAGGGCAGATCCCGCTCGTCCGGCGCGCCGGAGATGATGTCCGGGCCAAAGCCGAGAGAGCCGCCAAGAACGGCGATGTCGTCCGGACAGACGTGGGGAAAAACGATGGCGACCTGGAGCCACACCGCGAAAAGCCCCAGCCATGCTGCGCGCTGCTGATGTCGACCGTTCAGCAACACCGTCTCGGTCTCCCCGCCGCAACGTTCGTTGTCTGCCGCCAATGGCCACGCTGCGCCATCTCCGCATTTGCCGCAATCTTCCGAATCCTGCGGCTCGCCGCCGTAGCCCGAAATAGCGACATCGCAGCCCGGCCTCCCAAGCGTCCCGAACCAATGTCACTGCCGCGGATCTCGTCGGGCCAAGCAGGGGCGCGAGCAGCCGCAGCGCCGCCCGAGCGTCGCTGTCCATTCCCCGCCACCGCCCTTGTCCTTAGTTCATGTCGATGGGTGGATAGAGCGCGAACACATTGGCGGCGGTCACCAGCACGTGGCGGGTCGCCGTGTGCGGCGGCACCGCCTCGCCGCGCAGCATTTTGAGCGCCAGCGGCAGCAGCTCGTAGCCATAGCGGTCGAGGAGATACGCGATGGATCCTATGAGGATGCTGCCGCGGTTGTTGGGGTCGATCTCCTTCTTGTCGTTCGAACCGCCATGCACCGAGCGGTCGCAACCCTGGCTTACGATTGCAGTGTCGGCCACGCGACCGGTGGCCTCGACGGCAGCCTTCGCCATCAGCGCCGTCGCATCGTCGAGCGCGGCGACCAGCAGCTTGTCGTCGGGCTGCGCAGCGGCGAAGCGGCGCATCTGCGCCTCCGCCTGTGCCGGGTTGCCGGTGGTGTCGAGACGCGTCTGCGCGGCGCCCGGCAGTTGCTCCTTGAGCGCGGCGGCAATCGCCTCGACGCGCTCCGGCACATCATCGCCCACGTTGGCGAGATCGCCGAGGATGGCCACGGCGGCGGGGCGTCCATGCCAGGTGCTGCTGGCAAAGCGGGCCAGCGCCTCACCGGCGAGCCGCCCGGCGAGGGCATTGTCGGGACCGTAGAGCGGCGCGCCGGGGACGGGAAAGGTGACCGCCAGGACCGGCAAGCCCGCGGCCTTCATCCGCTTGGCCACCTCGCCATTGGCGCCGGCATCGTCGCAGTACTGAACGTAGAGGTCGAGCTTGCGGGCGATCGCATCATCGGCATTGGCCAGCGTCTTCTCCCGATTGCGGTCGTTGTCGTAGAAGACCATATCGACCGGCAGCGCGCGCGCCGCCAGCACGAAGCTCGCCTGCACATCGGCGCCGGTGAAGCCCAGCCCTTCGAGGCGGGTGCCCGGCTCCATGGTGAGATTGGCGAAGCCGATGCGGTAGCGCCGCTCGGCTGCGCTCCGCGCGGCGATCGGCAGCGCCAGCAGCGCCGCCGCACCTCCCAGAAACGACCGGCGCCCGAGGACGGGCGCCGGGATAACACCAGCGATATGCACCGGCGAGGCCTTATTGAATGGCTTCGATGCCGACGAAGTTGCCGGTGAGGCCGACGGCCTTCGGCACGCTCATGTTGAGGAAGAAGGTGGCGCGCTTGGTCGCCGCCGCCTCCTCCGCGATGAGGTCGGTGCGTACATTCTCGATGATGTGGATGCCGTTGTCGGTAATCAGCATCTGGTGTACCGAGAACGCCTTGGTTGGGCTCTCGCCGGGGATCACCTCGACCGCCCATTGGTCGGAGCCGACGGCGACGACCTTCTGCTCGATCAGCCATTTCGCCGCAGCTTCGCCGATGCCGGGCTCGCCGCTGTTGTAGAGCGTGTTCTGCGCGGGATACTGCAAGAACAGATCCTCCCAGCCCGTGTGGATGAACACCGCATCGCCTTCGCGCAGGGTCACGTTGTACATCTTTAGCCCCGCCTGAAGATCATCGGGCGTGATCACAGTACCCTTGTCGAGGCAGGGTTTGCGGCACGCGGGATTGCTCTTGAGCTTGTTCGCCGCTTGGTAGACGCTCACCATGTCGATGATGACGCCGCGGGTGGCGAAGGACTTCAGATGCTCGAGGCCAAGCTTGGTCATGCGGTTCTGGTTGATGTACTTGCCCATCGCGTTCTGGTTGTAGTAGCAATCGGCGCGGCCGATATGGCCGACGCCGTCAAGATGGGTCCCGACGTGGCTCTGGCTCAGCCACGTATCTTCCATGTAGGTCAGGTTGTTTTCGCCAAGCGACCCGCCCGGTGCCAAGCCGACGGCGGTCAGGATCGTCTTGGAAAATCGCGTGCCGAAAAGCGGCACGCCGTCGACCAAATCATTGGTCATGGTCGTAACCTTGCCCGTCTGGATTTCCGCCGCCGCCGCCTTGGTCACCGCCGGCGTCACGCGGTTGGTGGCGCCGGTCTCATCGTCCTTGCCGAACGGCGAGGGCGGCACCAGCTTGGTGCAATCGCTCTGGGCAAGTGCCGAGCCCAGTGTAAGCGTGCCCAGCAGCGCGGTGGCTGTGATGAACAGCTTGATCTTCATGGCTTCGCTCCCCTTGGCGTTTGTCCCCTGATCCCCGGGTGAGACAAAGTGTCGCGCTATCTCGGGGTGGCGTCAATCGCGCAAACGACGAGACAGGGTCAGCGGCCGATCGGGCTCGCGCTCGCGGGGAGCGCCATGCGCAGCGCCGCCTCCGCCATCGCGTCGGCGATCTCTTGGCGCGAGAGCCGGCCGCCGGCGCGGTACCAGCGATGAACCCAGATGATCATGCCGCTGATGGCAAGCGCGGTCATCGCGGGATCCCTCAGCTCGAAGCAGCCGCGCGCGACGCCTTCGGCGAGGATCGCGGCCAGGATGCGGTCGAACCGTTCCTGCATGCGCAGAATGCGCCGGTGGGAGTCCTCCGGCAGGAACTTCATCTCGCGGCTGGATATCGCGATGTAGTCCTGGTTCTCGATGACGATGCCAGTGAAGTCGCGCGCCAGCAGGCGCAGCTTCGCCACGGGGTCGCCGGGCTCGCGCGCGACGCGCTCGGCGAGGTCGACGGAGAAGCGGACCGCCTGCTCGCAGATCTCGACGAGGATCTCGGTCTTGCCCGCGAAATGATCGTAGATAGCGCGCTTGGACGCCGAGAGCTCGTCGGTGATGGCGTCGATGGTGGTCGCCGCGTAGCCGCGCTCGGAGAACAGCTTCGCCGCCGCGCGCAGCACGAGGCCGCGCTTGAACCGGCTCACGCCGTCCTTCATCGCGGAGACTGCCATCGCGCCGCTGTCCTCTCTCGCCCGCCTGACGCTGCAGGGCGGTCGTGCGTCCTTCGGACAACCCGGTCGTAAGCGCGGCGGTCGGACCCTGCGGGGGCG
>JBKQTR010000438.1:0-17262 GCA_052143095.1 Allostellaceae bacterium
CTGCGGCGGAGGCGGCGCGGCTTGCGGCGCTTGGCGCCGCAGCAGGGCTAGGAATTCCTCGAGCTTCTCGTCCATGGGACTCAGACGCGAGTATATCTCAAATTATTAACCAATCTCTTGCGCCAGCTCCTCGAGGATGGGGCAATCCGGCCGATGGTCGCCATGGCAGCGCCGGACCAGGCTTTCCAGCGTCTGGCGCATGCGCTTCAGCTCGGCGATGCGCGCGTCGATGTCCTCGAGATGCGCTGCCGCGAGCCGCCGCACATCGGCGCTCGCCCGGCGCTTGTCGCGCCACAGCGCCACCAGCGCCGCAACCTCCTTGACCGAGAAGCCCAATTGGCGGGCATGCTGGATGAAGCGCAAGGTCTGGACATGGCGCTCGTCATAAAGCCGGTAATTGCCCTCCGACCGCGCCGGCGGCTCGATCAGCCCGGCGCTTTCATAGTAGCGGATGGTCTTGGCCGGCAGCCCCGTCGCCTGCGCGACATCGCCGATATTCATGGTGCCCTCCATCGCCGCAGCAGCAGCGCGTTGGCGACGACGCTGACGCTCGAGAACGCCATCGCCGCGCCGGCGATAACCGGGCTCAACAGCCCCGCCGCCGCCAGCGGAATGCCGACGACATTATAGGCGAAGGCCCAGAACAGGTTCTGCCGGATCTTGGCCACCGCGCGATGGGCGAGATCGAGCGCCGCCGGCACCAGCAGCGGCTCCGGGCGCATCAAGGTGACGCCCGCGGCCGCGGCCGCGGCGGCGGTGCCGCTCGCAAACGCGATGCCGAGATCTGCTGCGGCAAGCGCCGGCGCATCGTTGATGCCGTCGCCGACCATGGCGACCCGGCGGCCCGACGCCTGGAGGCGCACCACCTCTGCCGCCTTGTCCTGCGGCAGCACGCCGGCGCGGAAGGTATCGATGCCGACCGCCTGCGCCACGCTCAGCGCCACCGCCTCGCCATCGCCGGTCAGCAGCATGACCTCGACGCCGCGCCGGCGCAGCGCCGCCACCGCGGCGGCGGCACTCGGCCGCACCCGGTCGGCGAGCGCGAGCAGGCCTAGCGGCACCGGCACGGCGGCGAGCGCGAGCACACCGAGCGGCACCGGCGTGGCGGCGAACTCGGCGGCATAGATCAGGCCGAGCCCTTGCGCCGCGGGCGCCGCCGCCAGCGCGTCGAGCGCGTCGAGCGGCACGCCCCGCTCCTGCATCAGCCGTCGCGTGCCGGCGATGATATGGCGCGTGCCGACGACCGCATCGACGCCCTTGCCCGGGAGCGCGCGGAAACTCGCCAGCGCCGGCAGCGCGGCGCCCTCCCGGCGCGCGGCCTCGAGCACGGCACGGCCGAGCGGATGCTCGCTTCCCTGCTGCGCTGCGCCCACCAACGCCAGCAGCGCCGGCGCATCGCCGGCGACCGGCAGCACCGCCGCCAGCTCCGGCCGGCCCTCGGTCAAGGTGCCGGTCTTGTCGAAGATCACGGTGTCGACGCGCTGCGCCGCCTCGAGCGCCGCCGCATCCTTGATCAGCATGCCGGCGCGTGCCGCCATTCCCGTCGCCACCATGAGGGCGGTGGGCGTCGCCAGGCCCAGCGCGCAGGGACACGCAATGACCAGCACCGAGACGGCGGCGATGATCGCCGCCTCCGGCGACGCCCCGGCGACGAGCCAGCCGATGAGCGTGGCGAGCGCGATCGCCAGCACCACCGGCACGAAGACGGCGCTGACGCGATCGACGAGGCGCTGCACCGGCGCCTTCGACGCCTGCGCGCCCTCCACCAGCGCGATGATCCGGGCGAGCGTCGTGTCGCTGCCGGCGGCGCTGACCCGGACGCGCAGGCTGCCCTCGCTGTTGAGGCTGCCGGCGATGACCCTGTCCCCCGGCGCCTTCGCCACCGGCAGGCTCTCGCCCGTGACCAGCGATTCATCGGCGGTGCTGCTGCCCTCGAGCACGCTGCCATCGGCGGCGACGCGCTCGCCCGGGCGCAGGCGCATGACATCGCCGGGCCGCAGCTCCGCCGCCGGCAGCGTAACCTCGCCGCCCTCGCGCTCGACGCGCGCGGTCTCGGGTGCCAGCGCCAGCAGAGCGCGCAAGGCGCGCGTGGTGCTGCGCTTGGCGCGGCTCTCCAGCGCCCGGCCCAAGCTCACCAGCGTGATCACCGCCGCCGCCGCTTCGAAATAGAGATGCCCGTGCCCGCCCTGGCGCAGCAGCACATAGACGCTGAGCCCGTAGGCCGCGGAGCTGCCGAGCGCCACCAGCAGGTCCATGTTGCCGCTCGCCGCCCGCGCCGCTTTCCAGGCGTTGCGGTAGAAGCGCCAGCCGACCCCGAACTGCACCGGGCTCGCCAGCGCCCATTGGAGGGAGCCCGGCAGCGTCCAATCGGCGCCCGTCGCCATCGCCGCCATCGGCAGCAGCAACGGCAGCGTGAGCGCCGCGCCGAGGCCAAAGACCAGCCAGTCGCGTCGCGCCGCCGCCTTGGCCGCCGCCGCCTCGGCCTCGGGCTGGATCGCCTGCTTCGGCCTCGCGCCATAGCCCGCGGCCTCGACCGCGGCAATCAGCGCCGCGAGATCGGCGCCGCCGGCACGGCGATGGAGATGCGCCTCCTCGCTGGCGAGATTGACCGAGACATCGGCGACGCCGGGCACCCGCGCCAGCGCCTTCTCGACACGGGCAACGCAGGAGGCGCAGGTCATGCCCTCGATCCTAAGCGCAACCGCCTCTTCCGGCCGCTCCAGCGTCTCAACCGCCATGGGACCAAACCTTCCAGTAAACTGTCACCTTCGGAAGATGGTCCTTCCCCCAGGGGGAGGGTCAATACCCCGCGAGCGCTTGCGCTCGTCGGGGGCGGCGTCAGCAGTTGCGCAGCAACTGCGAGAGCCCGCCGCAAGCGCCCTTGCGCTTGTCCGCGGCGGCGTCAGCAGTTGCGCAGCAACTGCGAGAGCCGCTCGGCGCGGGGTAGCCGGCGCGTGCTTCCGCTGCATGGGCGCCTGTGCGTCCTTCGACAGGCGCGCTGCGCGCGCCAGCTCAGGATGAGGTAGGTGGTTGATGGCACAAAGAAAATTGCCTCATCCTGAGGAGCGCCCGCAGGGCGCGTCTCGAAGGACGCACCGAGTTGATCCAGCGGAAAGCGGGTCTCGGTGCGACGCAGCGGGTCACGCGCTCGCCGTCAACTTATCAATCTCCCCCATCTCCTCCCCCGTCAGCGCCCAGTCGCCGGCCCTAACGTTCTGCTCGAGCTGCTCGGGCCGGGTCGCGCCGGCGATGACGCTGGCCACGCCCGGCCGCGCCAGCAGCCAGGAGAAGGCCAGCTCCAGCAGGCTGCGGCCGCGCTCGGTGCAGAAGCCTTCGAGCCGCTCCAGCTTCTGCCAGTGGCTGTCGAGGAGATAGCGGTCCGCCATGCGCTGGTCGCGCGCGAGCCGCGCGCCTTCGGGCAGCGTGCTGTTGCGCTTGTACTTGCCGGTGAGCAGCCCGCTCGCCAGCGGAAAGAACGGCAGCAATCCCAGATCATAAGCCCCAATCGCCGGCAGCAGCTCGCGCTCGATGTCGCGCACCAGCAGGCTGTACTCGTCCTGGCACGAGATGAAGGCGTTGAGGCCGAGATGGCGCGATGTCCATTGCGCCTCGACCACTTGCCAGGCGGCGTAGTTGGAGCAGCCGATATAACGCACCTTGCCTTGATGGACGAGGTCGTCGAGCGCGCGCAAGGTCTCCTCGATCGGCGTCAGCGGATCCGGGCGATGCACCTGGTAGAGATCGATCCAGTCGGTCTTGAGCCGCTTCAGGCTGTCCTCGACCGCGCGCATGATGTAGCGGCGCGACGCGCCTTTGAGCCGCTCTTCGGGGTCCATGGCCATGCCGAACTTGGTCGCCAGCACGACGTCCCGGCGCCGGTCGCCGAGGACCTGGCCGAGCTCCTCTTCAGAGGCGCCGCGGCCGCCGCCGCCCATGTTGCCGTAGATGTCGGCGGTGTCGAGCAGCGTGATGCCGAGATCGAGCGCCTTGTGGACGATCTTGCGCGACGCCTCGACATCGATGCGGCCGCCGAAATTGTTGCAGCCGAGCCCGATGGTCGAGACCTGGAGCCCGGACTTTCCGAGGGTGCGATACTTCACGGGGGCGGCCCTTTCTTCGCTGCGGGAGGGCCGTGGTTAAGCCGGTTTTGCGCCACCGTCAAGGCCCGGCCTTGGCCGCCGAGGGTAGCAGGTTTATGCTTGAACTTGTGCCGGAGTCCCGGCGCGCGCTGCGCCAGTGGCACACGGGAAATTTGGAGTCAGTGGCCGCGTGCCGGTGACGTACCCTGCTCCCCGCCGGCGGCCGGCGCCGGCGCGAATTTCACGGCACGCCGCGAACCTGATATAACCACCCCATGTTCCTGTTGATCGATAATTACGACAGCTTCACCTACAATCTCTGGCACTATCTGGGCGAGCTCGGCGCCGAGGTGGTGGTGAAGCGCAATGACGCGCTCTCGGTCGAGGCGGCGCTGGCGCTCAGGCCCCAAGGCATCGTCATCTCGCCGGGGCCGAGCGACCCCGACCATGCCGGCATCTGCCTCGAGCTGGTGCGCCGCGCCGGCGGCATCCCGCTGCTCGGCGTCTGCCTCGGCCATCAGGCGATCGGCCAGGCCTTCGGCGGCAAGGTGGTGCGCGCGCCGGTGCCGATGCACGGCAAGGTGAGCGAGATCCGCCATGACGGCAGCGGCGTCTTCGCCGGATTGCCCAACCCGGTGCCGGCGACGCGCTATCACTCGCTGATCGTCGAGCGCTCGAGCCTGCCCTCCGCACTCGCCGTCACCGCCGAATGCGACGGGCTGATCATGGGGCTTGCCCATCGCGAGCGGCCGGTGCATGGCGTGCAGTTCCATCCCGAGAGCATCGCGTCCTCCGGCGGCCACGATCTCCTGCGCAATTTCCTGCGGCTTGCCGCCCAGGCGAGCGTCGCCGCATGAGCGAGCCCGTCACTGATCTGCGCCCGCTGATCGCCAAGGTGGCGAGCGGCCAGAGCCTCAGCGAGGCCGAGGCCGCGGCGGCGTTCGAGGCGATGATGTCGGGCGACGCGACGCCGTCGCAGATGGGCGGCTTCCTCATGGCGCTGCGCGTGCGCGGCGAGACCGTCGAGGAGATCACCGGCGCCGCGCGCATCATGCGCGCCAAGGCGCTCGCGGTGGCGGCGCCGCCGGATGCGATCGACGTCGTCGGCACCGGCGGCGACGGCAAGGGCAGCTTCAACATCTCGAGCGCGGCGGCGCTGGTGGTGGCGGGGTGCGGCGTGCCTGTCGCCAAGCACGGCAACCGCAAGGCCTCGTCGCTGACCGGCGCCGCCGATGTGCTGGAGGCGCTCGGCGTCAACATCAATTGCGAGATGAGCCTGGTCGAGCGCGCCATTCGCGAGGCCGGCATCGGCTTCCTGATGGCGCAGCGCCATCACAGCGCCATGCGCCATGTCGCGCCGACGCGCGTCGAGCTCGGCACCCGCACCATCTTCAACCTGCTCGGCCCGGTCTCGAACCCCGCCGGCGTCAAGCGCCAGCTCGTCGGCGTCTTCGCCCGCGACTGGGTGACGCCGATCGCCGAGGTGCTGGGCAAGCTCGGAAGCGAGCGCGCCTGGGTGGTGCATGGCGACGGGCTCGACGAGCTCACCACCACCGGCGCGACCGAGGTCGCCGAGCTCAAGGACGGCAAGGTCACGCGCTTCGAGGTGACGCCCGAGACGGCCGGCTTGCCCCGGGCGCGGCTCGAGGACATCAAGGGCGCCGATCCCGCCACCAACGCCGCTCGCATGGTGGTGATGCTCGACGGCAGGCCAGGGCCGTTGCGCGACGTCGTGCTGCTCAACGCCGCCGCGGCGCTGATCGTCGCCGGCCGCGCGCGCGACCTCAAAGAGGGCGTGGCTGAAGCCGCCCGCTCGATCGACAGCGGCGGCGCCAAGCGCGCGCTGGAGCGGCTCGTCGCCATCACCAACACCAACACCGCGCCACCGGCATGAGCGACGTGCTGCAGCGCATCTGCGCCGACAAGCGCCGCGCCATCGCCGCCGCCAAGGCGCTTCTGCCGCTGGCCGCGGTGGAGCGCGCCGCGCGCGAGGCCGCGCCGCCGCGGGGCTTCATCGCCGCGCTGGAGCGTGATCTCTCGGCGGGACGCTACGGGCTCATCGCCGAGATCAAGCGCGCGAGCCCGAGCCGCGGCTTGATCCGCGCCGATTTCGATCCTGCCGTGCTGGCCCGCGGCTATGCGCAGGGCGGCGCCACCTGCCTTTCCGTGCTCACCGAAGAGCTTTATTTCCAGGGCAAGCCCGAGCATCTCGTTGCGGCGCGCGCGGCCGTGCCGCTGCCGGTGCTGCGCAAGGACTTCATGCTCGACCCCTATCAGGTGCCGGAAGCGCGCGCCATGGGCGCCGATTGCATCCTGCTGATCCTGGCGGCGCTGAGCGACGCCGAGGCGCGCACGCTCGAGGACGCAGCATCGGCTTGGGGCATGGACGTGCTGGTCGAGGTGCATGACCGCGAGGAGCTCACGCGCGCGGCCAGGCTTAGGAGCCGATTGATCGGGATAAACAATCGCAATCTCAAAACCTTGAAGGTTGATCTCGAGGTGACGGAAGCGCTCGCGCGGGACCTGCCGCCGGGGCGTCTCGGGGTGAGCGAGAGCGGGCTCCATACGCCGCAGGAGCTGGCGCGGATGGCGCGCGCCGGGGCGCGCTGCTTCCTGGTCGGCGAGTCGCTGATGCGCGCGGCGGATGTCGCGGCGGCGACGCGGGCGCTGCTGGCGCGGCAAGCGGCTCCGGCATGAGTGGGCTCAGCCATATCGACGCGAAGGGCGACGCGGTGATGGTCGACATCTCGGGGAAGCCCGAGACCGAGCGCCGCGCGGTCGCGACCGGCAGCGTCATCATGGCGAAGGCGACGCTCGACCTCATCCTCGCCGGCGGGGTCAAGAAGGGCGACGTGCTGTCGGTGGCGCGGCTCGCCGGCATCATGGGGGCAAAGCGCACCCCCGATCTCATCCCGCTCTGTCATCCCGTGGCCTTGACCGCGGTCGATATCGAGCTCGCCTGCGATCCCCAGCGCAACGCGGTCGACATCACTGCCACCTGCCGCCTTTGGGGCCGCACCGGCGTCGAGATGGAGGCGCTGACGGCGGTCGCCGTGGCCGCGCTCACGGTCTACGACATGTGCAAGGCGGCGGACCGCGCGATGCGCATCGAGGGCATCCGGCTCTTGCATAAATCAGGCGGCAAGTCAGGCGTTTACGAGGCGACGCGATGATCTCGGTCGAAGAAGCCCGGCAGCGCCTGCTGGCGGCGCTCAAGCCCTTGGGCGCCGAGCAGGTGGCGCTCAGCGAGGCGGTCGGCCGGGTGCTCGCCGAAGATGTCGCGGCGCGGCGCACGCAGCCGCCCTGGCCGGTCTCGGCGATGGACGGCTATGCCGTGCGCGGCGCCGATGTCGCCCGGATGCCGGCGATCCTCAGGGTGGTCGGCACGGTGCCGGCGGGGCAGGCCTATGCCGGCACCGTCGGGCGCGAGGAGGCGGTCCGCATCTTCACCGGCGCGCCGATGCCCGAAGGCGCCGATACCGTCGTCATCCAGGAGGACACCGAGCGGCAGGGCGACATGGTCGATGTGCGCGAGGCGGCGCCCGTCGGAGCCAATGTGCGCCCGGCCGGGCTCGATTTCCGCGAGGGCGAGGTCGGGCTCGCCGCCGGCAGGCGACTCACGGCGCGCGATATCGGGCTTGCCGCGGCGATGAACCGGCCCTGGCTCACGGTCCACCGCAAGCCGCGCATCGCCATCCTTCCCACCGGCGACGAGGTGGTGATGCCCGGCGATCCCGTCGGCCCCAATCAGATCGTCAGCTCCAACGGGCCGGCGCTCGCGGCGCTGGTCACGCAATGCGGCGGCCTGCCGCTGCTGCTGCCGATCGCGCCCGACCGCGCGGACGCCTTGCAGCGCATCGCCGAGGCGGCCATCGGCGCCGATTTCCTCGTCACCACCGGTGGCGCCTCGGTCGGCGAGCACGACATCGTGCGCGACGCCCTGGGCGCGAGCGGGCTCGCTCTCGATTTCTGGAAGATCGCCATGCGGCCGGGCAAGCCGCTGATGGTCGGGCGCTACCGCGACACGCCGATGATGGGGCTGCCGGGCAACCCGGTCTCGAGCCTGGTTTGCGGGTTGCTGTTTTTGAAGCCCGCCATCGAGCGGCTCAGCGGGCTTGCTGCAGCCGAGGCAGCGCCGCTCCGGGCGCGGCTCGCCGCACCGCTCCCGGCCAATGACCGCCGCCAGGACTATCTGCGCGCGACGCTGACGCGCGCGCCGGACGGCACGCTCGAGGCGCGCGCCTTCCTCAAGCAGGACAGCTCGATGATGTCGCTGCTGGCGAAATCCGACTGCCTGGTGGTGCGCCCGCCGCAGGCGCCGGCCGCGCCCGCCGGGGCCAGCGTCGAGATCGTCCTCCTCGGCCCCGAGCAGCCCGTCGTCTGACCTGGCGCCTGTCGAGCGGCGGTTGCGTCCCGTAACGGAAGCCTTGACGCCCCACGCGAACCAAAGTAGAACACTGCCTTGGTTTTGGTTTTGTTCTGTAACAGCCCGCGGGGACGGCGATGTTGACGCGAAAGCAATACGAGCTCCTGCTTTTCATCAATCGCCGCCTGTCGGATGGCGGTGTCTCGCCCTCCTTCGAGGAGATGAAGGAGGCGCTCGGCCTCAAATCGAAATCCGGCATCCATCGCCTCATCAGCGGCCTCGAGGAGCGCGGCTTCATCCGCCGCCTGCCGCATCGCGCCCGGGCGCTGGAGGTGGTCCGCCTGCCCGAGGATACCGCCTACGCCGCCCAGCGCGGCCGCAGCGGCGAGCGCACCCGCTTCTCGCCGACGGTGATCCGCGGCGACTTCAAGGCGGCGCTGCCCAGCGCCGCGACCGCTGATAATGGCGAGGCGACGCAGCTGCCGCTGTTGGGCCGCATCGCCGCCGGCACGCCGATCGAGGCGCTGCGCGACCCCACCAACACCATCGGCGTGCCGCCGAGCCTGGTCGGCAAGGGCGAGCATTACGCCCTCGAAGTCGCCGGCGACAGCATGATCGATGCCGGCATCCTCGACGGCGACACCGTGCTGATCCAGCGCTCCGACCTCGCCGAGAACGGCCAGATCGTCGTGGCGATCATCGACGACACCGAGGTGACCTTGAAGCGGCTGCGCCGGCGCGGCGATTCCATCGCGCTGGAGCCCGCCAACAAGGATTACGAGACGCGCATCTTCGGCCCCGACCGCGTCAAGGTGCAAGGCAAGCTGGTGGGCCTGATCCGGCGCTATTAGAGCTGCAAGTCTGTCGGTGCGTCCTTCGAGACGCCCGCTGCGCGGGCTCCTCAGGATGAGGAAGCAGTGGAAATGGCATCAAACAATGATGCCCAATTCAATCTCTCCTCATCCTGAGGAGCGGCGCGTAGCGCCGCGTCTCGAAGGACGCACCACCGGATTTGCAGCTTCCGTTGCTACGCCACCGCCTCCACGCTCTCCAGCGCCATCGTCGTGGTGCGCCGGAGTTCGCGGCGCTCACTAAGGTCGTAGCGCCGGCCGCGGTGGAGCGTGCAGCGGTTGTCCCACATCACGAGATCGCCGACGCGCCAGTCGTGGCGATAGACGAACTGCCGCTGCGTCGCATGCTCCAGCAGATCCGCCAGCATGATCCTGCCCTCGGGCAGGGTCCAGCCGATGATCGCGCGCGCATGGATTCCGACGAAGAGCAGCTTGCGCCGGGATCCCGGATGGGTGCGCAGGATCGGCCAGCGCACCGGCGGCAGCACGTTCTTCTCCTCCTCGCTCCAGTCGGTGGTGCCCAGCATCATGCGCGAATGCAGCGCGTAATGCTCGGCCTCGAGGCCCTCGAGTTCGGCCTTCAACGCAACCGGCAGCGCGTCATAAGCAGCGCGCAGATCCGCATATTCGGTCTCGCCGCCCCAGGACGGCAGCACCACCGCCGACAGCATCGAGTATTTCGCCGCCGGCGACTGGAAGGAGCTGTCGCTGTGCCAGAGCTGGTTGGCGATCATGCTGGCGATGCGCCGGCTGTCGCGCGCGGCGATGTCGCCCTCGGGCGCGACGTTCGAGATGTCGATGAGCTCGTCGTATTTGAAGCGGTGCTTGCCCTTGGTGGCGCGCCGCAACCCGATATCGAGCGTGCCGAAGGAGCGGGCGAACGCGATCTGCTGGTCCTGGTCGAGCGGCTGGTCGCGGAACACCAGCACGCCGAAGCGGTTCATCGCCGCGTCGATCGCGCGCACCGTCTCCGGCGCCAAGGGCCGGCCAAGCTCGACCCCCGAGGCCTCGGCGGCAAACAGCGGATGCAGCGGTCTGAGCTCCAGCGCCATGGCGGATCCTCCGATTTTCTCCAAGTGGAGAAGACACGCGCCGGCTTGTCAATGCCGGCGCGACGCGTAGCGTCGTCGCCCGCGGGCGCCAGCGCCCCGGACTTGATCCGGGGCGCGAGAGCCCGCACCGTGCAGGCAATTCTCCGCTCCTTCTTGCTCAGCGCCGCTCCGGCGCCGGCGCCCAGGGCCGCACGCCGCGCCAGCCTGCCACCGTCTCGATGCGGATGCCGCTGGGATCGAGCCAGATCGCATGCGCGCCTTGGCGCCTGGTGTCGATGCTGTCGATGATCACCGGCCCGTGGCAGAGCCGCCACGCCGGCACCGGGCTCACCACGAGATCGGCGCCGGCGCAGTCGCGCGACAGCGCCGCCCCATCGCGGATCAGGGCTACGGTACGGCCGCGGGCGCTGTAGCGGCAGCTCTCCGCGCTGCAGGAGAGGCTGCCATCGGCGCTGGCGCCGGTCGCGGGCCAGATCTCGCCGGTCTCACCGGCGCCGCGGCGCGTCCAGGTCTCGCGCACGAAGGCCTCGCCGCGCGCGCTCGACAGAAGGTAGCTGCCGTCGGCCGCGCGCACCGCGACCAGCGCCCCCTCGCCCGCCACCAACAGATCCGGCGGCCGCGCCAGCAGCAGGCTGGCATAGCCCAGCGCCACCGGCAGAAGTCCGAGCCAGCGCCAGCGCCGCGTCCAGATGCAGAGCCACAAGCCACCGAGCCCGAGCAGCATCAGCCCTTCGGCCGGCATGCTCGGCAGCGTCGCCACCGCGCCGGGCCAGGAGGTGACGCCGGCGGCGATCGCCTTCACCCCGTCGATGCCCCAGCCCATCGGCGTGAGCGCCAGCGCCTCGACGCCGAACGGCATCAGCAAGCAGGCGATGAGCGCCCAGGGCATGATCCAGAAGCCGGTGACCGGCACCGCCAGCGCGTTCGCCACCACCGAATAGAGCGGGAAGCGGTTGAAGTGATAGATCGTGAACGGCATCGTCGCCACGGTGGTGACCAGCGTGGTGAAGACGATGCCGAGCAGATAGAGGCCGCAGCGCTGGAGCATCCCGGCATGGCTGTGCCATTCCGAGAGGCGCTGGCGCATCGCCTCGTAGAAGCCGATGAGACCGGCCACCGCGGCAAACGACATCTGGAAGCTCGCGCCCGCCGCCGCCTCGGGCGTCATCAGCATGATGGCAAGCGCGGCATAGGCGATGGCGCGCGCCGAGAGGCTCAGACGATCGACCAGCACGGCAAGCAGCGCGAGGCCGGTCATGACGAAGGCGCGGCGCGACGGCACGGTGGCGCCCGACAGCAGCAGATAAAGGAACGCGACGAGCAGCGCGCCGGAAGCCGCCCACTTCTTGGTCGGATAGCGCAAGGCAAGCGCCGGGATCAGCGCCAGCAGCGCGCGCAAGGCGAAGAACGCGGCCGCCGCCACCATGCCCATATGGAGGCCGGCAATCACCAGGATATGCGCGAGGCCGGCGTCGCGGAACCGGCCGGCCTCCTCCGGCGGGATGGCGTGGGTCTCGCCGGTGATCAGCGCCGCGGCGATGGCGCCGGTATCGCCGGGCAGCGCCGCGCGGATGCGTGCCGTGACAGCTTCGCGCACCCCCTCCACCGCGACGCGCCAGCGGCTCGGGCCGCCGCCGTCAGGCGCCGCGATGATCTCCGGCGCGCCGCGCGCCCATCCCACCGCGCCTAGCCGGTCGAACCAGGCGCGGCGCTGGAAGTCGTAGGCGCCAGGCATCGCCGGCGCCGAGGGCGGGAAGAGGCCGGCCTTGAGCCGGAGCCAGACGCCGGGAACGAGGTCCGGCGCATCCTTCTTGAGCGTGACGCGGATGCGGGCGGGGAGCGCCGCGGCATCGACATGCTCGATGCTGCGCGGCGCGATGGTGAGCCGCGTGCCTTCGGGCAGTGGCTCGACCGCGACCAGCCTGCCCTCGATCGTCACCGCGTTGAAGCGGTGCGCCAGCACCGGCGCCGCCACCCACCAGCTCTGCAGCGCCGCCGCGGCAAAGCCCAAAGCCAGCGCCGCCGCGGCGACCGCCGGCGCGGCAAGGCGCTGCGCGCGCAGCGCGGCGAAAGCGGCGATGAGCGCGAGGCCGGCAAATGCGAGCGCCGGCGCCAGCGGCGGCTCGACGGTGAGCCAGAAATAGGCGCCGATGCCGGCGCCCACCAGCACCGGGATCCAGAGCGGCCAGCGCTCGCGCTCGGCGAGAAAATTGGCGACGAGCCAGCGCCCGGCCTCGCCGAGCCGGCGGCGCCCGGTGCCTGCTGACGGCGCCGTTCCGATTCGGAGATCGCCAGCATCCTTGGGTTGCATATTCGCGAGTGTAAATCAGCCGGAGCGCGGGGCCAAATGCCAACAGCAATTCCGGTTTTGGAACGATGTTTCGAAGGAATGCTGGATCGACGATGTGCGTCCTTCGAGACGCGCGCTCCGCGCGCTCCTCAGGATGAGGAGATTTCTTTGTGCCATGAACAACTTAACCTCATCCTGAGGAGCGTCCGCAGGGCGCGTCTCGAAGGACGCACGATCGCCCTGCAGCGGTTGCTTCCCTCATTCCGAAGCCACAATGAGAATTGTTGAAACGCCGCGTAGGTAGCGCTCACTTCCCCCGTCGGCTTCGCCTGTGTCGAGAATGGCAATCGCGCCCGCCCCTGACGCGCCCTCGCGCGATGTGCTAGACCCCCGGCATCATGAGCGTCGTCGTCCGCTTCGCCCCCTCGCCAACCGGGTACCTCCATATCGGCGGCGCACGTACCGCGCTGTTCAACTGGCTCTTCGCCCGGCATCACGGCGGCAGGTTCCTGCTGCGCATCGAGGACACCGACCGCCAGCGCTCGACGCCGGAGGCGGTCGGCGCGATCATCGACGGCCTCACCTGGCTGGAGCTGCACTGGGACGGCGACATCGTGCTGCAATCGGAGCGCGCGCGCCGCCATGCCGAGGTGGCGCACCAGCTTCTCGCCGCCGGCAACGCCTATTACTGCTATTGCACGCCCGAGGAGCTGGCGGCGATGCGCGAGCGGGCGCGCGCCGAAGGAAGGGCGATGCTCTATGACGGCACCTGGCGCGAGCGCGATCCCAAGGAGGCGCCGGCCGGCGTCAAGCCCGCCATCCGCCTCAAGGCGCCGCAGAGCGGCGAGACGGTGATCCCCGACCTCGTTCAAGGCACGGTCACCGTCGCCAACGCGCAGCTCGACGATCTCATCATCCTGCGCTCGGACGGCACGCCGACCTACAATCTCTCCGTCGTGGTCGACGATCACGACATGGCCATCACCCATGTCATCCGCGGCGACGACCACCTCAACAACGCCTTTCGCCAGACGCAGATCTATCGCGCGCTCGGCTGGGGGGTGCCGGCGTTCGCGCATGTGCCGCTGATCCACGGCCCCGACGGCGCCAAGCTGTCCAAGCGCCACGGCGCGCTCGGCGTCGACGCCTATCGCGACATGGGCTACCTGCCGGAGGCGCTGAGGAATTACCTGCTCCGCCTCGGCTGGGGCCACGGCGATGCCGAGATCATCCCGACCGAGCAGGCGATCGCCTGGTTCGACATCGACGCCGTCGGCCGCGCCGCCGCGCGCTTCGACTTCGCCAAGCTCGACAGCCTCAACGGCCATTACATCCGCGCCAGCGCCGATGCGCGGCTGGTGGCGCTGATCGTGCCGCGGCTGGAGAAGGCGCTGGGCCTGGCACTGGACGAGCCCCGGCGGGCCCGGCTGCTCGCCGCCATGCCCGGCCTCAAGCCGCGCGCCAAGACGCTGGCCGAGCTTGCCGACAAGGCCCGTTTCTACGTCGAGCCCCGGCCGATCCCGCTCGACGACAAGGCCAAGGCGCAGCTCGCCGGCGAGGCGCCGGCCCTGCTGGGCGCGCTGGCGCCGCTCCTCGCCACGGCCGACTGGCGGGGACCGGCGCTCGAAGCGGCGGTGCGCGGCGTCGCCGAGCAACGCGGGCTGAAGCTCGGCGCGCTCGCCCAGCCGCTGCGCGCGGCGTTGGTCGGCAGCACCGTCTCGCCGCCGATCTTCGAGGTCATGGAAGTGCTTGGCCGGGAAGAGACGCTCGCGCGCCTCGCCGATGCCGCGCCGGGTCACGTCAGCGTGTAGTTGACCAGGTCATGTCAGCGTTTGATAAAAGGACGCTGCCGGCCTATGCTGCGGCGCAAAGGAATATTGCACCGCAATAGCGCCAATCTAGGGACGAAGCCGATGGACACAAAGGTCAAAGCGCCCGCCAGCAAGGACCATAATCTGGGACCGCGCGAAAGCTGTACGGTCACCGACAATGCCACCGGCCAGGCGGTCGAGCTGCCGCTGTTGGCGGGGACGCTGGGCCCCAAGGTGATGGACATCAGGCGGCTTTACTCCGATCTCGGCCATTTCACCTTCGATCCCGGCTTTACCGCCACGGGCAGCTGCGAGTCCAAGATCACCTATATCGACGGCGACAAGGGCGAGCTGTTCTACCGCGGCTATCCGATCGAGGAGCTGGCCGAGAACAGCGATTTCATGGAGACCGCCTACCTCCTGCTGAACGGCGAGCTGCCGACCGCCGCCGAGAAGAAGAAGTTCGAGCGCGACATCACCATGCACACCATGGTGCACGAGCAGCTCGCGACCTTCTTCCGCGGCTTCCGCCGCGATGCGCATCCGATGGCGGTCATGTGCGGCGTGGTCGGCGCGCTCTCGGCCTTCTACCACGACAGCACAGACATCAACGACCCGCGTCAGCGCGTCGTCGCCAGCCACCGGCTCATCGCCAAGATGCCGACGATCGCGGCGATGACCTACAAATACTCGGTCGGCCAGCCCTTCATCTATCCCAAGAACAATCTCAAATACGCCGAGAACTTCCTGCACATGATGTTCGCCGTGCCGGCCGAGGAGTACACGGTCAATCCGGTGCTGGCGCGCGCGATGGATCTGATCTTCATCCTGCACGCCGATCACGAGCAGAACGCCTCGACCTCCACCGTGCGGCTGGCGGGCTCGTCGGGCGCCAACCCCTTCGCCTGCATCGCCGCCGGCATCGCCTCGCTCTGGGGTCCCGCGCATGGCGGCGCCAACGAGGCGGTGCTGAAGATGCTGATGCAGATCGGCGACAAGCAGCGCGTGCCGGAATTCGTCAAGCGCGCCAAGGACAAGGACGACCATTTCCGGCTCATGGGCTTCGGCCACCGCGTCTACAAACATTACGACCCGCGCGCGGCGGTGCTGCGCAAGAGCTGCCACGCGGTGCTGGACGAGCTGGGCGTGCGCGACGAGCCGCTGCTCGACCTCGCCATGGAGCTGGAGCGCATCGCGCTGCATGACGAGTATTTCGTCGAGAAGAAGCTCTATCCCAACGTCGATTTCTATTCCGGCATCATCCTGCGCGCCATGGGCTTCCCGATGTCGATGTTCACCGTGCTCTTCGCCATCGCGCGCACGGTGGGGTGGGTCGCGCAGTGGAACGAGATGATCGAGGACCCCAATGCCAAGATCGGCCGGCCGCGCCAGCTCTACACCGGCCAGACGCTGCGGCATTACGTGCCGGTGAAGAAGCGTGGCTAGCGTCAGCCGCCACGGCCGGGCGCGCCAGCGCGGCGGCGGCGAGCGCACCTACGTCGCGAGCCTGCTCTGGCCCGGCAGGCTGCCGCGCGCGGCCAACGACAACCGCTGCGGCCTCGCTGTGCACCGGCTGGTGTCGCTGGCGGCGAGCGCAATGCTGCTGGCGGCGGCGGTGTGGGCGGTGGTCTCGTGAGCTTGGCCGGCCTGGCCTAGCCTCTTCCCGCGAGCGCCCGCGCCTTCTCGAGCCCGGCATAGCTGCGCGTCGGTGCCGCCATCAGGAAACGGTAACCCTCCTCGAGGATGCGCCCGGCATTGCTCGCATCGACATGGGGGTGGCCCACGGGCACGTTGTGCGCCTTGCAGATGCGCACCACCTCCGCCATCGCGGCGAGCACGCTCGGGTGCTCGTATTGCCGGGGATAGCCCAACTCCTGGCTGAGATCGCCCTCGCCGATCAGGATGACGCCGATCCCCGGCACGCTCTTCAGCATGTCCTCGAGATTGGCGATGCCGGTCGTGTCCTCGATCATCAGGATGACCAGCAGCTCGCCCTTGGGGTTGAGCGGCCAGACATCGGCCTTGGTGTAGTATTCCTGCTGCGTCAGCCCCCAATAGCGCGAAGCCGCGGCCGGACCGTCGCCGCGCAAGCCGTGGGGCTCGAAGAGCGGCGCCGTGTTGAGACGGGGATAGCGGCAGGCGGCGACGGCGTTATAGGCCTGCTCGGCGGTGCTGACATGCGGCCAGACGATGCCGTAGGCGCCGAGATCCAGCGCCTGCTTGGCGAGCCACTGGTTCTTCTCCTCGCCATTGGGCGGGATGCGCACCATTGGCGTGACTGCCGGGGCGAGCGAGGCCGAGTGCGCGATCTGGCGCCGATTCAGCAGGTATTGCAGGCTGTCGCGCAGCGCCCGCACGTCCCAGGGGTTGTGCTCCATCTCGAAGACGATGCCGTCGTATGTCGCGGTGCTCATGGCGAGCGCGGCTTCGGTCTCGGCCTGGCTGAAGGCGGTGAAGGTCGGCTGGCCTTGCTCCAGCGCGCGGATCACTCCGTTGAGACGGGGCAGCTCGGCCATGGTTCCTCCCTCGGAATCGGTTGCGCGCATGCTAGCAGAGCGCGCGGCGCGAGCAACACACAGGGCTGTTGCATGCGCCGCCGGCGACAAAGATTGAACACGGAGGCACGGAGGGCACGGAGGAGAAGTGTTGGGCGCGCGAAGCGCGCCATTCTTCGCTTCTCCGTGTGCTCCGTGTCTCCGTGGTCAATCCTTCCTGCCCAGCGGCTCGGCGGCATATGCGATTGCCCTGGGTGGACTGGAGGCACCCCGGCAGGGCTGCGCGCTGACGAGGTGGTCACGCGACACTATTTGGCC
>JBKQTR010000439.1:0-3948 GCA_052143095.1 Allostellaceae bacterium
GCAAGCGCGACCGAGATCTGCTCGCCGCCAGCGGGATCGCGAAGCTCGCTCGAGTACAGGGAGGAACGAAAATGGCCCACCTTCCGAAGGGGTGGACAAAAGTGGGCCAAATAGCGCGCGAAAACCCAAATGACCTTCCTGCAGACCGAGTACGGCAAGCCGTTCACAGCGGCGGGCTTCGGCAACTGGTTCCGCGACCGATGTGACGAAGCTAACCTTCAGGGCTATTCGGCGCATGGCCTTCGCAAAGGGCTCCAGGCAATGGGTGCCGACGCCGGTCTGACGGATCGTGAGTTGATGGCGATAGCCGGTCACGAGTCTGCCACTGAGACCACTCGCTATACCCGCAAGCGCGACCGAGATTTGCTCGCCGCCAGCGGGATCGCGAAGCTCGCTGGAGTACAGGGGAGGAACGAAATTGGCCCACCTTCTGAAGAGGTGGGCAAAAGTGGGCCAAAGGGCGCGTGAAAAGCCAGCGATATCAATGGGCACTGAAACGGTTGGCGTCCCGGAAGGGAATCGAACCCCTGACCCCCGGTTTAGGAAGCCGGAGTTCGCGATACCTTCGCCGTGCAGGCGTCCGAGGAACCCGCATAGAAAACGCATGAAATTGGAGTTCCCGGCGCGACCGGATTCCGGCGCAAACGGGACCAGGAACAACCTTCAAGATCCGACTGGACTTGTGCTGCGAACAGAGCGGTAGTGCGGGTGCGCGCCTGCCATGAGGCGCTCCTGCCCCGCCGGCCCCAGGCCGTTGCGGGGTCGTGCTGGTGACAGCGGATGCTGTCGAAGCACGAGGAGAACGCCATGGCAAAGCTTACAGATACCCAGCTGATCGTCTTGTCGGCGGCGGCAGCGCGCGACGACGGGATCGCGTGCGTTCCGCCGAAGATGAATGGGGCCGCGGCTTCGAGAGTTGGAGCGAGCCTCGTTACGCGCAAGCTGATGCGGGAGGTGCGTTCAAAGTCTGGTATGCCCGTCTGGCGGGAGGGTGAAGACGGTCGTCCCGTCAGCCTCATGATCACGCGCGCCGGTCGGGATGCGGTCTCAGTGGGGGAGGCCGCGACGGCTGTGGTACCGCGTCCGAGCAACAAGGCATCCGGAGAGAAGGGTGCGGTGACCGCTGAAAAGCGATCGCGGGACCGTTCCGGCGCTAAGGAATCGATTGACGACGGCGCAGCATCGCCACGCGCCGGGACGAAGCAGGCGCTGGTGATCGAGATGCTCAGCGCGAAGAAGGGCGCGACTCTGAACGCGCTTGTCGAAGCGACGGGCTGGCTGCCGCATACGGTGCGCGCGGCTCTTACGGGGCTGCGCAAACGGGGCTTCGCGATTGATCGGACGCGCGAGGGAGGATCGGACTCGATCTACCGGATCGTCTCCGCGCCTGCCGCCGCGGCCGCCTGACCATGGCTCTCGGCAGGACTTCTGCCACTCAGCCGGCCTTCGCGCTGGCTGAGTCTCCCGACGCCGCGCTCGCGCGTATAGGCGAGATGAACATCGAGCAGCTGCGGGGTTGCTGGCGGGAGACGATTGTGTCCGATCCGCCGGCCGCCTTCTCGAAGGATCTCCTGGCGCGGGCCATCTGTTACCGGCTGCAGGAACAGGCGTTCGGCGGACTCAGCGCGTCGACCGGCCGCCTGCTCGGCTCTCTCGTCAAGCCGGGCATCGAACCGCTGCGGCAGGTCAAGGTTGGCTCAGTCGTGATCCGCGAGCATCAGGGCGTCGTTCACGAGGTGCTGGTCGTCCCGGGTGGCTTCTGCTGGCGGGGAAAAACCTATGACAGCCTCTCGACCATCGCGAAGACGATCACAGGCACGAGTTGGAACGGCCCCCGGTTCTTCGGGCTCAGATCAAAGAAGGTACCTGATCAGGAGGAGCATCCGACCCCCGGTCGGGCTTCTGTTGACCGCGACCGCAAGCCCCGACCTTCGTCGTGTCAGAAGGCTTCCGGTCGGTCCGGTCGCCGCCCCAGCGTGCACGCGGCGTCCGGCGATGCGGGAGGGCGCCTGTGAAGAATATCGCTCCCAAACGTCAATGCTGCGCGATCTACACGCGCAAGTCGACCGAGCACAATCTGGATCTGGCCTTCAACTCGCTGGACGCCCAGAGGGAGGCCTGTGAGGCCTATATCAAGAGTCAGGCGCATGAAGGCTGGGTACTGGTTCGGGAGCGGTTCGACGACGGCGGCCTTTCCGGCGCTTCGTTGGATCGCCCTGCCTTGCAGGACTTGCTGAACAAGGTCCGAGCTCGCCAGATCGACATTGTCGTTGTCTACAAGGTCGACGTCTCACCCGCTCCCTCGCCGACTTCGCAAAGCTGGTGGAAGTGTTCGACGAACATGATGTGTCGTTCGTCTCGGTCACCCAATCGTTCAACACGACGTCGAGCATGGGCCGGCTGACGCTTAATGTGCTTCTGTCCTTCGCCCAGTTCGAGCGCGAGGTGATTGGCGAGCGCGTGCGTGATAAAATCGCGGCCTCCAAGCGCAAGGGCCTTTGGGTCGGCGGTCCGGTGCCACTTGGCTATCGCAGCGTCGACAAGAAGCTGGAGATCGTGCCGGAGGAGGCAGATCTCGTCCGCAAGATCTTCGAGGGCTACTTGCGTCTGGGCTCGATCGGCGCGCTGGCGGCGTCGCTGAATGCCGAGGGTAACAAACCGAAACCACGGCGATTGGCGAATGGGCGGACGGTCGCCGCCACCTACTATCGTGTTGGCCCGCTCGCGCATCTCTTGAAGAACCGGTTCTACATCGGTGAGGTCGCCTATCGCGACGAGATCCATCCGGGCGAGCATAGGCCAATCCTGGACCGGCCCTTGTTCGAAGCTGTGCAATCCCGACTGAAGCAACAGGCCGTGGAGCGCTCGGCGGTCAGGCCCTCCACGCCGTCGCTTCTCGCCGGCCGCATCTTCGACGACCGCTTAAATCCGATGACGCCGACGCATGCGAACAAGAAGGGCGTGCGGTATCGTTACTATGTCTCGCACGCCCTGTTGCAGAGGCAGGCCAGCGAAGCTGGCTCCGTCGCCAGAATCTCGGCGCCCGACCTCGAGGCTCTGATCGCCAACGGGCTCCGCGCAAACAGCGATGCTGACGACAACGCATCCGATCGCGAGATCATTGAGAACCATCTCGGCCGAGCGATCGTGAGTCGAGATCAGATCACGATCACACTGCGATCAGGGGACGCGCTGGACGCAGCAAACAATCAGAACGATGGTCCAACGATCTCGCTCCCCTTCGCGGCGACCCTGCCGCTGCGCAAGGGAATCTCGCATACGCCATCGGGCGGTCAGGCGATCGAGGAAGCAACGCGATCTGCGCTGCTGATAGCGATCGCGCGGTCGAAAGCGTGGGTCGACACGATCGTCAAAGATCCGGCAACGGACATCGGGACGATTGCGAAACGGGAAAACCTGGCCGAGCGGCACGTCCGGTTCCTGGCGCCGCTCGCCTATCTCTCCCCGCGCATCATTGAAGCGATCGCCGAGGGTCGGGCCCCTGCCAATCTGACCGTCACCCGGCTCGCCCGCAATCTGCCGACAGTCTGGGCGGACCAGGAAAAGCAGCTCGGGTTCGCCTGATCCAACAAACGGCGCCTGCGCCCAAGCGCACAGTCCGTCCGCCCGGCGACATTCTTCGGCCTGGACGGGTCCTCGAGGCAACTGCGAATCGGTTTGCGCGGAACGCGAACTGGTCTCGGCCAAGCCCACGGGCAAATTCCGGAGATTGGAAATTCTAGGTTAGAGACCCGACCGCCAATTGGGCTTCAGGAGACCCATTCCAGGCGGTCTCCAATCTCCGCGTCCGCAAACGCCCGCGGAATGTGGGCCTCCGCGCCTGTCATGGCGAAGTTGCCGGATTCCGGGACTGCGTGGCTGACGACGCAGTCCTGCGGAACCGGTCTCGGGCGGTGCAAGCCCGGGCGCGTCGGCGAAAATTCCCTG
>JBKQTR010000440.1:0-2516 GCA_052143095.1 Allostellaceae bacterium
ATTGCTTCCTCATCCTGAGGAGCGCCCGAAGGGCGCGTCTCGAAGGACGCACGAACGGAGCTGCAGCGCAAAGCAGGAGGCTAGCCCGAACGGTGCGGCTCCCGCGCTTGCTGCGCAAGCGCTGACGCCGCCGCCGACGAGCGCAAGAGCGCTCGCGGCTAGAACATCCCATTGCCGTTTGCGGCTTGCTCCGGGATCGGCTGGACCACGTCCCAATGCTCGACGATCTTGCCGTGCTCGAGC
The DNA here is from genome assembly GCA_052143095.1 of Allostellaceae bacterium. Classification (GTDB taxonomy): domain Bacteria; phylum Pseudomonadota; class Alphaproteobacteria; order ATCC43930; family CGMCC-115725; genus DAHUYF01. The sequence continues at coordinate 244 of JBKQTR010000440.1, forward strand.
TTGAAGATGTCGACGATGGCGTTGCCGCGCGTGCCGGGCTCGCGCACGGCATGGACGTGCAGGATGACGTAGTCGCCATCGGCGAAGGCCTGCTTGATCTCGCTGTGCGACTGCGGGAATTTCTCGCGCAGGAAGTCGATGAAGCGCTTGAAGCCCTCGGGCCCGTCGGCGGCGCCGGGATTGTGCTGGGTGTAGCGCGGCCCGAAATACTGCGACGCCTTGGCGAAATCCTTCTGGTTGAGGCCGGCGTCGTAGAACTCGATCACGGTCTGCTTGTTTGCCTCCTGCTCGGGGCCGGCCCAGGCCGGCGCCGCGGCAAAGAGGCAAGCGGTGAAAGCGAATGCCAGCGAGCGCATCTGTCCTCCGGGGGGTCCGGGGTTGCGGGGGCCCTTACTCTAGAGGCGGCGGGAAGCCGGCGGTAGCGGTTCCCCCGGGCGGCGGCTAGACTATGGCGATGGCCCAGCAGATCCAGCGCCAGCGCGAGATCATCGACCGGCGCGCGCTGTCGGCGGCGCTCGACGCGCTCGCCGTCGACGCGGCGGAGCCGCCGCGGGCGCGGGTGGTCGAGGTGCTCCGCGGGGCGCTGCAGCAGGGCCGCGCCGAGGTGCGCCAGCGCTTCGAGCAGGACGGCAACGGCACCGAGACGGTGTGCGGCTTGAGCTTCCTGATGGATCAGCTCATCCGCGTGCTCTACGATTTCGTCGGCAGCCATGTCTACCCGCTGGCCAATCCGACCGCCGGCGAGCACATGACGGTGGCGGCGGTGGGCGGCTATGGCCGCGGCGAGCTTGCGCCCTATTCCGACATCGATCTGCTGTTCCTGTTGCCCTACAAATCGACGCCGCATACCGAGCAGGTCGTGGAGTACATGCTCTACGCGCTGTGGGATCTCGGGATCAAGGTCGGGCAGGCGACGCGCTCGGTCGAGGAGACGCTGCGCCAGGCGCAAGCCGATCTCACCATCCGCACCGCCGTGCTCGAGGCGCGCTACATCTGGGGCGACCAGAAGCTGTTCGCCGATTTGCGGCACCGCTTCGAGAGCGAGATCATCAAGCGCACCGCCGCCGAGTTCGTGCAGGCGAAGCTCGCCGAGCGCGACCAGCGTCACCAGCGCATGGGCGACAGCCGCTATGTCGTCGAGCCCAACGTCAAGGAGGGCAAGGGGGGCTTGCGCGACCTGCAGACGCTGTTCTGGATCGCCAAATACATCTACCGCGTCGACAATGTCGAGAAGCTGGTGGAGGAGGGCGTGCTGTCGGGCAGGGAGGCGCATCGCTTCGAGCGCGCGCAGAATTTCCTCTGGACCGTGCGCTGCCACCTGCATTACCTCACCGACCGCGCCGAGGACCGGCTCACCTTCGACCGGCAGAGCGAGGTCGGCCGCCGCATGCGCTACACCGACCATATCGGCTCGCGCGGCGTCGAGCGCTTCATGAAGCACTACTTCCTCGTTGCCAAGGATGTCGGCGATTTGACGCGCATCTTCTGCGCCCAGCTCGAGCTGGAGCAGGAGCGCCGGCCGCGCTTCGCCTGGAAGCCCTGGGGACCGCGCAAGCGCGTGATCGAGGGCTTCGCCATCGATGCCGGGCGGCTGGACGTCACGCGCGACCGGGCGTTCTCGGACGACCCCATCAACATGCTGCGCCTCTTCCACGTGGCGCAGGAGCACGATCTCGACATCCATCCACACGCGCTGCGCCTCATCACGCGGTCGCTGAAGCTGATCGACGCCAAGCTGCGCGCCGATCCCGAGGCGAACCGGCTGTTCATGGCGATGCTGACCTCGCGCCGGGAGCCGGAGGTCGCGCTCCGCCGCCTCAACGAGGCCGGCGTGTTCGGCCGCTTCGTGCCGGATTTCGGCCGCGTCGTCGCCCAGATGCAGTACGACATGTATCATGTCTACACTGTCGACGAGCACACCATCTTCGCCATCGGCATCCTCAACAAGATCGAGACCGGCGCGCTCGCCGAGGAGCTGCCGCTCGCCACCGATCTCATCCGCACCATCGACAGCCGCCGCGCGCTCTACGTCGCGGTGCTGCTGCACGACATCGCCAAGGGCCGCGGCGGCGACCATTCGGAGCTGGGGGCGCAGGTGGCGGAGCGGCTGGGCCCCAGGCTCGGGCTCAGCGCCGAGGAGACCGAGACGGTGGCCTGGCTGGTGCGCTACCACCTGGTCATGAGCAACACCGCCTTCAAGCGCGACATCGACGACCCGCAGACCATCCGCGGCTTCATCGAGCGCGTGCAGTCGCCCGAGCGCCTCAAGCTGC
>JBKQTR010000441.1:0-8196 GCA_052143095.1 Allostellaceae bacterium
TGCCTGCGCGAAGCCGAAGCGGCTTCGCTTCGGCGAAGGCAGGCCGGCCGCAGGCCGAGTCCCGGGCATCCACGTCTTGCAACGAGCGCGCTGCACGACGTGGATGCGCGGGTCAAGCCCGCGCATGGCGACAGAAGGGTGTAGGCGAGCAGCGTCCTTGCTACCGCTTTCGTCCAACCGGACAGCCGTGGTGCCGTAACGGGCTTGACCGCGGCGGATGCTCTTCGCATCCTCGCGCCATGACCGATACGCCGAAACCGCGCCCGCATCTGAGCCCTGCGGGCAAGCTGGCGGCCGGGCGCCGGCAAGAGCGGCTGGCGGCGGCGCTGCGCGCCAACCTCGCCCGGCGCAAGGCGCAGACGCGGGAGCGCGCTGCCGATCCCCAGCCGGCGGGCGGGCCAACCAAGCCGCGCGGCTGACGGCGCGGCAGCGCCGCTTGAGCGAAAGCCGCACATCCCTTACAACGCCGGGGCAAAGCTTTACCATTTTCGCCATAAAGTCGGGTTAGAAGAGGCGCTCCCGGTGGCCTTCGGTCGATAGCGCAGGACTTTGGAACCATGGATAGAATCCGTATTCGCGGCGGCAAACCCATTAGCGGCAGGATCATCATCGGCGGCGCCAAGAACGCGGCGCTGCCGCTGCTGACGGCGAGCCTGCTCACCGACGAGACGCTGGTGCTGACGAACTTGCCCCGTCTCGCCGATATCACGACGCTGACGCATCTGCTGGTGCAGCACGGCGTCTCCATCACCATGAACGGCGCCGAGGCGGGCGAGGAGCGCGGCCATGTGCTCGAGCTCACCGCGCGGCGCATCGCCTCGACCACCGCGCCTTATGATCTCGTGCGCAAGATGCGCGCCTCGGTGCTGGTGCTGGGGCCGCTGCTCGCCCGCTGCGGCGAGGCGCGCGTGTCGCTGCCGGGCGGCTGCGCCATCGGCACGCGGCCGGTCGACCTGCATTTGAAGGGCCTCGAGCGGCTGGGCGGCGTGATCGAGCTGCGCCAGGGCTATATCCACGCCTCGGCGCCGAAGGGGCTGGTCGGCAGCGAGATCATCTTCCCGATCGTCTCGGTCGGCGCCACCGAGAACCTGATGATGGCGGCGACGCTGGCGGAAGGCGAGACGACGCTGGTCAACGCCGCCCGCGAGCCGGAGATCGTCGACCTCGCGCGCTGCCTCGGGGCGATGGGCGCCGAGATCGACGGCGCCGGCAGCGACCGCATCCGCATCCGCGGCGTCAAGCGCCTGCACGGCGCCCGCCACCGGGTCATCCCCGACCGGATCGAGACCGGGACCTATATGATGGCGGCGGCGATCACCGGCGGCGCGGTGGAGCTGATCGGCGCCGAGCAAGAGGCGGTTGCCGCCGTGGCGCGTGCGCTCGAAGGCGCCGGCGTCGAGGTGAGCGAGACGCCGCGCGGCATGCATGTGCGCCGGCGCAACGGCCGGCTCACCGGCGTTGACGTCATGACCGAGCCCTTCCCCGGCTTTCCCACGGATCTGCAGGCGCAGATGATGGCGGCGATGACCACGGCCGACGGCGCGGCGATGATCACCGAGACGATCTTCGAGAACCGCTTCATGCATGTGCCGGAGCTCTGCCGCATGGGCGCCAACATCAACGTGCATGGCGCCTCGGCGATGGTGCGCGGCGTGGCGAAGCTCACCGGGGCGCCGGTGATGGCCACCGATCTGCGCGCCTCGGTGTCGCTGGTGCTGGCGGGCCTCGCCGCCGAAGGCGAGACCGTGATCAACCGGGTCTATCATCTCGATCGCGGCTATGAGCAGCTCGAGGAGAAGCTCGCGGCCTGCGGCGCCGAGATCGAGCGCCTCGTCGGCGATTGAGGCGGAGGCGCGATGCCGGATCCGCTGAAGCTGCGCGTCGAGGATGAGGAGGATCTCGCGGTCGTCTCCGCCATCCTGCAGGACGCCTTGGTCGCGGTCGGTGAAATGGCGTGGCTCCCCGAGGAAAAGCGCTTCGTGCTGGTGGCCAACCGCTTCCGCTGGGAGCCACCGGCGGCGGGGCCGCGGCAGGACAACGAGCGGCGCATGTGCGGCCTGCGCATCGACGGCGTAAAGACGGTGCAGCGGCGCGGCTTCACGCCGCGCGACAGCGAGCGGCTGCTGGAGCTGCTGGCGATCCAGGCGGAGCCGGGGGCGCTCTATCTCTACTTCGCCGGCGGCAGCAGCATCCGGCTGGAAGTCGAGCGCATCCTGTGCCACTTAGATGATCTGGGCGAGCCCTGGCCGACCCGTTGGCGGCCGAGGCATCCCGTCGAGGATGACGCCGGCTAGGGCGTACAAAGCGGGAATACGCCGCCTGCCCGAGCCTTGGCGCGCGAGGGGTGCAGCCCCTATGATGAGCGCCGGGCCGATCGTCGGCGTCGCCTGTGTCATCGGCGTACACGGTTTTTGTGCCGCCTGTGTACAACGATGACGTACCTCGCTCCCGGCCCGGCATTCCCTTTTCCGACCATTGGGAGAGTGCATTTGCGCGGTAACGAGACGCTGGTATTGGCGCTGCCCAAGGGGCGCATCCTGGGCGAGGTGATCCCGCTGGTGCGTCGCGCGGGGATCGAGATCGAGCCGGCCTTCGATGATCCGGACTCGCGTCAGCTGCGCTTTGCCACGAACCATGCCGGGCTCGACGTCATCCGCGTGCGCAATTTCGACGTCGCGACGTTCGTCGCGTTCGGCGCGGCGCATCTCGGCGTCGCCGGCAACGACGTTCTCATGGAGTTCGATTATCCCGAGATCTATGCGCCGCTGGATCTCAGGGTCGGCCACTGCCGGCTGGTGGTCGCGGCGCCGGCCGAAGATGCCGGACGCGACGATCCCTCGCGCTGGAGCCATGTGCGCATCGCCACCAAATATCCGGAGATCACCCGCCGGCACTTCGCGCAGCGCGGCGTGCAGGCGGAATGCATCAAGCTCAACGGCGCGATGGAGCTGGCGCCCAGCATCGGTCTCAGCCGGCAGATCGTCGATCTCGTACAGACGGGGTCGACGCTGCGCGCCAACGGGCTGGTCGAGATCGAGCGCATCGCCGACATCACCTCGCGCTTCATCGTCAACCGCGCCGCCCTCAAGACGCGCGCGGAAGAGGTGACGGGCTGGCTCGAGCGGTTCCGCGAGGCCGCCGATGCCGCTTAGGCTCGACAGCCGCGCCAAGGGCTTCGCCGAGGATTTCACCGCGCTGCTCGACGCCAATCGCGCGGGCGAAGCTGATGTCGATGCCGCGGTTGCCGCCATCCTCGCCGAGGTGAAGGCGCGCGGCGACGCGGCGGTCATCGCCTATACGAAACGCTTCGACCAGCTCGAGCTCACGCCAAAGACGATGCGCGTTGCGGCGGCGGAGATCGCCGCTGCCGCCCAATCTTGCGCGCCGGAGACGCTGGCGGCGCTGCGGTTGGCGCGCGAGCGCATCGAGGCCTATCACCGGCGGCAATTGCCCGAGGATTTCTCCTACACCGACGCGGCGGGCGTGCGGCTCGGCTCGCGCTGGCGGCCCATCGCCGCCGTCGGCCTCTACGTGCCCGGCGGCACCGCGGCCTATCCCTCCTCGGTGCTGATGAACGCGATCCCGGCGAGGGTGGGCGGGGTCGAACGACTGGTCATGGTCGTGCCGGCGCCGGGCGGCGCGCTCAATCCGCTGGTGCTCGCCGCGGCCGAGCTTGCCGGCATCGACGAGATCTACCGCATCGGCGGTGCCCAGGCGGTGGGCGCGCTCGCCTACGGCACGGCGACGATCCCCGCCGTCGACAAGATCGTCGGGCCCGGCAACGCCTATGTCGCGGCGGCAAAGCGGCAGGTCTTCGGCGTGGTCGGCATCGACATGATCGCCGGCCCCTCGGAGATCCTGGTCGTCGCCGACCGACGCAACGATCCCGCCTGGATCGCCGCCGATCTGCTGTCGCAGGCGGAGCATGACAGCGCGGCGCAGGCGATCCTCATCACCGACGACAAACCCTTCGCCGAGGCGGTGGCAAAGGCGGTCGACGGCCATCTCGCGCAGCTGCCGCGGCAATCGATTGCCGCCGAGAGCTGGCGCGCGCATGGCGCGATCATCACCGTCGAGAGCTGGGACGAGGCGGTGCCGCTGGTGGATCGGCTGGCGCCGGAGCATCTGGAGCTGGCGCTCGACGAGGCCGAGAGCTTCGCCGCGAGCGTGCGCAATGCCGGCGCCATCTTCCTCGGCCGCTACACGCCGGAGGCGGTGGGGGACTATCTCGGCGGGCCCAACCACGTGCTGCCGACGGCACGCAGCGCGCGCTTTTCCTCGGGGCTCGGCGTTCTCGATTTCATGAAGCGCACCTCGCTGCTGGCGTGCGATGCCGAGAGCCTCAGCACCCTCGGCCCCGCGGCGGTGGCGCTCGCCCGTGCCGAGGGGCTCGACGCCCATGCGCTGTCGATCGCCATCCGGCTGAATCTGCCGCGTCAGGGCTGATGGCGGGTACCGACCAGCGCATCGTCAAGATCACTCTCGACGAGCGCTCGGTCGTGCGCCGCAATGGCGATATCGAGCATGAGCGCGCCGTCGCCATCTTCGATCTCCTCGAGGAGAACAGCTTCATCCTGGTCGCCGCCACCTCCGGGCCGTTCCACCTCACGCTCGGCATCGAGGAGAACCGTCTCGTGCTCGATATCCGCTCGACCGCGGAGGCGCCGATCGATCGCATGCTGCTGCCGCTGACACCGTTCCGCAGCGTGGTCAAAGATTACTTCCTGGTGTGCGAAAGCTATTTCAACGCCATCCGCACCGCGAGCCCGTCGCGCATCGAGGCGATCGACATGGGGCGCCGGGCGTTGCACAACGAAGGCTCGGAGCTGTTGCGCGAGCGGCTGGCGGAGCGGGTGACGGTCGACCTCAATACCGCGCGGCGCCTGTTCACGCTGCTGTGCGTGCTGCACATTCGGACGTGAGACGCCATGGCGCGGCTCCCCTCCAGCGTGCTCTTCGCCTGCACTTTCAATGCGATCCGCTCGCCGATGGCCGAGGCGCTGCTCAAGCATCTCCACGGCCGGCACATCTATGTCGATTCGGTGGGCGTGCGCGATGCCGAGATCGATCCCTTCGCGGTCGCGGTGATGGACGAGATCGGCATCGATATCGCCAAGCACCGCGCCAAGACCTTCGACGATCTCGAGGACACGTCCTTCGATCTCGTCGTCTCGCTCTCGCCGGAGGCGCAGCACTCGGCGGTCGAGCTCACCCGCACCATGGCCTGCGAGGTCGAGTTCTGGCCGATGCTCGATCCCACCGCCGTCGAGGGCAGCCGCGAGGAGATGCTGGGGGCCTATCGGCTGGTGCGCGACCAGTTGAGAAAGCGCATCCTGGAGCGGTTTCCGCTGGCACCGGGACGCGGGGGATAGCCGTGCGCTATAGCCTCTTGACCCGCCGCCCCCGCCCCACGATCTTGGGGCGGCTTTGGACCCGCTGCGGGCGGGATTGAACCCACGGGCGAGGGAATGGCGAAAGAAGACCTGATCGAATTCTCCGGAACGGTGACCGAGCTGCTGCCCAACGCCATGTTCAGGGTGAAGCTCGACAACGACCATGAGGTGCTGGCGCATACTTCCGGCAAGATGCGCAAGAACCGCATCCGCGTGCTGGCAGGCGACAGGGTCAATGTCGAGATGACCCCCTATGACCTGACCAAGGGCCGCATCACCTTCCGCTTCAAATAGAAGCGGTCGGGCCGGCCCGCCGTGCCTGACCAGTGCCTGGTGCTCGCGTCGGCCTCGCCGCGCCGCCTCGACCTCCTCAGTCAGATCGCTCTCAGCCCGGATGCCATCGATCCCGCCGGGATCGACGAGACGCCGCTCGAGCGCGAGCTGCCGGCGCGACATGCGCTGCGGCTTGCCGAAGCCAAGGCGCGCGCCGTCGCCGCGCGGCATCCCGGCGCCTTCGTGCTGGGGGCCGATACCGTCGTCGCCTGCGGCCGGCGCATCCTGCCGAAGGCGCTCGACCGCGCCGCGGCGCGCGATTGCCTGGCACTGCTGTCCGGGCGGCGCCATCGCGTCCATGGCGGCATCGCCTTGGCGCTGCCCGACGGACGCGTGGTGAGCCGACGGGTCGAGACGGCGGTGATCTTCAAGCGGCTCGACGCGGTCGAGATCGAGGATTATCTCGCCAGCGGCGAATGGCAGGACAAGGCGGGCGGCTACGCCATCCAGGGTCTTGCCGCGCGCTTCATCCGCGCGATCATCGGCTCCTATTCCAACGTCGTCGGCTTGCCGTTGTTCGAGACGGTCGGCCTCTTGGCCGGGCATGGCTTCGCGCGCGCACGGCGCTTGCCGTCGGCAGCGCCGTGAGCGGCGAGCTGCTGATCGCATGCTCGCCGGGAGAGGTCTGGGCGGCTCTCGTGCAGGACGGCGAGCTTGCGGCGCTGCGCGTGCTTCGCGCCGGCGCCGGAGCGCGGGCGGGCGCGGTATTTTTCGGCCGGGTGGTGGCGCTGAAGCCGGAGCTGCCGGCGGCGCTGGTCGATATCGGTGTCGACCGCGCCGGCTTTCTCAGCGCCGAGGATGCCGGCTTGCCTTCCGGCATTAGCGCATTGCATGAAGGCCAGGCGGTCATCGTGCAGGTGACCAAGGAGGCGCGCGCCGACAAGGCGACCGGTCTTTCGATGCGTTTGCGGCTTGCCGGCCGCCTGCTCGAGCTGGCGCCGGGGCGACCCGGTATCGGCGCGCACAAGATGCTCGGCGCCGAGGAGCGCCAGCGGCTCGTCGCTCTCCTCGGCGAGATCGCGCAACCGGGCGAGGGCTTCATCCTGCGCCAAGCCGCGTCCGGCGCCTCGGCGGCGATGCTGGCGCAGGACGCCGAGACGTTGCGCGCGCGCTGGCGCAGGATCGAGGCGGAAAGCCGCGCCGGCGCGCCGCCGCGGCAACTCGACGACAGCGTCACGCCGGTCGCCCTGGCGCTCGAGGAATTCGCGCCCGCTTTGCCCGATGCCATCGTGCTCGACGAGCGCGCCGCTTATGCCGAGGCGCGGCACTGGCTCGCGCGCCATCATCCCGATCTCGCCGAGCGCTTGAGCCTCCATCGCGAGAGCGCGGCGCTGTTCGATGAGCGCGGTATTGCCGGCGAGGTCGCGGCGGTCCTCGCGCCGGATGTCCCGCTTGCTGAGGGTGGCGCGATCACCATCGAGCAGACCGCCGCCGCGACGATGATCGACGTCGATATGGGCAGCACCGGCGGCCGTGGGCGCGATGCGGAGCGCGCCATCCTCGGCGCCAATGTCGCGGCAGCGAAGGAAGTGGCGCGCCAGATCCGGCTGCGCGGCCTCGCCGGCCCGATTGTCGTGGATTTCATCGGCATGCGGCGGCGCGAGCAGCGCGAGCGCGTGCGCGAGACGCTGGCGGCGGCGCTTGCCGGCGAGGCCGAGCTGCTCGGCTGGACGCGGCTTGGCCATTTCGAGCTCGTGCGCCAGCGCCGGCAGGCGCCGCTGGCGGAGCTGCTGTTCGAGCGCGCGGCCGATGGCGGCCGGGTCAAGACCTCGCTGACGGTGGCGCTCGAGGCGGTGCGGGCGATGGCGCAGGCCGCCGCAGCGGCGCCGCCGCGCGCGCCTTCGCTCCATCTTCATCCGGAAGTGGCGGCGGCGCTCGATGGGCCCGGGCGGATGGCGCGGCAAGAGCTGGAGCGGCGCCTCGGGCGGCCGATCGGAATCGTCAGCGAGCCCGCGCGCGCGAGAGAGACTTTCGAGGTCCGTCTTGGCTGAGCTAATCTGGCGCCCATGAGCGAGACCGATCACGGCGCCCGCACGCGCTGTCCGATCTGCGGCAAGCCGGCCGATGCGCGGCATCGGCCCTTCTGCTCGAAGCGTTGCGCCCTGCTCGATCTCGGCCGTTGGCTCAACGGCGACTACCGGCTTCCGACCAACGAAGCACTCGACGATACACCGCACGAAGGGGACGAGAGCTAGCGGCCGGAGGCTGGACAGGCGGGGGCGTTTCTGGCATAAGCCTGCGCCCGCTCGGCACGGCGCCCAGGTAGCTCAGTTGGTAGAGCACGTGACTGAAAATCACGGTGTCGGTGGTTCGATTCCGCCCCTGGGCACCATGACCCCTCTCACATAGAATCACATAACTGAACATAGTGACCGTATTTTCAATGGCTTAGATGGGTTTTTTCGATACATTTTTACCCCTCCCGGAACGTGACAAAACCCGAAAAAACGGGTAGATTATCGGGTATTGG
>JBKQTR010000442.1:0-3913 GCA_052143095.1 Allostellaceae bacterium
GCCGCATGCTGGCGCCAATCATGCCCTACCACTCGTTCTCCTATCTGACGAAAGAGGACGTAGCGGCCATTGTCGCCTTTCTCCAAAGCATACCGCCGGTCAAGAATCAGGTCGCCGGGCCCTTCGACCCGAGTCAAAAAGTATCGATTTTCACGTTCAGAATTCTACCGCCCGGCGAGACCGCCGCGGCGGCGCCGAAGTAAGGCGGCGCCAACACTGCGCGAGCCGAAAACATTGCTCCCGGCTTGCGCAGTATGAAAGAAGGTTCCTTCAACTCTGCCTCGCGCGCCACGGGACGCGGATGCTGCCGGCATCACTGCGCTACCACGCCGGCCGGCGCGGTTTCCAGATTGAACGCCGCCGCAAACAGCGCCCGCGTATAGTCGCTCTTCGGGTTCTTGAACAGGTCGGCGGCGGCGCCGGCCTCCACCACCTTGCCCTGCCGCATCACCAAAAGGTGGCTGGCGAGCGCGGCGACAACCCGCAGATCATGCGAGATGAACAGATAAGTGAGATTGCGCCGTTTCTGCAGGGTGCGCAGGAGATCGACCATCTGTGCCTGGATCACCATGTCGAGCGCGCTGGTCGGTTCGTCGAGCACGAGAAAGGTCGGCTCCAGCACGATGGCGCGCGCCACCGCGATGCGTTGCCGCTGGCCGCCGGAAAACTCATGGGGAAAGCGAAAGCGCGTGGCGGGATCGAGCCCGACGTCGTTCAGCGCCTGCACGACGCGCGCGTCACGCTCGTGCTCCGGCATGTCCGGATGGTGTACCTTGAGACCTTCCTTGATGATCTCCGAAACCGACAGGCGCGGCGACAACGAGCCGTAGGGGTCCTGGAACACGATCTGCATGTCGTGGCGGAACGGGCGCATCTCCTTGAACCGCAGGCCCTGAAGCTCGTGACCCATGAACGCGATCGGCCCCTCCGAGGAGATCAGCCGCAGAATCGCGCGTCCGAGGGTCGATTTGCCGGAGCCGGATTCGCCGACTACGCCGAGGGTTTCCCCTTGGTGCAGCTCGATAGTCACGCCGTCGCAAGCCTTGATATGGCCGACGACCTTGCGCAGCATGCCGGCGGTGATCGGAAACCAGATTTTGAGGTTGGTCGCTTCCAGTACCATGGGTGCATCGGGTTGCAGCGGCGCCGGATCTGGCTTCGGCTCGGCGGCAAGCAGCGCGCGCGTATAGGGATGCTGAGGCGCCGCAAAGACGCGCGCGACGTCGCCATGCTCGACGATTTTTCCTTCCTTCATGACGCAGACCCGGTTGGCGATCTTGCGGACGATGCCAAGGTCGTGCGTGATGAACAAAAGCGACATGCCGAGCCGCTGCTGGAGTTCCTTGAGCAGCGCGATGATCTGGGCTTGCACCGTGACGTCGAGCGCGGTGGTCGGCTCGTCGGCAATGAGCAGATCGGGCTCGTTGGCGAGCGCCATGGCGATCATGACACGCTGGCGCTGGCCTCCGGAAAGCTGATGCGGATAGCTTTTCAGCCGACTCTGCGGATCGGGAATCCCGACTTGGCTCAACACTTCAAGGATGCGCGCCCGGGCGGCCGCGCCGGTGAGGCCGCGATGCAGGAATAAGACTTCGCCGATCTGCTTCTCGATCGTATGCAGCGGGTTGAGCGAGGTCATCGGCTCCTGGAAGACGATGGTGATGTCGTCGCCGCGCACCCGCCGCATGTCGCGGTCGGGCAGTCCCAGCAGTTCGCGGCCCTTGAAGGTGATGCTGCCCGACGGATGGCGCGCCGCCGGATAGGGCAACAGCTTAAGGATCGACAGCGCTGTCACCGATTTACCGGAACCGGATTCGCCAACCAGAGCCACCGTCTCGCCCTTGCCGATATCAAACGAGACGTGATCGACGGCCAGTGTCTCCGGCCCGCCATGTGCGCCATGGCTGAAGGCGACAGAGAGGTCGCGGACCGAGAGGAGGGGTTCAGCGGTCATGTAAACGTCTTTCTCGGATCGAAGGCGTCGCGCACGGCTTCGCCAATGAAGATCAGGAGCGAAAGCATGAGCGCGACGGTGAAGAAGCCGGCAAGCCCAAGCCACGGCGCCTGGACGTTGGCCTTGCCTTGCGACAGCAATTCGCCGAGCGACGGCGAGCCGGGCGGCAGGCCGAAGCCGAGGAAGTCGAGCGCGGTCAGCGTCATCACCGACGACGACATGATGAACGGCAGGAACGTCATGGTTGCAACCATGGCGTTCGGCAACAGATGGCGGAACATGATGACGGCATTGGACACGCCAAGCGCCCGCGCCGCCTGGATGTATTCAAAATTGCGGCCACGCAGGAACTCGGCGCGCACCAAGCCGACCAGCCGCACCCAGGAGAACAGCAGCAGGATGCCGAGCAGCACGAAGAACCCCGGGACCAAGACCGAGGAAATAATCAGCAGCAGATAAAGCTCCGGCACCGAAGTCCAGATTTCGATGAACCGTTGGAACAGAAGATCGATCCAGCCGCCGAAATAGCCCTGCACGGCGCCGGCGGCGACGCCGATGATCGAGGACACGATCGTCAGGATCAGGCCGAACAACACCGAGACGCGGAAGCCGTAGATGAGGCGGGCCAGCACATCGCGGCCCTGATCGTCGGTGCCAAACCAATTGTATTCGAGGTCGCCGCAGCTGTTGAGACCCTTGCGCTCGACGACCGCCTTGCATCCCGCCTCGGTGAGCATCCACGTCGGTTTCGACGGCGCCGGCGTCGGCAGATCGAGATTGTGAGTGTTGTAGGAATAATGGATAGGCGGCCACACCATAAAGCCGTCCTTCTCTGCGATCAGCTTCTGCAGATAGGAATCGCGATAGTCCGCCGCGGTCTCGAAGTCGCCGCCGAACGTGGTTTCCGGATAGTTGAAAAACACCGGGAAAAACGACTTGCCATCGTAGCGCAGATACAGCGGTTTGTCGTTGGCGATGAACTCGGCAAATAACGTCACGATGAACAGGGCGAGGAAGATCCACAACGACCAATAGCCGCGCCGGTTGGCCTTGAAATTCTGCCAGCGCCGGATGTTGATCGGGGAGAATTCGATGCCGATCGGCAGCACGGCGAGGCCGAGCGGACCGGCCGGCTCAATGTCCGGCTTCGGCCTCGGCTCCGGGAGGATGGTGCGGTCCTCGGCCTTTTCGATGGTTTTTTCGAGCAGGGTTTTGGCGTCCAACTCACACCTCCCGCGTCTCGAAATCGATACGCGGATCGATCCAGGTATAGGTGAGGTCGGAAATCAGATTCACGATGAGGCCGACGAGGGCGAAGATATAGAGATTGGCAAACACCACCGGATAATCGCGGTTGAGCACGCTCTCGAAGCTCAGCAGTCCGAGGCCGTCGAGCGAGAAGATGGTCTCGATCAACAGCGCGCCGGCAAAGAAGGCGCTGACGAATGCGCCAGGAAAGCCGGCGATGACCAGCAGCATGGCGTTGCGGAAGATATGGCCGTACAGCACCTGCCGCTCGGAGCAGCCCTTGGCGCGCGCGGTGAGCACGTATTGCTTGCGCAATTCCTCGAGAAACGAGTTCTTGGTCAGAAGCGTCATGGTGGCGAAGGCGGCAAGCCCCATCGAGACGATCGGCAATGTCAGATGCCAGAAGTAATCCAGGATCTTGTGCCACCAGCTAAATTGCGCCCAGCCGTCGGAGGTGAGGCCGCGTAACGGGAAGATTTGAAAAAACGAGCCGCCGGCGAACAGGATGATGAGCAGAATCGCGAACAGGAATCCGGGGATGGCGTAGCCGACGATGATGACGCCGGAGGTCCAGACGTCGAACTGCGAGCCGTCGCGCACCGCCTTGCGGATGCCGAGCGGGATCGAGATCAGATAGCTCAATAGCGTCATCCAGATGCCGAGCGAGATCGAGACCGGCAGCTTCTCCCTGATCAGCTGCAGCACGCTGAC
>JBKQTR010000443.1:0-5186 GCA_052143095.1 Allostellaceae bacterium
TCGTTCGCCCAGTTCGAGCGCGAAGTCACCGGCGAACGCATTCGGGACAAGATCGCAGCATCGAAGAAGAAGGGCATCTGGATGGGCGGCGTGGTTCCGCTCGGCTATCGGGTCGAGAAGCGGGCGCTCCATGTGGTCGAGGAGCATGCCGTCTTCGTGCGCGATCTCTTTCGGCGCTATCTCGAGATCGGCAGCGTCGTGCGGCCGGCTGACATTAAACGTCCTCCTGTCGTTCGCCCAGTTCGAGCGCGAAGTCACCGGCGAACGCATTCGGGACAAGATCGCAGCATCGAAGAAGAAGGGCATCTGGATGGGCGGCGTGGTTCCGCTCGGCTATCGGGTCGATAATCGGGCGCTCCATGTCGTCGAAGAGCATGCCGCCTTCGTGCGCGATCTCTTTCGGCGCTATCTCGAGATCGGCAGCGTCGTTCGGCTCAATGGTATTTTGGAACAGGAGAAAATTCGGCTGCCCATTCGAACCGACGGCAGTGGGAAAACCACCGGCGGCGGGCTGATCAGCCGAGGGCACCTTTACAAGATCCTGTCGAACCCGATTTACCTCGGCCGGCTGACCCACAAGGGCCAGGTTCATGAAGGCCTTCATGACCCGATTGTCGATCGCGAGACCTGGGACGAAGTCCAACGCATGCTCGCGGAGCATGCCCAAGATAGAGCAGACTCGCGCCAAGGCTCTGACGCGCTCCTTGCTGGCAAGCTCTTTGACGATCGCGGCAACCGGATGAGCCCGAGCCACGCGACCAAGGGCGGACGTCGATACCGCTACTATGTCTCACAGGCGATCCTACAGGGTCGCCAGCAAGATGCGGGGTCCCTCAGTCGCGTCGCGGCGATGGAGATTGAACGACGGGTCGTCGAGGCGGTGCGAGGCGCCGCGCCCTCGGATCATCTGGAGCGTTCGATCGGAAGGCAGAGCATTCAGCGAGTCTCCAGACATCCCGGCGCCGATGTAGCCGCTATCGGCATCGACGCCGCCGCGAGCGCCTCGTCGTCCTGCGCCTTCGACGTCGACGCGCGTGCGGCCGTCGGGCGCGTGACGATCCGCCGCACGACATTGGAGATTCAGTTTGCCGAAGGGATGACCGGAGACGCTCCGGATCGCGTCCTGGTCATTCCCTGGACGCCGCCGTCCCCCAATCGACGCCGCGAGATCATTCAGGGGGAAGGCGAGCAACCCGCTGCGGTGCGCCCGATGCGAACCAAAGCGCGCGGTTCTCATCGATGCTCTCCGCGACGCCCATCGCTGGCTAGACGAACTGACGACAGATTCGAGCCACACGATCGAGTCCATCGCCGTCCGCGAGAAGAAGACCGAACGCTCGATCCGCCTGACGATGTCGCTCGCTTTCCTTTCCCCGGCCCTCGTCAAGGCGGCGATCGACGGACGGCTGCAGCGCGGCTTCGGCGTCAAGCGTCTGATGGACCTTCCGATGACCTGGTCGGATCAGTGGTCCGCGCTTGGTCTCAAGGCGCCCGCACAGACTTGATCAAAACCCGATCCGCTCAACCTATCACCCGCGGCCCGCAAGTCTTAGTCCGAGATCGGCGCCGCCTTCCGGATGTCCGACGCTCGTTGCCTCCCTCAACCCAACCGGCGCATTTGGGAAACGGAATTTTGCCGCCAGAGACTCCAAACGGCATTCCGTCACAAACGTCTGGCAAACCCGCCAAATGGCCGCCGCAGACCGTACTCGGCGACGCTAGAGCGGTATCCGAACGCACTGAATCGGCGGGCTTCCCGAGGGTGCCGGAAACCTCTGCCGACATCTCAAGATCGTCGCCTGCGAACATGATACAGTTTGATCGCAGTCCGCTCTAACGTTTTACAATGTCGTAGGATTTTGGAGCCGAGGAAACCGCCACCGCTCGATTCAAACCGTGATGCTCTTGGCGATGCGTTCGTGAACTTCGGAGATTTCCTCATCGAGTCTGGGCCACTGCGACTCGAATGCCAGCTGCCGTCGCAGGTGGGCGGATTGTGTTGAATAACTCGAATTTTCGGTTCGATCACAATTGTCGAGGCCGCTGGCGCGGTACGGGCCTACAACGGGTCCTGACCCGGATCCGCCCGTTGTCGGTCAAAGACTTCTCGGCCTTCTAGATCGAGGATGCGCAACCTTGTCGTCTTGAGAGGCCACGCCTCATTGGCAGCCGCGACAATTGCCGCCGATACGCCCGACGCCTCGATCTCGACTTCCTTCAAGAGCACGGCCGTGCCGCTTTGCCCAGCGCCGATAAATTGGATACGGAACGGCTGCAAGGGCGCGGACAGGATGCGCTCAAGCTCCTCAACTGGTTCGATCTGAGGAAGGGATCGGGGAACGCGCACGCGGGCCGGTCGATCCGGAGCGAATACGACATTCAACGCCATGCGACTTGAGGTATCGAAGCCAATGTGCTTGCCAGTCTTACGCGCGATGGCCGATGCCACGCGCCGCCAATCCTCAGCGGTCCCCTCTTCACCTGACGCTCGCTCCCTTCGACGCGCTTCGGAATAGGCGTCGAGGCCGAGATCGCGGATCAGGGCTTCGGCTTCAGCCTCAACGCGTTCAATTCTTGCCCGGCGGCGGCGGAGCCAGGACAACATGTCAGCATCCTTGCCTTTGGCGATCTTGCCTTCCGCCTTCCACCAACGGATACCGACGGAAACCTGCTGCTCCTATAACCTCTGACATCGCCTAGGGCGGGCCGGGTTTCCCCGCGGAATTTCTTTGTGGGAATGAGCAAGAGATTGGCGACCGTTAACAAGAGCCGTGGCAGTGAATGTCATAATTTCGTGTTGTCCGCAGCAACTAGCGGGACCTCCCCCGCAACGATAACTCACCGCATCGGCCCCGCTCAGCTTTCCCCACTGAGCGGGGCTTCTTTTTGTACGTGCTACCGAATAACCGCGCGCTTCAACGCCGGGTCTCCGCCCGCCAGCCGGCGGGTTATAGGGCGGCGGCGGCGCCGCCGCTCTATAGCGCCCAGCGAAGGCCCGGGTCGACCTTCACGCCGCCCCCCCACTCCCGTACGCGGCCTCGATCATCACGGCGGAGAGCGCGTCGTACACGGCGAGCCAGGCGCTCCGAACCTCGTCGGTGAAGTCGTCGCCGAGGCTGCGCTCCATGATCCAAATCAGCGCCGCCCCGACTGGCGCATAATGTTCCGGCCTTACGCCGTAGCCAGCGTGCCGGATCGCGAGCTCGCGCAGCGCGGGCTCTATGGAATCGAAAGTCGTGAGACCATTGACCGCCACGGTGAGCATGGACATGAAAACATGCGGCCCTGATCGTCAATGTCGCCGCGAAATAACGGCCTTACCTCGGGCGCGATTTCAAACAGGCGTTCGTAGAAGAGCAGGCCAGTCCCGTCGTCGATCGGCGCGACCTTGGCAAAGGACGATTGGACGAGATCGATGTCTTTCGGAGTCATGAGATCGCTTTCCTATTCGAAAGGGGATGGCGCCCGGCGCGGTCCCGCGCCAGAACTGTCTGCCGCACTCGCTGGGAGGAGGCGAGTCGACCTCGCCCGGTCGTGCGGGCTTGACTCTGCGCAACGAGCGAGCCCCTGTCCGATCCTCAGGATTGCAGTGCCCGATAGGCGAGCGTGGGTTGGCATCGACAGATGGTCTACTCTTGCCCCGCATCGGCAGTCCCGAACGGCAGCGCCTACATCGTCACACGAAGGAGATGTAACCGCCATGGCACTGATCGAATCGATCCGAACTGACGCATATCAGGTGGCTCTTGAGGAAGTTCTGAGCGACAGCACGCATGGCTCCATACCGCATTTCGAGTTTCTAACTGTCCGGATCCGCGACAAGGACGGAGTCGAAGGGCTGGGGTACACCTACGCCGTCAACTCGGGCGCGGCCGCCTTTCGCGTGCTGATCAATGGGTATCTTAAGGAGGTCCTGATCGGCCGCGATGCGGACGCCACGGAGAAGCTCTGGCAGGACATGTGGTGGAAGGTGCACTACGCGGGTCGCGGCGGTCACGCTACTTCGGCCATCTCGGCTGTCGACATCGCACTATGGGATCTCAGGGCTCGGCGTCTCAAAATTCCGCTGTGGCGCCTCTTGGGTGGCTATGATCCAGTCGTGCCGGTATACGCCGGTGGGATCGACCTGGACTTCACCATCGATGCGTTGCTCGAACAGTCGGATCGATTCCGCGCGGCGGGTCACCGTGCAATCAAGATGAAGGCGGGCCGTCCTCGACTAAGCGAGGACATCGAGCGGGTTCGGACATTGCGCAAGCACCTTGGCGATGACTTCCCGCTGATGGTCGATGCGAACATGCGCTGGAGCGCGGATCAGGCGATCCGGGCGGCACGGGCGCTCAGCGACTTCAACTTGGTGTGGCTTGAGGAACCGGTCATCCCGGACGATGTCGTCGGCCATACCCGCGTCGTCCGTGAGGGAGGTATCCCAGTGGCCGCGGGCGAAAATATGCACACGCTCTATGAGTTCCAGCAGATGATCTCGGCGGGAGGCGTGACATATCCTGAGCCGGATGTCTGCAACTGCGGCGGCGTTACCGCATTTCGAAAGATCGCCGCGGTGGCGGAGGCGCATAATCTTCCGCTCACCTCACATGGGACGCATGACCTCACGGTCCACTTGATGGCCGCTGCGCCCAACCGTAGCTTCATGGAAATACACGGCTTCGCCTTGGACCGATTTGTGACTGAGCCGATGAAGATCCAAGATGGCCGTACAGTCGCTCCGGAGCGACCCGGTCACGGGATCGAGTTCGATTTCGAAGCGCTCGAGCCGTACCGCGTCTGACGTCGATTGCAAGGGAGGCAAACTGCCGGTCAGCCCGGGTAATCCTCTCGCCTTCCACGCGCGGGATGTCGTCGCCCGTAAAGAGCGCTGATTACGCGAAAGTGATCTGATCATTAGGCGTTGCTGCGCACAGGTGCGCTCCCGGCGTCGCCATGCGGCGCGGTCCGTGCCGACCACCTCGGCCATTCGGCGGTTCAATAGTGCAGCGGCCTATTGAGGTTTGATGCCACTGCGACGCGGGGCTCTTGGTCGATCGTGGTTCGAGCGCCCCCACGCGGCTACTTGACGCTGAGGGCTGAGGCGAGCCGGTCCGCGTACTCTGCGGCGACATCAGGAGACGGCTTCGCTGCTCCGGCCTGAACGGTCTCGGCGACGAGGGCCTCGCGCAATTCCGTCA
>JBKQTR010000444.1:0-3578 GCA_052143095.1 Allostellaceae bacterium
CCCTTGCCGCGCTTTTCCAGCTTGCTC
Organism: Allostellaceae bacterium; assembly: GCA_052143095.1. Lineage (GTDB taxonomy): Bacteria > Pseudomonadota > Alphaproteobacteria > ATCC43930 > CGMCC-115725 > DAHUYF01. The sequence goes on from JBKQTR010000444.1 coordinate 28, forward strand.
ATCACCGACTCGATAACCTGCTCCGGTTTGCGGATCTTGAAGTCGAAGGAATCGATGTCGGTCGAGAACGTCGCGATGTTGCGCTCGCCGAGATAGGCGAGCAGCGCCGGCGGATGCTGCAGGCTGGGGAAGCGGAAGAAGGGCGCGATCGGTACGCCGGCGGCCATATGTACGGCGCTGGCGCCCATCTCGATTTCCTGCTTGGCCAGATCGAGATCGCTTGCATAGGGATTTCTCGCCAGGTCTTTGTGCGACCAGGTGTGGCTGCCGACCGTCATTCCGGCTTCGATCACCTGCTTGGTGATTTGGGGATGCCAGATCGCGTGCTCGCCGATCTCGAAGAATGTGGCTTTCAGACAATTATCAGCGAGCGCCTTGAGAACCGCTGGAGTGTTTTCCGGCCAGGGGCCGTCGTCGAAAGTCAGCACGACCTCCTTATCGCGGAGGAAGTCGTATTGTTTGAAGTGCTCGAAGCCGAATCCGGGGCCGCCCTTCGTGTCGATCTCCACGATGCGCGCCAGTCCCATGCCACCCGGCTTGTCGCAGGCGGGGATGTTGCTGGTCGCGACGCCGCCCGCGCTCGGAGCGGTAGTGGTGGCGGCTAAGCCGGCAGCGCCGTTCGCGCTCGAAGCGGGCGCACTTTGTGGGGGCGTGTTTTGGGCGGCGCGCGTTGCGGCGACCGATCTGGAATCGGTAAGGATGGGGGATGTCACCGGTGCCGGGACAGCGCCTGTGTTCGATGCGACGCGCATCGCCGGAGCCGCGGCTGAATTTAGAGCCGCCGCCTTCTGTGCGGAGACGACCCCGAAGGCCGCGAGACCCAGGGTCAGCAGCGCGCTAACAACAATGACGATGAAGCGCATCGTGTCCCTCCGCCACCCGTGTCCCTCCGCCACCAACGGACCGATTCACGTAATGTGAAGGCGCAATCGGCGAGCGAGTCAACGGCGACCGCACGTTAAGGCGTAAAAGATGCAGGTTGTGGTTTCCAAGGCGTGTGGTCCTGTTGGATGCTGTCGCCATGTTTTATCGACCGAATTGATCCTTCCAGCTGGGCAACGCGCGGGAGAAAGGCAGCGCCGTAGCCTCGAAAACGCCGCGTGCGACTGCCCGCGCCACGACATTGGCCGCGATGGTGCCGAGGCGGGTTAATGCCAGATACGCGTCGGCCAACGGCCGGCGGGCGGTCGAGGCCGCAAACACCACGTCACCGTCGAGCGGGCTATGCACCGGGTAGATGGCGCGCGACAAGCCCGATTGCGCCATGACCGCGAGTCGCTTGGCCTGCGCCTTGGTGAGAATGGCGTCGGTCGCCACCACTACGAGGGTAGTGCTCTCGCGTGCACTACCTTTGGTCAACGGTTCGAAGGCCGCGGCTGGAAACGGCGAGGGCAACCCGCGCCCGCCGAATTCGCTGTTTCGCTCGAACGGCGCCGCCCAGAACCACGGGCCGCGATCAACGAGAACGCTGCCGGCGGCGTTGACGACAGCGATTGCACCGATGATGTGGCCGTCCGAGGTCTGCTCGGAGGCGGAGCCTATCCCGCCCTTGCAATTGACGGTGGTCGCGCCGGTGCCGGCGCCGACGCTGCCGAGAGCAAAATCGGGACCGGCCGCGGCGGCGGCCGCATAGCCGAGCTCGCGATAGGGGGGAAAACGGCCCCAGTCCTTGTCGCCGCCGCTCAGCAAATCAAACAGGATGGCTGCGGGCACAATCGGCACGCGTGCGGTGCGCACCGCAAAGCCGCGGCCCTTTTCCTTGAGCCACGCCTGCACGCCCGACGCGGCATCGAGGCCGAAGGCCGAGCCGCCGGCCAGCGCGATGGCGTCGATGCCCTCGACCGTCTGCGCCGGATCGAGCAAGGCAGTTTCGCGTGTACCCGGCCCGCCACCGCGCAAATCGATCGAGCCGACAACCGGTTCGTCGAACACGACTGCGGTGGCGCCGGAGCCGAGCCGAGCATCCTCGGCATGGCCGATATTCACCCCGGGAACGTCGGTGATCAGGTTGCGCAAGATATCCTCGCAAGTTGCGGCAACGGAGACGATTTTTCTGCCAGCGTCAACCGATCACTTCCTCGCGGGCGGGGCGCTGACGGGCTTGCCTAGCGGCAAGACGGCGGGCATGAGTGCCCCATGCTAAATGTCACAATCCCCGCCGTGCTGCTGGCGGGCATGTTGAGCTTCCTGTCGCCCTGCGTGCTGCCCTTGGTGCCGCCCTATCTGGTCTATCTCACAGGAACTTCGCTCGAGCGCTTTGCCGACGCGGAAGAGGAACCGCGGGTCCGGCGCGAAACGATCGCCGCTGCGCTGTTGTTCGTGCTCGGATTCTCCACGGTCTTCGTGGCGCTCGGCGCCAGCGCCAGCGCCATCGGCGCCGTGCTGCGCGCCTATTCCGGCGAACTCGCCATTGTTGCCGGCATCGCCATCATCATCATGGGTCTGCATTTCCTCGGGCTCACGCCGATCGCGCTGCTGATGCGGGAAAAACGTCTCGAAGTCGCCAAGCCGGTGGGCTTGTGGGGCGCCTATCTGATGGGGCTCGCCTTTGCACTTGGTTGGACGCCGTGCATTGGCCCGATCCTCGCCGCGATCCTGGCGGTGGCGGCGTCCGAGGCCACGGTTGCCAGGGGCGCCGGGATGCTCGCGGTCTATTCGCTCGGGCTCGGTATTCCGTTCATCGCGGCGGCGTTGGCGGTCGAGCCGTTCGCCGCTTTCCTGGCTCACTTCCGCGCTCATCTGGGCCTGGTCGAGAAGGCGATGGGCGGCCTTCTCGTTCTCACCGGTGTCGCCTTTCTCACCGGCGGGGTGACGCAGGCGAGCTTCTGGTTGCTGGATACCTTCCCGATGCTGGGAAAGATCGGCTAGCCTCAACTGCGCGACGCGTCGGGGATCTCGTCGTAGCACCTTTGCTGTTCCAACGATAGAACACATAGTCCACCGTTGTGATGTCGCCCTTGGCGTCGTAGCTGATCGGGCCGAGCACGGTGTCCCACTTGCCGCTGCGGATGGTTTGCGCGACCTTTTTGCCGTCGATCGTCTTTGCCTCGTTGGCGGCGGCCGCCCAAATCTGCACCGCGGCGTAAGTGTAGAGGGTGTAGCCCTCCGGATCGACGCCCTTATCCTTGAACTCCTTGACGATTGCCGCGGCCGTCGGCCGTTTGCGCGGGTCGGAGCCGAAGGTGAACATCATGCCCTCGCCGGCGGGGCCGGTGATCGACCAGAACTCATTGGTGGCCATCGCATCGCCCGAGATCATCTGGCTCGTCATCCCCTGCGCCCGCATCTGCCGCAGGATCAGCCCGGCCTCGGTGTGGTAGCCGCCGACATAGACCACATCGATGGCGTTCGCCTTCATCTTCGAGACCAGGGCGTTGAAGTCCTTGTCGCCCTGGGTATAGCCCTCGTAGATCTTCTCCTTCATGCCGGCGTTGTTGAGCGCCTTCTTCATCTGGTCGGCGAGCCCTTTGCCGTAGGTCGACTTGTCCTGCAGGATGGCGATGTTCTTGTCCTTGTAGGTCTTGGCGATGTAGTTGCCGGCGATCGTGCCC
>JBKQTR010000445.1:0-4733 GCA_052143095.1 Allostellaceae bacterium
GGCGACGAGCACTACCAGGTGGCGCGCGACGTGCAGCGCATCCTGCAGACCTACAAGTCGCTGCAGGACATCATCGCGATCCTCGGCATGGACGAACTCTCCGAGGAGGACAAGCTGACCGTCGCCCGCGCCCGCAAGATCCAGCGTTTCCTGTCGCAGCCGTTTCACGTCGCCGAGGTGTTCACCGGCACCCCCGGGGTGTTCGTCAACCTCGAGGACACGATCAAGGGCTTCAAGGGCATCGTCGCCGGCGAGTATGACGACCTGCCGGAGAGCGCCTTCTACATGGTCGGCACCATCGAGGAGGCGGTGGAGAAGGCGCGCAAGATGGCGTCCGAGGCGGCCTGATGGCCGACAAGCTGCAGTTCGAGCTGGTCTCGCCGGAGAAGCTGCTGCTGTCCGAGGCGGTGGCGATGGTGGTCGTCCCCGGCGGCGAGGGCAATTTCGGCGTGCTGCCCGGCCATTCGCTGCTGATCTCGACGGTGCGGCCGGGGGTCATCGACGTCTATGCCGATGAGCAGACGGCGATCACCGAGCGCATCTTTGTCGCCGGCGGCTTCGCCGAGGTGACGCCCGAGCGCTGCACCGTGCTCGCCGACGAGGCGGTGCCGATCGCCTCGCTCGACCGCGCCGAGCTTGACCAACAGGTGAAGACGCTTGACGCGGCCGCCCAAAGCCTCAGGGACCAGGCGGCGCGCCTCCAGGGCGCCGACCGCGACCAGGCGCTGCTGGAGCTGCGCGCCGCCGAGCGCCGCCTCGCGGTGGCTTCCGCCAAGCTCGAAGCACTCGCCGCCGCGGCGCACTGACCGCCGGCAGGGTTTTGCCCGCGCCCCGGACTTGAACTATATGTTACGGTCAGCGCTGGACGGCGGGTGATGGGCAGCTGGACGCTCGACGATATTCCCTGGGAGCGGTTCGACCCGGCGAAGGTCGATGCCGAGATCCTGCGCATCGTCAAGGCGGCGAGCCTGGTCGAGCAGAACGGCGGCGATTATGCCCGCTATCTCTGCGGCGTCTTTCACGACGACGCCGATTTCCGCCAGGTGGCGCAGCTTTGGGGCGCCGAAGAGGTGCAGCACGGCCAGGCGCTCGGCCGCTGGGCGATGCTCGCCGATCCCGGCTTCGACCATGCGGCGGCGTCGCGGCGCTTCACCGCCGGCTTCCGCGTCGATCTCGACGCCGAGCGCTCGGTGCGCGGCTCGCGCGCCGGCGAGCTGGTGGCGCGCTGCATCGTCGAGACCGGCACCAGCTCCTATTACACGGCGCTGTCCGAGGCCGCGGCGGAGCCGGTGCTCAAGGAGATCTGCCGCCGCATCGCCGCCGACGAGCTGCGCCACTACAAGTTGTTCTACGGCCACCTGAAGCGCTATCTCGCCACCGAGGGCATCGGCCGCTGGCGCCGGTTGCGCATTGCCGCGGGCCGCATCGGCGAGTCCGAGGATGACGAGCTTGCCTATGCCTATCACGCCGCCAACGACGCCGCTTCGCCCTACGACCGGCGCCGCGCCGCCACCGCCTATGCGCGCCGCGCCTATGCGGTCTATCGCCGGCATCATGTCGAGCGCGGCATCGCCATGGTGTTCAAGGCGGTCGGGCTGAAGCCGCAAGGCCGCCTGTCGCTCTTGACCGCGCGTCTCGCCTGGTGGGGCATGCAGCGCCGCGCGGCGCGGCTGGCGCGAGCGGCTTAGATATCCGCTGCATGAGCGGCGGTGCGTCCTTCGAGACGCGATGCTGCGCATCGCTCCTCAGGATGAGGAGGTGATGAGAATGGCATCTACAGAAGATGCCCGATTCATTCCCGCCTCATCCTGAGGAGCGGCGCGTAGCGCCGCGTCTCGAAGGACGCAGTGCGCCCATGCAGCGGAACCGCACGTCAACCCGGCCCGACGATCGCCGCGAACTCCTTGAGCACGTCGCGATAGAGCTGGCGTTTGAACGGCACGATGAGATCCGGCAGCTCCTCCGGCGCGATCCATTTCCAGGCGTCGAATTCGGGATGATGCGTCTTGAGGTCGATGTCGCCGTCGCTGCCGGTGAAGCGCATGGCGAACCATTTCTGCCGCTGGCCGCGATAGCGCCCGCGCCACAGCCTTCCGGCGAGCGGCTGCGGCACGTCGTAGCTGAGCCACCCTTTGGTCTCCGCCAAGATCTCGGCCCGGTCGGTGCCGACCTCCTCCTTGAGCTCGCGCAGCGCCGCCTGGCGCGGCGTCTCGCCCTTGTCGATGCCGCCTTGCGGCATCTGCCAGTTGTTGCCGGCGGTGTCGATGCGCCGGCCGACGAAGACCTGGCCGCGCCGGTCGACCAGCATGATGCCGACCCCCGCGCGATAGCCCTGCGCGCGCGCCGCCGCGATCTCGTCGCTCACCGCGCCGCCCCCTTCGGCTCGGGCTTGGGCTCGCCGGCCAGGGACGCCAGCGCGCTCGCCGGCGCCAGCGCGATGCCTTTCTGCTCGAGCGCGCCCGCCCAGAGCGCCACCCGCTCCAGCGTCACGGGATAGGCGTAGCCGATGCCGAGCGCGGCGCCGTCGCGCTGCGCCAGCCCTTCGAGGGTCTGGAGCTGGCGGTCGACGGCGTCGCGCGTCGGCTCGGCGTCGAGCTGGTCGTCGGCGCTGACATGCGGCAGGCCGATCGTCTGGGCGAGCGCGCCGGCGACGCTCTGCTCGCTGCTGCGGCCGTCGACGAACATCAGGCCGCGCTTCTTGATCTCGTCGAGCACCGGGATGAGGTTGGTCTGCGAGGTGATGAAGCGCGAGCCCATCATGCCGGTGAGCCCGACATAGCCGCTGACGCGGCTCAGCACGAGCTCGAGGCGCTCGAGATTGTCCTTGGGGCTCAAGGAGGTGAGGAGGGTGTAGGGGCCGGGATCCTGGCGCGGGTAGTCGACCGGCTCCATCGGCAGGCCCAGCAGCACCTCATGGCCGGCGGCGCGCGCCCGGTCGATCCACTCGTCGAGCCGCTTGGTATAGGGATCGAAGGCCAGCGTGACGGCGCCGGGCAGGTCGTTGATCGCGGCCTCCGTGGCGGCGCCCGACGGGCCGAGCCCGGTGATGACGACGGCGATGCGCGGCCGCTTGTCGGCGCGGTCGAAGGGCCGGCCATAGGCGCGCCAGGCCTGGCGCCCGTCGCGGCCGATGATCGGCAGGATGCCGTGCGGCCCGGTCTCGACCAGTGCCGGGTCGGGCGCCGGCAGCAGCGGCTGCGCGCTGGTGCGGTCGCGCGGCTCCAGCGCCGGGGGCGGCGGCAAGGCCGCGACCGGCCGCTCGGGCGTGGGCGGCGCCGGCAAGGGCGGCGGCGGCGGGATGGCGGCGGTGACCGGCTTCGGCGGCGGGGGCGGCGGCGGCATCGCCACCTGCACCTGGTCCAGCGCGACCGTCGCCGTCGTCGGCGCTGCCGCCGGCGGCGCGCCGGCAAACCAGCCCAAGGCGAGGATGGCGAAGCCGCCGGCGACCGCCAGCGGCAGCAACGCCGCGGCGACGCGTCCTGCTCTCATGCGCCGCCCGGCGTACTCTAGCTGGCCGGGCTCGCGCTGAGGCACGGCGGAGCGGCGGTCAATTGCCCGCCTTGGTGCTGTTGAAGAGCGCCACGCCGCGCAGCATGTCGAGGGCGCGGGCGAGCTGATAATCCTCCGCCGTGCCGAGGATGTTGGGATCGACGGCGGTGGATTCCTTGGACTCGGCCGGCTGCGTCCCCGGCGGCACGTTGGGCGCGTTGTCGTTGCTGCTCTGCGGCTTCGGCGCCGTGTCGGTGTTCTTGAGCGCGCCGCGCAGATCGGCCTCGTGCCGTCCCTCCGCCACCGCGAGCTTCTCGATCTTCGCCGGCTCGACGGTGATGTCGGGCTCGATGCCCTTGGCCTGGATCGAGCGGCCCGAGGGCGTGTAGTAGCGCGCGGTGGTGAGCCGCATCGCGCCGTGGCCCGGCAGCTGGATGATGGTCTGCACCGAGCCCTTGCCGAAGGAGCGCGTGCCGAGCAGCACGGCGCGATGCTGATCCTGCAGCGCGCCGGCGACGATCTCGGAGGCCGAGGCCGAGCCGCCATTGATCAGCACCACCACCGGCAGGCCGCCGGTGATGTCGCCGGGCTTGGCGTTGTAGCGCGCCGCATCCTCGGAATGCCGGCCGCGCGTCGAGACGATCTCGCCCTTGTCGAGGAAGTCGTCGGAGACGGCGATCGCCTGGTCGAGCAGCCCGCCGGGGTTGTTGCGCAGATCGAGCACGATGCCCTGCAGCTTGTCGCCGGCCTGGCTCTTCAGCGCCTTCATCGCCGCCTGCAGCCCGCTATCGGCCTGCTCGTTGAAGCTGGTGATGCGGATATAGCCGATGTCGGTGCCCTCGAGATGGGACTTCACCGACTGGATCTTGATGACCGCGCGGGTCAGCTTGACGTCGAAGGGATCCTTGCCCTCGCGCCGGATGGTGAGCTTGATGTCGCTGTTGACGGGGCCGCGCATGTGCTCGACCGCGTCGTTGAGCGACAAGCCCAGCACCGGCTCGCCGTCGATATGCGTGATGAAGTCGCCCGGCTTCAGCCCCGCCTTGGCCGCCGGCGTGTCGTCGATCGGCGACACCACCTTGACGACGCCGTTCTCCATCGTGACATCGAGGCCAAGCCCCCCGAACTTACCGGTCGTCTGCGTCTGCATATCGCGATAGCTTTTGGGGTTCATGTACGCAGAGTGAGGGTCTAGCGCCGCAAGCATGCCGGTGATCGCGCTCTCGATCAGCATGGCGTCATCC
>JBKQTR010000446.1:0-9088 GCA_052143095.1 Allostellaceae bacterium
GCTGATCTTGGAACGCGCGCCACGGCAATCGCCACGCTTGGTGACGAAATTATAGATGCCGCCTTTGCCCTCTTCATCGCCTGGATACCAATTCTGCACAGTGGAATATTTGATCTCGGCATGATCCAGCGCCACCAGCTCGACCACCGCGGCATGAAGCTGGTTCTCGTCGCGTTTGGGCGCCGTACAGCCTTCCAGATAGCTCACATAACTGTCCTGGTCGGCGATGAGCAGCGTGCGCTCGAACTGTCCGCTCTTGGCGGCGTTGATGCGGAAATAGGTCGACAGCTCCATCGGGCAGCGCACGCCCGGCGGGATATAGGCGAAGGACCCGTCGCTGAACACCGCGGAATTGAGCGCGGCGAAGAAATTGTCGCCCTGGGGTACGACCGAGCCGAGATATTGACGCACCAGCGCCGGGTGCTCGCGCACGGCTTCGCCGAACGAGCAAAAGATGATCCCCAGCTTCGCCAAGGTACCCTTGAACGTCGTGGCGACCGAGACGCTGTCGAACACCGCGTCGACCGCGACCCCCGCCAAGGCCGCGCGCTCGCCGAGCGGGATGCCGAGCTTTTCATAAGTCTTGAGCAGCTCCGGATCGATCTCGTCGATCGACTTCGGCGCCGCGTTCTGCTTGGGCGCCGAGTAATATGTGGCGGCCTGGTAATCGATGGGCGCGATCTTGAGCTTCGCCCATTGCGGCGCCGTCATCTGCTGCCACCGCCTGAACGCCTTGAGGCGCCAATCCAACAACCACAGCGGCTCCTGCTTCTTGGCCGAGATGAACCGCACCGTGTCTTCATCGAGGCCGGGCGGCGCCTCATCGGCTTCGATCGCGGTGACGAATCCGTATTTGTAGCCGTCGCCGGTCGCCGAGCGGATCGTTTCCACGGTTTCGAGGTTTGCCGTCACGCCCGTCCCTTTGCGCTTGCCGGAGCTTCCGAGGGATTAAGAGCAACCTCCGTGCCACACGGATAACCTCATGATACATAAGGTTTTTTCGGTTCTCTCGAAGTCGGCATCATGACCAATGTCGCAAGTCCGACAGTATGATTCAGGACGAAAGCGCCGCGGCGGGGATGGCGCCGGCGGTCAGCAGGCCGCTTCAACGCGGCGGCGGGCGCGTGCGAGAAAGCTCTCCCCGGATTCCTCGCCAAAGCAGATCTCGAAATCGTCGCATTCGCTGCAGCTCGGCGCCGTACACAGCGAATAGCCGGTATCCCGGCAGATCATCCGGTAGAGGAACTTCTTCCACTTCATGTCCTTGGTATTGCGCCGGGCCAAAGGGGCGAAGTGACGCGCCATCAGCGCACTGAGCTCGTGCCGGCTTCCAAGGCCCAGATCCTGCCAGAGATGATTCGGCCGTTGCGCGCGCCGCCCGATCATCGCGGCGAGCCGTCCCTCAAAGGCCGATGGCGTGGTCGCGCAACGCCCGAGGAGATCGACAAGGCAGGCCTCGTCAGTGCTGCGCGTCACCGCGAGGTCCAACGGCACCGCGAAGCATGCACCCGCATCGGGAAAGAACTCGGCCATGAGCGCCGCAAGCTCGGCGCCATCGAGCCCAACAGTGGCAACCAGCGGCTGTGCCTCGGCCAGAGATTCGCTGAGCGCAAGCGCGAGGATGGATGCCACCACATGGGTATCGAACCCATCGGGTCCGGTGCTGCTGCCGCCAGCGACCAAGCGGCGATAGACCTCTTCCGCTTGCATGGCTCTGCCGTCGGTTACTCCAAAGGTGGCGGCGCGCTCAAATGGGTCTGGCAATTGGTCGGACAGACCCGTGCGCAGGCGCCGCAGCCGATGCACGCGCCGGCATCGATCAGCGCCATCACCTTGCGCTCGATCTCGTCGTCATCGTCGTCTTCGAGATCGATCAGCTCGTTCTCTTCGTTCAGCCCTCGCAATTTCATGACGTTGCGGCCGCAGACCTTGAAGCACCGGCCGCAGCCGATGCAGACCTTCCCGTCGATGGCAGTGAGGTACTCCGGCTGCCACGGCCGGCCGCCGCGCGTCACGGTCCCCATGATGTCATCCTTCGGCACGATGCCCCACTCAAGCCCCCGCGGGCTGCTTCAATGCCGCCCGCTTGGCTTCCAGGAGTGAAAACGCGTCATGGGCGCGCTCCGCCACCTCGAGAATCTTTTCCCAGTTGATGGGCAGCTCCTCGGACAGGTCATGCAGATCCATCTTGGCCTGCATGGCCTTGGCCGACAGTTTCCTGATCTCGGCCTTCAGGGTTTCCACATCGCTCATGCGTCTTCACCTCGCATCAATAGCGCGCGACTTCCGGAAACTTGTTGATCATCTCCGTGCCGGCCGCGATGAGCTTCTCGCCCTCCTCGGCGAGCTTGGCGAGGCTGTCGAAGCCGAAGCGGTGGACGTCGCGCAGCTGCTTGTTGACGACGACCAGTCGGCCGGCGGTCAGAATCATGCGGCCGAAGCCCTCATGGTGCATCTTCATCATCGGCGAGACCATCACGCCGGTGGCGCGCTCGATGGCGAGCCCGACGGCGTTGTAAAACAGCTCCAGGCGCCACAGCGTCTCCGGATCGGGGTCGCCCATCAGCGGAATCTGGCGGCGCTTCTCCTTGTTGAGGATGTAGGGCTCGAGCAGGTCCAGGTCGCTCTTCTTGTCCCAGGCGCCATGCGCATCCTGGGCGCGCCATTGCTTGATCAGCTCCTTGACAAATACGGAGTCCACTGCGGTCTCGGCCGCGATCGTCGCCGTCTCAGGCATGTTCCACCTCGTCGTCAAAATCCAGCGCGCGCTCCTGCCCCTTGGCCAAGGCCTTGCGCAGCCAGGGCGGCGGCACGCCTTTCAAGACGTCGCCAAGCTTCGCCAGCAGATCCGCGATCTCTTCGGGCTGATTGACCTTCATCGGATGGATGTTGCTCGCCACGACGCGCGCCGCGCCGGAGCCGCCGATGGCGGCGACGTAGAGTATGGCGCAATCCTTGATGGCCTCGATCTTCGGCGCGAGCTTGTCCTCGTTGCCGTCCTCCTGAAGGTCACCGGCAAACTGCACCGCCTCGAGAAAGCGATGTCCCGTGGCTGAGATCTCGTAGATCGCGATGTTCTTGGCCCAGCCGAAATGCGCGTCCACGCGCTTCAAATCCTGGGTGGCAAAAGCGACTTTCATGCTGCCTCCATTCTGCTTCGTATCCACCGTCAATGCCGGGCTCGCGCTAATGAGCCGAAGCCGGCGCACGGGCATGACCGGGCTCTCCGTCGGTAATCCGCCAGGTGTCGGGATTGGGCTCGTGACCTTCCGCCATGAACATGTTGCCGATCTCAAAAATCAGATTGCGCGTGCCGCGATAGCCGACGGAGAGGCGGTGGCCGGCGCCCAGCCGGTCGAAGATCGGCAGACCCATGCGGCAGAAGGGAATCGCCAGCCGTTCCGCCGCCTGGCGGCCGTGGGAATGCGTCACCAGCAGGTCGCAGCTTGCCGCCCGGTTCTCGAGATCCTCGAGATCGCCGATCAGAACCTCCTCGGCGGGAACCTTCCCCAGCAGCGGCGATTGCGTCGTGGTCACCGCCACGGCGATGTCGCAGCCCATCTCCGCAAGCCAGCTGCCGATGCTCCACAGCAGATCGGGCTCGGCACCGATCGCGATCCTCTTGCCGCCGAAGAAGAAATGGCCGTCAAGCATCGCATCGACCAGCTGACTGCGCTGGCGGCGCAATTTGTCCGGCACCGGCCGACCGCTGATGCGCGCCAGAAACCCCATCAGCTCGTCGTTGGGCGTGAGCCCGGTCAGCCGGTCGAACAGCGTGAAGGGAACGCCGGTCTTTTGCTCGAGCGCAGTCGCCGCGTCGCGCATTTGCTCGCCGATCGCAATCGTCCAGGATGATTTTCCCATCGCGGCGATCTCTTCCACCGATACCCCGCCCGTCGTCGTCGGGGAAAAATCTGCCGGCACGTGCCCGTCGAGCGAGCCGGACAGGTCCGGCAGGACGGTGGCTTCGAGTCCGAAGGCGTCGAAGATCTCGCGCAGCTCCTCGATATCGCCGGGAGTGAGATGGCATCCGGGGAGGACATTGATGCGCTGCGGGTTGCGCGGCGCCTCGGGGGATGACGCGGCAACCAGCTGCTCGACCATGCGGGTGACCGCTTTGGCCCAGCCGTCCTGGAACGCGTCCTTGAAGTCGGGCGTCGATACATAGACAAGGGCGATATCGGCTATTTCCGGATGCTTGGTCCGGATCAGGCGGATGTAGCCGTCAACGTCATCGCCTTTGGTTTCGGTGACGCCGGTCGAGCAGATCCCGATCAGTGCCGGCTTCGACTTGGTCGCGATGGTCATGATCGCTTGCTCGACATTCTCGAGCCCGCCGAGCACCGTCGCCACTTCATTCATCGCCGTGGTCTGGAGCGGTATGCTTTCGCGAAAGTGCCTCACGAACAGCACCAGGCCGAAGGAGGTACAGCCCTGGGAGCCGTGGAGAAGCGGCATGCTGCCCTTGACCCCCATGAAGGCGAGCGCGCCGCCGATCGGCTGGCTCATCTTCAGGGGATTGACCGTGCAGATTTTGGTCGATGTCTCGATCTTGGCCATGACGATTCGTTACGCGGCTTGGGTCGCTGCGTAGAGGATATCGTCCGCAGCGACGCGCGCAGCCGCGGCGTCGGCCGGGATCAGCGTTCCGACCGGCCGACGGTTCGCCAGAAGCGCCGCGATCTTGTCGGAGCAGCCGGTACAGCCGCCCCCGGCATTGGTGCGTTGCGTGACCTGGGCCACCGTGCTGAGATGATTTTCCTCGATCGCGTCCTCGATCACGCCCGTGCTCACGGCGTAGCAGTTGCAGATCTGCCGGCTCCGGCGGGCTTCTTCTGCGAGCGCCGGGTTGGCCGCCGCCGCTGCCGTCTCGGCGGCAATGGCCGCATCCGCCAGTGCTTCCCACGTCACCTCGTCCCAAGGCGCTGGCGTTCGCACTTGCCGCCAGATCGGATTGGACAGCGCCTTGTCGATCTCGTGGACCAGCTCCACCATGCCCTCATATCCCGCATAGGCATGATGCCGCTCCTGATTGATGTCGAGCCACGGCATCTTGGCCTTGAGCGCGATGAACTGCGAACGGCCGCCCGACAGCATGATGTCCGCTTTCGCGTCCTTCAGCATCTTGTACATCTCGCGCGGACTCATATCGTCGATCATATGGGCATCCTGGCCCATCAGCTCCTTGATGCGCTCCTTGTCTTCCTTGGTCGATTTCTTGACGCTGGTGCCGACGATCTCGATGCCCACCTCCTGCAGCGCCGCCACCACCGACCAGGATTTCACTCCGCCGGTGATCAACAGCACCCTCTTGCCCGCCAGCCGCGGCCGGTAGGCCTCGATCCTCGCCCAAGCGCGCGCCTCTTCGCGTCGGATCAGCGCTTCGGTGCGGTCGATCAGCTCGTCGGGCGCGCCGCGCCGCACCAAGAGCCCAGCGATCTCACGCAGCGAATCGCTCATGTCGCCGATGCCGTAGAACGAGCCCTCGAAGAACGGGATTTCGTAGCGCTCTTCCATCTTGCGCGCGACGTTGATCATCGCCTTGGAGCAGACCATCATCGCGGCCTTGGCACGATGCGAGCTGGCGACGTCCTGATACCGCGCGTCGCCCGAGATACAGGCGAGAATCCGGATGCCGAGCTCGTCCAGCAACGGCTTCACCTGCCACAGCTCGCCCGACAAATTGTATTCGCCGATGATGTTGATGTCGTAAGGCGTGGTGTATTCCGGCTCGAGCGTGCCGATGACGTGGTCCAAAATCGCTTCGCCGGCCAGCTTGTTGCCGAGATTCTTCGGGCCGACGAAGCCGGGTGAATTGATGGGGATCACCGGCTTGCCGAATTTCTCGGCTGCCTTCTTGCAAACGGCATTGATATCGTCGCCGATCATCGCGGGAACGCAGGTCTGATAAACGAAGACCGCGGGCGGATTGTACTTCTCGATGATCTCCCTGATCGACTTGAACAGGCGCTTCTCGCCGCCAAAGACAATGTCGGTCTCGTTGATGTCGGTGGTGAAGCCGGTCCGGTAGAGACGCGACCCTGACGATTTCGCGCCGCGATTGTCCCAGGAATTGCCTTCGCAAGCGATCGGCCCATGGACGAGGTGAGCCACATCGGTGATCGGTTGAAGCGCGATCTTCGCTCCGTCGAAGGCGCAGCCACCGGCGGCTCCGCCGGGCTGGAGCTGCTTGGTGCACCCTTTCTTGCGCTCCTTTTCCGACTTGCCCTGGTTCTTGCCGCAACCGGGCTCATTGAAGACCTCTTGAACCTTGCTCGCCAACGTGGTCATCAAGATCTCCTTGAGCCGCCGCCTGCCACACGTGGCGTACCGCGGGCGCGGCACACCCCAGGCAAGGTCAGCGAATGATGTCGAAGCTGAAGTCGGTTTTCGCCGGCACGATCGTGTTCCGATCGATCTCGTCGAAGATCTTGTCAAGGAGCCACACCAGGACGTTCATGCCGCCTTGGTAACCCCAAACCGGGTAGCGGTGGTGGTGATGCCGATCGAAGACCGGGAAGCCGATGCGGATCAGCGGCGTGCCGGTGTCGCGCTCCAGGTACTTGCCATAGGTGTTGCCGATGAGGAAATCGACCGGCTCAGTGAAGAGCAACGACCGCATGTGCCAGAGGTCCTTGCCGGGATAGACGTGGCAATTCGCGCCGAAGGGCGAGCTTGCCAGCAGCGCCTGGGCCTTCGCCTCCCAAGCCTTGCCGCCATTGGTCGACAGGATATGGACCGGCTCGGCGCCCAGCTCCAGCAGAAATCCGGCGAGACCGAGGCAGAGATCCGGATCGCCGTAGATCGCAAATTTCTTGCCGTGGATATGGGCGCTGGAATCGGCGATCGCATCGACCAGGCGGCCGCGCTCCTTGGTGATCTCGTCGGGAATCGGCTTGCCGGTGATCCGGGAGACCTCGAGCAGGAACTTGTCGGTCCCGGTGACGCCGATGGGATGATTGAAGGCAGCGACTTCCTGGCCCCAGCCGGCAATGTAGCCCAGGGTCTTCTCGGTGCAGTATTCCTGCATCGAAATCGTCGCCTTGGCGTGGACCGCGTTGGCCGCCTGCACCAGGGTGGTGCCGCCATCATACATGCGGAATTGACCGTCGGTCGGGGTGTCCCACACGTCGCTATTGTCGGCGAGGATGGTGTATTCGACACCCATGAGATTGAGGAGGCGCTTGACCTCTCGCAGATTGCCGACGGTGTAGCCGTCGAAGCCGCCGATGAAATTTATCTTTTCGTTGGGAAGACGCTCCAGCTTGGGCTCGGTGCCGGCCTTGCCACCCCAGAAATGCTCGACGATTCCCTTCATCACATTGTCATAGCCGGTGATGTGACTGCCGACGAAGGCCGGCGTATGCGCGAAGGGGACATCATATTCCTTCGGCACCGAGCCCTTTTCCTTGGCGGTCTTGATGAAGGCGTTGAGGTCGTCGCCGATCACCTCCGCCATGCAGGTCGTCGAGACCGATATCATCTTGGGCTTGTACATGGCGTAGGTATTGGCGAGCCCGTCGACCATGTTGTTGAGACCGCCGAATACCGCGGCATCCTCGGTCATCGAGGAGGACACGCAGGAGCTCGGCTCCTTGAAATGCCGGGAGAAATGGCTGCGGTAATAGGCGACGCAGCCTTGCGATCCGTGGACGAAGGGTATCGTGCCCTCGAACCCGACCGCGGCGAACACCGCGCCCAGCGGTTGACAGGCCTTGGCGGGATTGACGGTCAGCGCCTCGCGCTTGAAGTTCTTGTCGCGATACTCTTCCGTCTTGGTCCATTCCCGCACCCGCTCAAGCTCCGCGTCCGGAACCGGATTCTCGAAATTCTTCTTCTTGTTCTCGAGCATCTGCTTGTATTCCGGTCCGCGGAACAGCTCGAAATGGTCGAGTACATGATCGGGATTCTGGCTCATGTCGATGTCCTCTTGAACGCTTATCTGTCGCATCCCCGCCCGCCTCGCGGCGGGCGGGGATAAGCGTGACGGTTATTTCCAGGGCGTCTTCGCGAGACCCCAGACCGGCGAGTTGATGGCCATGTCCATATCGCTCGCGAAGATGGCAAAGCCGTCATAGCCGTGATAGGGGCCCGAATAGTCCCAGGAATGCATCTGGCGGACCGGCACGCCCATTTTCTGAAAGACGTACTTCTCCTTGATGCCGGAGCCGACGAGATCAGGCTGGATCTTCTCGACGAACTTCTCGAATTCGAAGCCGGTCACATCGTCGTAGATCAACGTCCCGTCCTTCACATAATGGGTGGTGCGCTGATAGTCGTCGTTGTGGCCGAATTCGTAGCCGGTGCCGATGACCTCCATGCCGAGATCTTCGTAAGCGCCGATGACGTGACGCGGGCGCAGACCGCCGACGAACAGCATCACCTTCTTCCCCTCGAGCCGGGGGCGGTATTTGGCTATCACGCCGTCCATCAAGGTCTGATACTTGGCGATGACGCGCTCGGTGCCGTCCTTTATCTTGTCGTCGAAGTGGCTCGCGATCTTGCGCAGCGATTCCGCGATCTTGCTCGGACCGAAGAAATTATATTCGACCCAGGGAACGCCATACTTCTCTTCCATGTGGCGCGAGATGTAGTTCATCGAGCGGTAGCAATGCAGCACGTTGAGCTTGGCCTTTGGCGTGGCCTCGAGCTCGGCAAGGCTGCCGTCGCCCGACCATTGCGCGATCACGCGCAATCCCATTTCCTCGAGCAGGATACGCGAGGACCAAGCGTCGCCGCCGATGTTGTAATCGCCGATGATAGCGACGTCGTAGGGCGTGCTCTCGAACCGCGCCGGCTTGCCCGCCTGCTTGTCGAACACCCAGTCGCGGATGGAATCGTTGGCGATGTGGTGGCCGAGCGATTGCGACACGCCGCGGAATCCCTCACAGCGCACCGGGACGATCGTCTTGCCGCCATACTCCTTTGACTTGGCCTTGGAGACCGCCTCGATATCGTCGCCGATGAGGCCGATCGGGCATTCGGACTGAACCGTGATCCCCTTGTTGAGCGGAAACAGCTCCTGGATCTCGTCCATGATCTTGGCGAGCTTCTTGTCGCCGCCGAAGACGATGTCCTTTTCCTGGAA
>JBKQTR010000447.1:0-19901 GCA_052143095.1 Allostellaceae bacterium
TGCTTGACGACGAAGAGGTCGAAGCCGGCGGCGAGATTGCGGTCAAGGAAATACGGCTCGGTGAAGCTCAGGTTAACCTGGTCGCTGTATTGCGCGATGGTGGTGCTGACGCGCAAATCCTGGCCGCGCCCGAGCAGATTGCGCTCGCGGATGGAGATGTCGCCGAGGATGCCTTCGGTGGTCGAGAACCCCGCGCCGATCGAGAACTCGCCGGTCGACTGCTCCTCGACATTGACGCCGATGACCGTCTTGTCGGGCGCGCTGCCGGGATTGGTGGTGATGTCGGTTTTCTTGAAGTAGCCGAGATTCTTGATGCGCTGCTCGGAGCGCTGCAGGCGCGAGGTGTTGAAGGCGTCGCCTTCGAGCAGCCGGAACTCGCGCCGGATCACCTTGTCGAGCGTGCGCACGTTGCCGGTGATGTCGATGCGCTCGACATAGACGCGCGGCCCCTCCTTGACGTCGAAGACGACGTCGATGGTGTGCGCCTCGGCGTTGCGCGCGACGCGCGGCTGGATGTCGACGAAGGCGTAGCCGCGATTGCCGAGCGCATCGGTGAGCGCCGAGATCGTCTTGTCGATCTGATCGGCGTTGTACCAGTCGCCCTCGTGCATCGTCACCAGCGGCTTCAGGACATCGACGCTGACATCCTTGATCGCGTTGGTCACGTCGATCTTGCCGAACTTGTAGCGCTCGCCCTCCTCGATGGTGAAGGTGATGAAGAAGCCGTCGCGCTGCGGCGTCAGCTCGGCGACGGCCGACACGACGCGGAAGTCGGCATAGCCCTCCGAGAGATAGAACTTGCGCAGCAGTTCGCGGTCGTAGGTGAGCCGGTCGGGATCGTAATTGTCGTCGGTGCTGAAGAAGCGGTACCAGCGCGATTCCTTGGTCTGGATTATCTCGCGCAGCCGGTCCGCGGTGAAGAGCCGGTTGCCGACGAAATTGATGCTGCGGATGCCGGTGGACGGCCCCTCGTCGATCTCATAGACGAGGTCGACGCGGTTCTGCTCGAGCGGGATGATCTTGGGCTCGACCCGGGCGGCAAAGCGGCCGCTGCGGCGGTAGAGGTCGAGGATGCGTTTCACGTCGCTCTGCACCTTCGTGCGGGTGTAGACGGTACGCGGCTTGAGCTGGATCTCCTGGTTGAGAGTGTCGTCGCTGAGCTTCTTGTTGCCTTCGAAGGCGATACGGTTGATGACGGGGTTCTCCACCACGCTGACGATCAGCGCATTGCCGTCGCGGCGCAGCGTCACATCGGCAAAGAGGCCCGTGGCGAACAGGCTCTTGAGCGACTTGTCGATGCGGTCGGCGTCGAAGGCATCGCCCGGCTGCACCTCCATATAGGAGCGTACCGTCTCCGGCTCGACGCGTTGGGTGCCCTCGATGCGGATCTCGGCGATGGTGCCGCCGGACGGTACCTGTGCGGCGCTCTGCCGCGGCGGCACGATTGCCAGCCCGGTCGCGCCCGCAACGCCGACGCAGACCGCAGCAACAGCCAAGTTACGCCGCAATACGCCCCCCGCCTTCGAAACGCTTCCGATCGCTCCGCTTCAGCCTATGCGTCCGGATTTTTATGAGCTCCAGGACTTGGAGAGTCGTACCAGGTCGTTCCAGGTAGCGAACACCATCAGCATAAGCACCAAAGCCAAGCCGAGACGGAAGCCGTACTCCTGCGCGCGTTGACTGAGCGGTTTCCCGCGAATGGCCTCAGCGGCATAGAACAGCAGATGGCCGCCGTCAAGAACCGGGATGGGGAAGAGGTTGATCAGACCGAGATTGATCGAGAGCACGGCCGCGAAGCCGAGCAGCGGGACGATGCCCTCTTGCGCCACCGCGCCCGAGAGCTGGAAGATGCCGATGGGACCGCTGAGCTCGTCGCTCGAGCGCAGGCCGATGATCATCTGCCAGACCGCCTTGAGCGTGCCGGTGGTGAGGTACCAGGCTTCATCGGCGGCGTACCAGACGGCGGAAACTGGATTGCGCCGGATGAAATCGACGCCCTTGCGGCCGATGCCGAGCCGGGCGATGCGGTGGGTGAAGCCCAGCCGGTCGGTCTCGGCCACCACCTTGGGCGTGACACGCAAATTGAGCTGGTCGTCGCCGCGCTTTATCACGAGATCGAGCGCCGTGCCGGTATTGGTCTCGACGATGCGCTGAATGGTCTCGAAGCGGTCGACGGGCTCGCCGTCGATCGCGGTGATGATGTCGCCGGGCCTGATGCCGGCGGCCTCGGCGGCGCTGCCCGGCAGCACTTGGCCGACATCGGGCGGCGAGAATTGCTGGCCGCGCACGGCGATGATCAGGCTGAGCAGCAGCACCGCCAGCACGAAATTGGCGATCGGCCCCGCCGACACCACCGCGACGCGCTGCCACAGGCGCTTGTGGTGGAAGGAGACCGCCTTCTCCGCCTCGGTCATGTCACGCAGATGCTCGCCCGGCATCGACGCCGGATCGGCGTCGCCAAACATCTTGACGTAGCCGCCGAGCGGCACGGCGCTCACCTTCCAGCGCGTGCCGGCGCGGTCGTTCCAGCCGAACAGCTCGGGGCCGAAGCCGATGGAGAAGGTCTCGACGCGCACGCCGTTGCGCCGCGCCACGAGGTAATGGCCGAGCTCGTGCACGAAGACCAGCACGGTGAGAACGACCAGGAAGGCGATGAGATGGCCGATGCCGCCTGTCAACCAAGCCATGAGCAGAAATCTATCCTTTCGCGGGCATTTGCCGCCAAAAACACCGGGACGAGAGTGTACGCCCTTTTTGTCAACAATGTGGAGACGCCACGCCGCCTTACCATAGCAAAGGCGGCCGGCCGGCGGCGAGGGTCGCCACCCAAGCCAGCACCGAGGCCGCCAGCAGCCCGTCAACGCGGTCGAGCAGCCCGCCATGCCCGGGGATGAGCCGGCTCGAATCCTTAACGCCGAAATGGCGCTTGGCCCAGGATTCCGCGAGGTCTCCGAGCTGGGCGGCAACGCCGAGCAGCAGGCTCATGCCGATCAGCGGGGCGAGGTTCGTCTCCGACACCAGCCCGGCCAGCCAGCCCACCAGCCCGGACGCCACCACCCCGCCGGCGAACCCGGCCCAGGTCTTGTTCGGGCTGACCCGCGGCGCCAGCTTGGGCCCGCCGATGCCGCGGCCGGCGGCATAGGCGGCGATATCATTGGCCCAGACAACCGCCAGGAGCCAGAACACGGTCTCATGCACTTTTTCCGGGAGGCCAGCCAGGGCGAGGAACGCGAGCGCGCCGAGGGCGATCCAGAAGGTCCCGGCCGCTGCCCAGAGCGGCTCCCCCTTGCCCGAGGCCGCGGCGGCGGCCAGCACCAGGAGCGCGCCGAGGACGGCAATGAGGCAGGCGATGGCAGCGCCGGCGCCAAGGCTGAGCGCGGCGGTGGCGGCAAGGCCGGTCATGGGGATGAGAGCAGCGGTGGCGCCGAAGCGGCCGCGCGCGGCGAGGCGCGTCCACTCCCAGCCCATCGCCGTCGCCGCAAGCAGCACCAGCGCCAGCACCCAGGGCCCGCCCGCCCAGACCGCCCCCAGCGCCAGCGGTGCCAGCACCGACGCCGAGGCGATCCGCAGCAGCAGCGGATGCGCTCTAGCGCGATCCAACGGAGGCGCCGTAGCGACGATCGCGGCCGTGATAGTCGCGCAGCGCCTTCTCGAGATCGGCCTTGCCGAAATCGGGCCAGAGCGTGCTGGTGAAGACGAGCTCGGCATAGGCGGTCTGCCACAGCAGGAAATTGCTGATGCGCTGCTCGCCGCTGGTGCGGATGAGGAGATCGGGATCGGGCATGCCGGCGGTGAACAGGCGGCTGGCGACCGCCGCCTCGTCGATCTGCTCCGGCGCGAGCCGGCCTTGCACCACCGCCTCGGCGATGGCGCGCGCCGCCGCCGCAATCTCGGCCCGGCCGCCATAGGAGAGCGCGATGGTCAGCGTCAGGCCGCCATTGCCGCTGGTGAGCGTCTCGGCATTGTCGATGAGGGTGACGATATCCGGGGCCAGCCGCCGCCGCTCGCCGATAATGCGCACGCGCACGCCCTTGGCGTGCAGCTCCGCGATCTCGGCGCGGATATAATGGCGCAGCAGCCCCATGAGATCGTCGACCTCGTCGACCGGCCGCTTCCAGTTCTCCGAAGAGAAGCCGAACAGGGTGAGATAGGCGATGCCGAACTCGCCGGCCGCCTCGACCGTGCGCCGCACCGCCTCGGCGCCGCGGCGATGGCCGGCGATGCGCGGCAGGCCGCGCGACTTCGCCCAGCGCCCGTTGCCGTCCATGATGATGGCGACATGGGCGGGCGGCGGCGGCAACGGGGCGGTCGCGACAGTGTCCATGGCGCTCAGACCTGAAGGATCTCCTTGTCCTTCTGGGCGAGAAGCCCGTCGACCTTCTTGATCGTGTCGTCGGTGAGCGTCTGGATGTCCTTGTCGAGCTTGCGGTGCTGGTCCTGGGTGAGCTTGTGGTCCTTCTCCTGCTTCTTCAGCAGGTCCATCCCGTCGCGCCGCACGTTGCGCACCGAGATGCGCGCCTGCTCGGCGTATTTGGCGGCGACCTTGGCGAGCTCCTTGCGCCGCTCCTCGTTGAGATCGGGGATCGGCACGCGGATGGTCTGGCCTTCGGTCTGCGGATTGAGACCGAGCCCGGCCTCGCGGATCGCCTTCTCCGTCGCCTTGACGTTGCCGCGGTCCCAGACCTGCACGATGATCAGGCGCGGCTCGGGCACGCTTACCGTGCCGACCTGGGTCAGCGGCATGGTGTTGCCATAGGCCTCGACCACCACGGGGTCGAGCAGGCTGGCCGAGGCGCGACCGGTGCGCAGCCCCGCGAACTCCTTGCGCAGCACCTCGAGCGCGCCGTCCATGCGGCGGCGGAGGTCCTTGATGACTTGTTCTTCGCTCATGCCTCCACTCTCACTCTGTGATGATCGTGAAGCGGCCCTGCCCGGTGACGACGTCGGCAAAGCCGCCGTCATTGTGAATCGAAAAGACCAGAATCGGGATGTCGTTCTCCCGCGCCAGCGAGATCGCCGCCGCGTCCATCACCTCCAAATCCTGGGACAGCACGTCGAGATAGCTCAGACGCTCATAGCGCTTGGCGCTGGGATCCTTGTGCGGATCGGCGGAGTAGACGCCGTCGACCTTGGTCGCCTTGAGCAGCGCGTCGCAATCCATCTCCGAGGCGCGCAGGGCGGCGGCGGTGTCGGTGGTAAAGAACGGGTTGCCGGTGCCGGCGCCGAAGATCACCACCCTGCCCTTTTCCATATGTCGGATGGCGCGGCGACGGATATAGGGCTCGCATACCGCTTGCATGCTGATCGCCGAGAGCACGCGCGTCACCACTCCCTGACGCTCCAGCGCGCTCTGCATCGCCAGCGAATTGATCACGGTGGCCAGCATGCCCATGTAGTCGGCGGTGGCGCGCTCCATGCCCTGCGCCGCGCCGGCCAAGCCGCGGAAGATGTTGCCGCCGCCGATGACGAGGCAGATCTCGACGCCGAGCCCGTGCACCGATTTCACCTCGGCGGCGATGCGCGAGATGATCTTGGGATCAAGCCCGTGGCCCTGATCGCCCATCAGCGCCTCGCCGGAGAGCTTCAGCAGGACGCGGCGGTACCGGACGGCCGAGCTATGGATGGGGTCCACTGGCATGGCGGGTTAGGGTCTTATGTCGGTGCCATGATACACGACGCCCCGTCGCCCGTCTTGTCTCGCCACTAGCGCGGCTTTACCGCGGCCGCCACCTCGGCGGCGAAGTCGCCCTGTTCCCGGGCGATGCCCTCGCCGAGCGCGAAGCGGGCGAAGCCCGCGACCCTCACCGCCGTGCCGAGATCCTTGGCGGCGGCCTCGATCACCTTGCCGATCCGACGCTCGCCGTCGATGACATAAGTCTGCTCCAGCAGTACCACATCCTCGTAGAACTTGCGCAGCCGGCCCTCGACCATCTTGTCGATGATCGCCTCGGGCTTGCCGCTGGCGCGCGACTGCTCGCGCAGCACGTCGCGCTCGCGCTCGAGCGCCGCGGTGTCGACCGAAGCGACGTCGAGGTAGTCCGGCTTTGCCGCCGCCACATGCATGGCGAGCTGCTTGCCCAAAGCGCCGAGCTTCTCGCCGTCGCCGGCCGATTCGAGCGCCACCAGCACGCCGATCTTGCCGAGCCCCGGCGCCAGCGCGTTGTGGATATAGGAGAGCACGACGCCGTTCTTGACCTCGAGTCGGCGCGCGCGGCGCAGCGCCACGTTCTCGCCGATGGTGGCGATCATATGCGTGAGCTCATCGGCGACCGTGCGCCCGGTGCCCGGGAACGCCGCCGCCTTTAGCGCCTCGATATCGTCGCCGGTGCCGAGCGCGAGCTCGGTCAGCGTGCGCACGAAATGCTGGAAGGTCTCGTTGCGGGCGACGAAGTCGGTCTCGGCGTTGACCTCGACGACCGCTCCCTGCCGGCCGCGCGTGGCGACGCCGACCAGCCCTTCGGCGGCGACGCGGCCCGCCTTCTTGGCGGCGGCGGACAGGCCTTTCTTGCGCAGCCAGTCGACCGCGCCCTCGAGATCGCCCTGCGTCTCGCCCAGCGCGCGCTTGCAATCCATCATGCCGGCGCCGGTCTTCTCGCGCAGCTCCTTGACCAGCGCAGCGGTGATCTCGGCCATACTATCTCCCTCGTCCCGGGTTATCCTAAAAGAACGGCGGCAGAAGCCGCCGCCGTTCTCGCTGTTCTTGGCGGCGCGGCTCAGGCGGTCGCCTGCTCCTCCGCTCCAGCCGCCGCCTCGGCCGGCGCCGGCACCTCGACGGGAAGCTCGGCCTGCTCGCCGATATCGGCGCCCGAGCCGGCAAGCTCGGCCTGCAGCCCGTCCAGCACCGCGCCCGACACCAGCTCGCAATAGAGATGGATGGCGCGCATGGCGTCGTCGTTGCCGGGCACGGGAAAGACGATGCCGTCGGGCGAGGAGTTGCTGTCGAGCACCGCGACCACGGGGATCTTGAGCTTGTTCGCCTCCTGGACGGCGATCGCCTCCTTGTTGGTGTCGATGATGAAGAGGATGTCGGGCAGCCCGCCCATCTCCTTGATGCCGCCCAGCGCGCGCTCGAGCTTGTCGCGGTCGCGCGTCAGCTCCAGCAGCTCGCGCTTGGTCAGGCCCGCGCTCGGCTGATTGATGCGCTCGTCGAGCTCCTTGAGCCGCTTGATCGACTGCGAGATGGTCTTGAAGTTGGTGAGCATGCCGCCGAGCCAGCGGTGGTTGACGTAGTACTGGCCGCACCGCTTCGCCGCCTCGGCGATCGCCTCCTGCGCCTGGCGCTTGGTGCCGACGAAGAGCACGCGCCCGCCTTGCGCCGCCACGTCGCGCACCGCCTGCAGCGCGCGATACAGCATCGGCACGGTCTGCTCGAGATCGATGATATGCACGCCGTTGCGCACGCCGAAGATGTAGGGGCCCATCTTCGGGTTCCAGCGGCGCGTGTGGTGGCCGAAATGCACGCCGGCTTCCAGCAGCTGGCGCATGGTGAAATCGGGTATTGCCATGGTCATCCTTCTCCGGTTAGGCCGCCGCGGGGGATCATCGGCTCAAGGCCGACACCGGAGCAGCTGCCTTCGCCGAGGCGAAAGCCACCGCATCCCCGCGTGAGGTTTGCTTAAGAGCGCCCCTAAATAGGGCCCCGGAAGGATTTTGGCAAGCCCGAAACGGGCCGAAGCCGGCTCGGCGGGATTATTGGACCGGCACCTTGGTCGTCCGCACCATGCGCCCGTTATTGTCGTTGTCCGACGGGCCCAGATGATGGATATCCAAGCACTTGGCTTGCGCTGCTGAAGCAACGCTCAAGCTGAAATCGAGCTGATTGGACGCGCCGCCGACCTTATCCAGCAGATTGGCGCAGCTGTGCTGGTCGCCGGCCGCGCTGCTCAGTGCCACCGGTGGCCGGTCATCGGCGAGCAGATCCGAGATCAGCGTGCCGACGCTGAAGACGGCGCCAAGGCCGACCACGCCGATGGCGGCGATCGAGACGATGCGCCGGGGAGGACGAGGCGGCGCCACCGGGCGCGGCGGCACGGCTTCGGCCACCACAGAAGCGACCGGCTCCTCGGCTGCCGCCGGGGCTGGCGCTTGGGCCGGGGCGGGGTCGGGCATCGGCGTTTGGGTCTGCTGGATCTTTGCCGCGACCTCCTCGGGAGCGAGCAGGAATTGGATCCCGGCCTCGCCCTGGCGCTGCCAGACCACCTTGGCGCCGAGCTCGTCGAGCTGCTTCAGCACCAGGGTGAGCTCGTCGCCGGTCGCGACCGGGGCGTCGAATTTGATGCGGGCGCCGCCGGCCGAGAGGTCGACGATCATGCCTTCGAAGCGCTGGCCGCGCACTTCGACCGTGGCGGCCCAAAGCAGCTTCTTGCGCTCGAAGCGCCGGCGCTCCTTGAGGTCCTCGCCGAAATCACTGACCCGCTTCAGCAGGTCCTTCGCATCGGTAATCTGATCGTCGGGCATCCTCTGATCCTCATGGAGAGCCCCGTAAATCTTATCGCGGGATCGGGAGCCTAACGCGTAATCCTTATCATTTGCCATCAAATATAGTGGTTGAGAGTAAGAAATCGCGCTGCATTCTCTTAAAAAACCTAAATAATAGGACAGGAAACCTCATCCATTTCTCTATGGCTATTTTAGTAAAATTGTTGGAGACTTGAATCTACTCAAGTCTCCACCGCGGCGCACGATCGGCGTCTAGCGTTTTACCTCGGTCGGCCGCTTGGTCTCGACGGGGCGCTGCTGCGTGCCGAGGCTGGGGGTGATGGCGAGCACATTGGCCGGCTTTTGCACGACGGTGCGGTGCCAGATGCCCTTTGGCACGATGCAGGCGTTGTTCGGCCGCAGCGTAATGGTGCGCTCGGCCTCGCCCAGCTGCACCACGAGATCGATCGCCCCCGACAGCAGGTAGAGCAGCTCGTCGCCTTGCGGGTGCATCTCCCAATTGGCGCTGTCGCGCACCTGCGCCGCCACCCAAACCAAGCGGCCTTCGGCGAGTTCGGCGCGGCCTTGCAGCCGCGCCCAGAAATCATTGCCGGCTTCCACCGGCGCGGCGGCGCCGCCGTCCTTGAGCTGCACGTAAGTGCCGCCCAGCTCGAACACGATCTTGGGGCGATCGGCCATGGGCTCTTCCTTTGCGTCAGACGTCGTGCACGTCGAGGATGCCGGGCAGCGATTTCACCGCCGCCCGCACCTTGGGACTGATCTTGAAGCCGCCGGGCAGCAGGATCTCGACCTCGCGCGCCGGCGGCACCGGCACCACCACCGTGACCCGACCGCGCCCGCCGGCCTCGCGCTGCATCAGGCCGCGCAGCGGCGACAGCGCGTCGGGCTCGCCGAGGAACACCTTGAGCCCGGCCGCCGCATGCGCGACGACGCCGTCGAGCGGCTCGGCGCGCTGCGCGGTGAGGCGCAGGGTTTCCTCCTCGGCGCGGACGTCGACGGTGACGAGCAAAGGCTGCCCGCCATCGAGAAGCGCGCGGGTCTGGCCGAGCACCTCGGAGAACATCATCACCTCGAAGACGCCGCTGGCATCCGACATCTGCACGAAGGCGAAGCGATTGCCGCGCGCCGAGGTGCGTTCCTTGCGGCCGATGACGACGCCGGCGAGCTTGAAACGCGTGGCGCCGCCGCCGGCAAGCCGCGCCGGCAGATCGGCGAACCGCACCACCCCCAGGCGCTCCAGGCTCTTGCCATAAGCGTCGAGCGGATGGCTCGAGAGATAGAAGCCGATGGCGTCGAACTCGTGCTGCAGGCGCTCGATCGGCGGCCAATCCGCCACCGCCGGCAAGCCTGGGCCGCGCGCGTCCGGCCCGTCGCCGTCGCCGAACAGGTTCACCTGCCGGCTCGCGCGCTCGTCGGCGGCGGCGGCGGCATGGCGCAGCAGCATCTCGCAGGCGGCGAAGGTCTGGGCGCGGTTGCGGTTGAGGCCCTCGAACGCGCCGGCCTTGGCGAGGCATTCGAATTGGCGCCGGTTGACGCTCTTGACGTCGAGGCGCCGGGCGAGATCGAGGAGATCGCGGAACGGCCCGCGCGCCTCGCGCTCCTCGACGAGCTGGCGCATCGCCTGGGCGCCGACGCCCTTGACCGCGGCCAGCGCGTAGCGGATGGCCATGCCCTGCGGCGTCGCCTCGACGGCGAAATCGACCGCGGAGCGGTTGATGTCGGGCGGCAGCAGCT
Source organism: Allostellaceae bacterium (assembly GCA_052143095.1). GTDB lineage: Bacteria > Pseudomonadota > Alphaproteobacteria > ATCC43930 > CGMCC-115725 > DAHUYF01. The sequence goes on from JBKQTR010000447.1 coordinate 10,174, forward strand.
TGATTCCAAGACGGTCGCACTCGCCGCGGAAGACGTTGAGCTTGTCGGTATTGCCGAGATCGAGCGTCATCAGCGCCGCCAGGAACTCGACGGGATGGTTCGCCTTGAGAAAAGCCGTCTGGTAGGCGACCAGCGCGTAGGCGGCAGCGTGCGACTTGTTGAAGCCGTAGCCGGCGAATTTCGCCACCTGCTCGAAGATGTGCTGGGCGACGCGCTCGGCGACGCCGCGCGCCGTGGCGCCGTCGATGAAGGCCTTGCGCTGCGCCTCCATCTCGGCCTTGATCTTCTTGCCCATGGCGCGGCGCAGCAGGTCGGCGCCGCCCAGCGAGTAGCCGCTGAGCACCTGGGCGATCTGCATCACCTGTTCCTGATAGATCATGATCCCGTGCGTCTCCGCCAGGATCGGCTCGAGCGAAGGATAGAGATAGTCCGCCCGCTCCTCGCCGTGCTTCACCGCGATGTAGCGCGGGATGTTCTCCATCGGCCCCGGGCGGTAGAGTGCCACGACCGCGATGATGTCCTCGAAGCGGTCGGGGCGCAGCTTGCGCAGCATGTCGCGCATGCCCGCACCTTCGAGCTGGAACACGCCCACCGTATCGCCGCGTCCCAGCAGCTCGTAGCTCGCGCGGTCGTCGAGCGGCAGCGCGGCAAGGTCGAGCGCGACGCCGCGCGCCCGTAGCAGGTCGAGCGCGCGCGCCAGTACGGTCAGCGTCTTGAGGCCGAGGAAGTCGAATTTCACCAGCCCGGCGAGCTCGACATATTTCAGGTTGAACTGCGTCACCGGCATGTCCGAGCGGGGATCGCGGTAGAGCGCCACCAGCTCCTGCAGCGGCCGGTCGCCGATGACCACGCCCGCCGCATGGGTCGAGGCGTGGCGATAGAGCCCCTCGAGCTTCAAGGCGATGGCGATGAGCCGCGCCACGCTTTCGTCGCCGTCGCGCAGCTGCTGCAGCTGCGGCTCGCCATCGATCGCCTGCTGCAGCTTCACGGGATTGGCGGGGTTGTTGGGCACGAGCTTGCAGAGACGGTCGACCTGGCCGTAAGGCATTTCGAGCACGCGGCCGACATCGCGCAGCACCGCGCGCGCCTGCAGCGTGCCGAAGGTGATGATCTGCGCCACCCGGTCGTGGCCGTACTTATCCTGGACGTGGCGGATCACCTCGTCGCGGCGGTCCTGGCAGAAATCGATGTCGAAATCCGGCATCGACACGCGCTCGGGATTGAGGAAGCGCTCGAACAGCAGGCCGAAGCGCAGCGGATCGAGATCGGTGATGGTGAGCGACCAGGCGACGACCGAGCCGGCACCGGAGCCACGCCCCGGCCCGACGGGAATGCCCTGCGCCTTCGCCCATTGGATGAACTCGGCGACGATGAGAAAATAGCCGCCGAAGCCCATGGTGAGGATGGTTTCGAGCTCGAAGGCGAGGCGCTCGCGGTAGGGCCGCGCCGCCGCCTCGCGCTCGGCCTCGCTCGTCGCCGCGCCGAAGACCTGCGCCTGAAGCCGCAGCTCCAACCCCTCGCCGGCCATGGCGCGCAACTCGTCGGCTTCGCTGCGGCCGCTCTCCGTCCGGAACGGCGGCAGGATCGGCTTTCGCGCCTCCAGCACATAGGCGCAACGCTGGGCGACGACCAGGGTGTTGTCGATCGCTTCCGGCACGTCGGCGAACAGCAGCCGCATCGCCGCCGGCGATTTGAAATGGTGGTGCGCCGTGAGGCGCCGGCGGTTGGGTTCGCCCACCACCGTGCCCTGCGCGATGCAGAGCAGCACGTCATGCGCCTCGTAGAACTCGGGATCGGCGAAGAAGACGCCGTTGGTGGCGACGAGTGGCAAGCCATGACGATAGGCAAGGTCGAAAAGCGCGCCTTCGCTGCGATGCTCGCCGGCAAGCCCGTGACGCATCAGCTCGACATAGAGCCGCCCGGGAAACAGCTCCGCCAGCCGCAGCAGCAGCCGCTCGGCCTCGTCCCCTTGCCCTTCGAGCAGCAGCCGGCCGACCGGGCCCGCCGGTCCGCCGGTCAGCAGCAGCAGCCCGTCGGTCAGGCCATCCAGCGCTTCGAGTGGCAGCTGCGGCGGCTCGCCGGGCGCCGTCTCGAGATAGGATCGGCTCACCAGGGTCAGGAGATGGCGATAGCCCTGCTCGTTCTGCACCAGCAGGATGATCTGGTCCGGCGGCGGCGCCGGACCGGCCCTCACGGTGCGGGAATTGTTCTCGCCGGAGCTGCGCCGCAAGCCGAACTCGCAGCCGATGATAGGTTGTACGCCCGCCTCGCTCGCCGCCTGGGCGAATTCGAGCGCGCCAAACAAGTTGCCACTGTCGGTAATGGCCAGCGCCGGCATGGCATGGCGCTTGGCCAGCCCGACCAGCTCCTTCACCTTGATCGCGCCTGCGGAGAGCGAATACGCCGAGTGAGCGCGCAAATGAACGAAATCGGCGTGAGGCATGCCGCCACAATCGCACAAGGCAGAGGCAGCGCAAGGGGATTTTCGCCTGTCGGTCGAGTCGCGTGGGCAAAATCAGCATGCACCGCCGCCGCGGCGGGCTCTGCCCCGGCCTTGTCGAGATCGCGCCCGGGGCATAAAGAGCCGTCGGCAAACTCTCCCGGAAGACCGGAAGGATGGCCTGATGCTTTATCTCATCTACTGCGAGGACCGGCCGGACGGCACCGGTATCCGCGCCGCGACGCGCGAGACCCATCTCGCCTATCTCGCGCGGCACGAGGATATCCTGGTGCTGGGCGGCGCGTTGCTCGCCGAGGACGGCACGACCCGCATCGGCAGCAGCTTCGTCATCAACGTGCCAAGCCGCGCGGCCGCGGAGGAATTCTCGCGCAACGAGCCCTTCACCGCCGCCGGGCTCTTCAGGGATATCCGTATCCGCCGCATGCGGCGGGGACAATGGAACCCGCAGGCGGCACCGGCGACGGCGGAAGGGAGCTAGCCGGAGGCCGCGCCCGAGCGCTCGACGATCACCCCCTCCTCGAGCGAGAGGATGCGGTCCATCCGCCGCGCCAGCTCGAGATTGTGGGTGGCGATCAGCGCCGCGAGCCCGGTGCGGCGGACGATGTCGATCAGCGCCGCCATCACCTCCGCCGCGGTATGGATGTCGAGATTGCCGGTGGGCTCGTCGCCGAGCAGCACGCGCGGCGCATTGGCAAGCGCGCGGATGACGGCGACGCGCTGCTGCTCGCCGCCGGACAGCCGCGCCGGGCGATGGTTGGCGCGGGCGGTGAGCCCGACCATGGCCAGCAGCTCCTGCGCGCGCGCGCGCGCCTTCGCCTTCGACGCGCCGGCGATCATCTGCGGCAGCATCACGTTCTCGACGGCGGAGAATTCCGGCAGCAGGTGGTGGAACTGATAGACGAAGCCGAGCTGCGCGCGCCTTATCTCCGTGCGCTGGGCGTCGGCCATGCCGCCGCAGCTGCGTCCGCCGAGCAGCACCTCGCCGCCGTCCGGGCGCTCGAGCAGGCCTGCGGTGTGCAGCAGGGTCGATTTCCCGGCGCCCGACGGCCCCACCAGCGCTACGATCTCGCCGGGGAAGAGCGCCAGCGACGCGCCGCGCAGCACCGGCAGCAGCGCGCCGGCCTGCTTGTAGGTCCGCATCACGCCGCGCAGCTCGAGCGCCGGCAGGCGCTCGCGATCATTCATAACGCAGCGCCTCGACGGGATCGAGACGCGCGGCGCGCCAGGAGGGATAGAGCGTCGCCAGGAAGGAGAGGCCGAACGCCATGGCGAGCACCGTCACCACCTCGTGCGGATCGACGCGCGCCGGGATCTGCGTCAGGAAATAGATCTCGGCGTTGAACACGTTGACGTGCAGCACGTCCTGCACGAGCTGACGGATCTGCTCGATATGTGTGGTGAAGGCGACGCCGAGGACGAAGCCCAGCAGCGTGCCGACGACGCCGATGCTGGCGCCGCTGAGCATGAAGATCCGCAAGATCATGCCGCGCGTCGCGCCCATGGTGCGCAGGATGGCAATGTCGCGCGTCTTGTCCTTCACCAGCATGATCATGCTGGAAATGATGTTGAAGGCCGCCACCAGGATGATCAGCGACAGGATGATGAACATGACATTGCTCTCGACCTGCACCGCGCCGAAATAGGCCGAGTTGCTCTGCTGCCAGTCATAGACCTGGTACTGGGCGCCGAGTTGCTGGCGGATGGCGTAGCCGATGGCGTGCGCCTGATCGGGGTCGGTAACGAAGACTTGCAGCGTCGTCACCGCGTCGGGCAGCTGGAAATAGAGCTGCGCCGTCGGCAGCGGCATGAAGACGAAGCTGCTGTCATACTCGTACATGCCGACATCGAAGAGCGCGCCCACGCGGTAGGTCTTGACCCGCGGCACGCCGCCGAAGGCGGTCACCTGGCCGTTGGGCGAGAGCAGCGTGATGGGATCGCCGAGCTGAAGGCCGAGCTTGAAGGCGAGCTTGTCGCCGAGCATCACCGTATCGTCGGCGAACTGGTCGAGCGATCCCGCGACGATATGGCTGGCGAGCAGCTTCTCGCCGACGACGTCGGCCTCGCTCATGCCGCGCACCAGCACGCCGGTCGAGCGGCCCTTGGCCGAGGCCAGCACCTGCCCCTCGATCAGCGGATGGACGGCGACGACCCCCGGCACCTGCTTCACCCGCTGCGCCAGCGCGTCGTAATCGGTGATGGCGCCCTGCGGCGCATAGATGCCGAGATGGCCGTTGAGACCGATGATGCGGCCCAGCAGCTCGACGCGAAAGCCGTTCATCACCGACATCACGATGATGAGCGTGGCCACCCCCAGCATGATGCCCAGCAGCGAGAAGATGGCGATGACCGAGATGAAACCTTCCTGGCGGCGGGCGCGGAGATAGCGGAACGCCACCATGCGCTCGAAGGTATCGAACACCATCACTTCCCTCCGAGCCGGTTGAGCGCCGCCTCGGGGGAAAGTTCCTGCTTCTGGCCGGTCCGGCGCTGCTTGAGCTCGACCACGCCCTTGTCGAGGCCGCGCGGGCCGACGATGATCTGATAGGGCAGCCCGATCAAATCCATAGCCGCGAACTTAGCGCCCGAAGATTCGTCGCGGTCGTCATAGAGGGTCTCGATCCCGGCGGCGCCGAGCTTGGCGTAGAGATCGTCGGCGGCGGCGACGCAGCGCGCATCGCCGGCGCGCAGATTGACCAGCCCGAGCCTGAATGGCGCGACGCTCTCCGGCCAGACGATGCCGGCGTCGTCGTGGCTCGCCTCGATGATGGCGCCGACGAGGCGCGAGACGCCGATGCCGTAGGAGCCCATCTCCACCAGGATCGGCTCGCCCTTGGGCCCGGCGACGACGGCGCCCATCGGCTTCGAGTATTTCGTGCCGAAATAGAAGATATGCCCGACCTCGATGCCGCGCGCGGTGACGAGGCGGTCTTCGGCGATGGGGCAGGATGTGGCGTCGTGCTTCTCGTCGGTGGCGGCGTAGAGCCGCGTCCAACGCTCGAAGAACGGCTCGAGATCGCCGTCGTAATCGACGTCGCTGGCCAGGACGTCGGCATCGAGCCAAGCCTTGTCGCAGAACACCTGGGATTCGCCGGTATCGGCCAGGATGATGAATTCGTGGCTGAGATCGCCGCCGATCGGGCCGGTGTCGGCGCGCATCGGGATCGCCTTCAGCCCCATGCGCGCGAAGGTGCGCAGATAGGCCACGAACATCTTGTTATAGGAGTGTTTGGCGCCCTTGGCATCGAGGTCGAAGGAATAATTGTCCTTCATCAGGAACTCGCGACCGCGCATCACGCCGAAGCGCGGCCTCACCTCGTCGCGGAATTTCCATTGGATGTGATAGAGATTCTTCGGCAGGTCGCGATAGCTCTTGATGCTGTGGCGGAAGATGTCGGTGATCTGCTCCTCATTGGTCGGCCCGTAGAGCATGGCCCGCTCGTGCCGGTCGGTGATGCGCAGCATTTCCTTGCCGTAATCCTCGTAGCGGCCGCTTTCCTGCCACAACTCCGCCGGCTGGATCGTCGGCATCAGCACTTCGAGCGCGCCCGAGGCGTCCTGCTCCTCGCGCACGATCTGTTCCACCTTCTTCAGCGCGCGCAGGCCGAGCGGCAGCCAGGAATAGATCCCGGCGCTCGACTGGCGGATCATGCCGGCGCGCAGCATCAGGCGATGCGAGACGATCTGCGCCTCGCTCGGATTCTCCCGCAGCAGCGGCAGGAAATAGGCGGAAAGACGCATCGGACCTCGTTCATTGGCAAAAGCGGCGCGACCTTAGGCAAAGCCGCGGGGGATGTCTATGCGGGCGGGGCGGCGGCCGGACGCGCTTACCGTTTCGCCTCTTTGCATGCCGCCCGCATCATCTCGCGCTCGTTGTCGCTGATCGGCTCGCCGTTGAAATAGGCGCGGCCGTCGCGCAACGTCACCCGCCCGACCACCGCCTTGCCGGGGAACAGCGCCGAGTTGCCGGAAATCCCGTAACGTTTCAGCAAATTGGGGCCGATCACGATCGGAAAATTGTCGAGCTTCGGCGGCGACGCGTCGCTTGGAAGGTCGGCGGGCGCTACGGCATCGCCATTGACGTCGACACCGGGCCGATACTCGGCGCTCGGTGCCGCTGCCACCGCCGGAGCGCGGCGGAGGCGGGCGCAGAGATCGGAGGAGATGACGATGCCGCCCTTGCCCGATACCGAGACGCCGCCCGGCGGCGGCAAGACGGAATCCTCGAGCCCGGCCGGCGGGGTGACTTGCCCTTGGCCGAAGGCCGGAGCAGCGATGGCGAGAGCCGCGAGCGCGGCCAGAACAGTGCGTCGCATAGGAGGAATACTAGCTCAACGGGATAAATCCAGCCATGACGGCGAGATAGCCCGCATCACACAGAATTTAGATGACGACTGGAAGAGAGTTTCGTACACTCCTTTCCGCCTGTAACGGTCGCGCGCAAGATTGCGACAAGGCCCAGGTTTAGGGAGGAATGCCGTTAAGCGACGGTCGGGGTAGACGGCCCTCACCACGACAAGACCGAGCCTTAACTGCAGCAAGCTCCGGGCAAGATCACACGGTGATCTTGCCTTATTTTTTTGCCCGTTCGCGCGTCAAAGTCGAACATCTTATATAACCACTCCCCGCTTTGGAGAGGATGCGGGCGTGCCGCGCCGCCAAGGCGGATCGAGAGCCAAAATTCTCTGGTATACCGGACACCAATCCTGATGGGCGCCCGGGAGATAGCCAAGGCTCATCAGGAACTCGCCGACGATCTCGCCACCGGTAAAGCGGAAGGTCTTCTTGAAGAGGCCGACCCAGGCTGCTTTCGGCATCGGGTGGTGCGCGTCGAGCCAGGCCGCGAAGGAGCCGTGGCTGTCGCGGATCGCCAGCAGGCGCTTGGCATTGTCGATGGCGGCGTCGATCTTGAGCCGGTTGCGGACGATGCGCGCATCACCCATCAGCCGGCGGTGATCGCGGGCACCGAAACGCGCGACCCGGTCAATGTCGAAGCCGGCGAAAGCCTCGGCGAAAGCGGCGCGCTTTGCCAGGATGGTGAGCCAGGAGAGGCCGGCCTGGTTGATCTCCAGCACCAGCCGCTCGAACAGCACCGCATCATCGCGCGCGGGGAAGCCGTATTCGCCGTCATGATAGGGACCGTGAAAGGGGTGGCCGGGGGCGTGCCGGCAATAGGCGGCGCTCATGGCTGGCGGAAGCTGATGAGGCCGGAGGTGGCGAGGGCGTAAAAGCCGAGCCAGAGGACGCCCGCCACCAGCGTGGTGGTGCCGGCCTTGAGCCACAGCCGTGGATTGGCCGGGGCGCCGGCGGCATGGCCGATATCGCCCTTCTCCAGCGGCCGCACGCCGAACGGCAGGACGGCAAAGAGCACCATCCACCAAATGATAATGTAGGCGACGATGCCCTGAAACCAGGACATGCCTGGGCTCCTAGACCTGCTCGAGCTCCACCAGGGTGCCGCAGAAATCCTTGGGATGTAGAAACAGCACCGGCTTGTCATGGGCGCCGATCTTGGGCTCGCCATCGCCCAGCACGCGTGCCCCTTGGGCGACGAGCCGGTCGCGGGCAGCGATGATGTCCGCCACCTCGTAGCAGACGTGATGCATGCCGCCGCCAGGGTTGCGCTCGAGGAAGTTGCGCACCGGGGAGTCCGCGCCGAACGGCTCCAGCAGCTCGATCTTGGTGTTGTCGAGGACGACGAACACGACGGTGACGCCGTGCGGCGGCAGGGTCACCGGCTCCGACACCTTGGCGCCCAGCGTCTCGTGATAGACCGCCGCCGCCCGTTTCACATCCGGTACGACGATGGCGACGTGGTTGAGCCTGCCGATCATCCCGCCTCTCCTCTCAGATCCGCACCAGATGTACTTCCGTCACCGGCTTTTTTCCATGCCAGGCGCGCAGCGAGCGCCGCACGGCGAGCCGCGCCGCCTCGCGCAGCGCCGCGTCGTCGCGCCGCGCCCGCGGCTCGAGCTCCTCGATCGCCTGCGCCACGCGCTGGCGCAGCTCGCCGGTGAGCGCCGCGTCCTCCTCCTCGCCGCCCAGCCCATGCACCGTCACCTGCGGCGGCGCCTGCAGCCTGCCCTCGCGGTCGACGACGATGGTGGCGAGCGCGGCGCCGTTGAAGGTCATCTTCTGGCGCGAGCGCAACGCTTCGCCGCCCACCGGCAACAGGCGCTTGCCGTCGACGACGAGGCGGCCGGTCGACACCTCGCCGATGACCGCCGCGGGACCCGGCGCCAGCCTCACCACCTCGCCGTTGCGCGTCACCACCGATTGCGGCACCTGGCACTGCTCGGCGAGCCGCGCCTGCGCCAGGAGATGCCGCGTCTCGCCATGGACCGGCACGGCGATCCTCGGCCTCACCAGCTGATACATGCGGGTGAGCTCGTCCTGCGCCGGATGGCCCGAGACATGGACGAGATGGTCCTGCTCGGTGATGAGCTCGACGCCGAGCGCCGCCAGCCGGTTCTGCAGCCGGCCGATGGCGCGCTCGTTGCCGGGAATCATGCGCGAGGAGAAGATCACGGTATCGCCCTGCTCGAGCACGATCTCGGGATGATCGTCGTCGGCGATGCGGGCGAGCGCCGAGCGCGGCTCGCCTTGGCTGCCGGTGCAGATCAGCAGCACTTTCTCGCGCGGCAGATAGGCCGCCTCCTCGTCGGTGAGGAAGGGCGGCACTTCCTCGAGATATCCCGTCTCGCGCGCGGCGTGCTCCATGCGCCACAGCGAGCGCCCGACCAGCGCGGCGTGCCGGTCATGCGCCATCGCCGCCGCCGCCGCAGACTCGACCCGCGCCACGTTCGAGGCGAAGCAAGCGATGACGACGCGCTGCCGGCAGCGCCCGACGAGCTCGATGAGCGAGCGCCGCACATCGGCCTCGGAGCCCGCCTCGCCCGGCCGCAGCGCGTTGGTGCTGTCGCAGATCATGGCGAGGACGCCGTCCTCGCCGAGCTGGCGCAGCCGCTCGAGATCCGAGCGCTCGCCCACCAGCGGGTCGGGATCGAACTTCCAGTCGCCGGTATGGAGCACGGTGCCGAGCGGCGTGCGCAGCACGACGGCGTTGGGCTCGGGGATCGAATGGGTGAGCGTCACCAGCTCGATCTCGAACGGCCCGACCGAGAACCGCCCGGACATTGGCACCTCGATGATCGGCACCTCGTGCTCGAGATCGGCCTCGATCAGCTTCTGGCGCAGCACCGCGGCGGTGAAGGGCGTCGCATAGACCGGGCATTTGAGCCGCGGCCAGAGATAGGGGATGGCGCCGATA